>UQPI01000027.1 GCA_900542945.1 uncultured Collinsella sp.
GAGCGCGGGGTCGACCCGTCGAGCCGCTGGCAGGTGTCGATGCTGGCCGAGTTCGGCGGGGCCGCCGGGTGCTCCGCCGCCGGCTGGCGCAGGTTCTCGAACGCCGCCAGGCGCGCGGGCGCCCCCGCGGCGGGGGCCAGGAGGCTCTGGGAGGCGCTGCTGGCCTCGTCGCGCTCGGGAAGGCGGCTGCCGACCGGCGAGGACGTCGCGGTCCGGATACTCGCCCGGGAGATAGCCTCCCTCGACGCCGACATCGAGGAGCTCGACTCGCTCGTGGCCGACTCGCTGGCGGGCGACGAGGTCTACGAGTGCCTCCTCACGGTGCCCGGGATCGGCCCCAAGACCGCTGCGGCGCTGGTGACGTCGATCGACATATCCGCGTTCAGGGGACACGACGAGCTGGCGAGCTACTGCGGCGTGGCGCCCTCCGACAGGCGCTCCGGGAGCAGCATCAGGTCGACGTCGCCGCAGCGCGGCGGGAACAGGCAGCTCAAGAACCTGCTCATATTCAGCTGCAACTCCCTCATCGGCACGGACAACAGGTTCGGGAGGTACTACGGGGAGTGCAGGGCGAGGGGGATGAGGCACAGCAAGGCGCTGAAGGCGGTCGCGAGGAAGAGGCTCAAGGTCATCTACGCGATCATGCGCGACGCCGTCCCGTACGCGGCCTAGCGGACGGCAAGATCAACTGAAGAGGAGGCGGGGGGCGCCAGGCACCCAGATGCGCCATGCCGAAATGTCGCGAAGCACGCGGTTGACAAAACTATAGAGACACGTCCCAAATGAGCTGCCTAGGACGGGGATCAATGAGTTTTTAATCCCCGTCCCAGAAAAATCATTCTAGGCCGTGTACGCGATGGTCGCATCGACGGCATGCCGCCAGCCGGCGATCTTTTTGGCTCGCTCGTCAGCGGGTATGGTGGGCTCCACGATGCCGCGGGCGCCATAGACGTCGACGACATCGCGCGCGTACATGCCCAGCGCAATGCCGCAGGCCCAAGCCGCACCCAGACCGCTCATCTCGTCATTGCTCGCAATGCGGATGGGCGAGCCGACCAAGTCGCTCTCAAACTGCATCAGGTACGCATCGCGCGTGGGGCCGCCGTCAACACGAAGCTCGGCAAGCGCCGCGCCCGAATCCTCGACCATCGCATCAATGACGTCGAAGATCTGATAGGCGATCGACTCATCGGCGGCCTTCACGAACTCCGCGCGGCCCGTGGTGCGTGTCATGCCAAAGACGCAGCCCTCGGCGTCGCTCGCCCAGTGCGGCGCGCCCAGGCCAGTGAACGCCGGCACAAAGTAGACGCGGCTCGCCGGGTTGGCGGCATAGCACAGGTCGGTGACTTCCTCGGGATTGTTGATGAGCTCCAGGTCGTCGCGCAGCCACGTCTTGACGGCGCCGGCGTAGCTCACGTTGCCCTCGAGCACATACTCGGTCACACCGTCCATACGCCATGCGAGCGAGCTCGAAAGCCCATGCGAGCTGGCGACGAACTCGTCGCCGACGTTCATCATGACCGAGCTTCCGGTGCCATAGGTCGCCTTGGCCATGCCGCGGCTATGGCAGCCCTGGGCAAACAAGGCGGCATGGCTGTCGCCGAGCACGCCGTGAATGGGCACGGGCGCCGGCAAAAAGCCGCCCAGGTCCGTTGTACCGAACAGGCCATCGGAATCGGTCACCTGCGGCAGACACGCCGGATTGACACCAAAGGCCTCGCACACCGGCTCGCTCCAGCAGCCACGGCGCAGGTCAAAAAGCTGCGTGCGGCTGGCATTGGACCAGTCGCAGCGGAACTCCGCGCCGCCCGTGAGCGTCCAGACCACCCAGGCATCGATGGTGCCCAGGCACAGCTCGCCCGCCGCCGCGGCCTCGGCAGCCGCGGGAACGTTCGCGAGGATCCAGGCCATCTTGCCCGCCGGATAGTAGGGCGAGAGCACCAGACCCGTCGTGTCACGCACCAGCTCGGCCACGCCTTCGCGCGCAGCCAGCTCGTCGCACAGCTCGCGGGCGCGGGCGCACTGCCACACCACGGCATCGCACAGCGGCTCGCCCGTCGTGCGATTCCAGGCAACGGTAGTCTCGCGCTGGTTGGAGATGCCGATGCCGGCGACGTCGGCCGGATCGACCCCGGTCTCCTCCACCACGGCGCGCGCCACGGCCAGCACGTTGGCGGCGATCTCGGCTGGATCATGGCTCACCCAGCCGGCCTCGTTGACAATCTGGCGATGCGAGCGGTCGGCGCGATGGATCAGATGGCCGCCCTCGTCCACCAGCAGCGCCTTAGTACCCTGTGTGGACTGATCGATTCCGATGATGTATTTGCTCATGTACTCTCCTGTCTCCCCCGTCGATTCAAAACTAAAACCCGACGGACAAGGAGCGAGTGGCCGACCGGCTCATGAGAGCGCAGCCGGCCTGCTCAAAATTCAACCTAAAAGGATTGGTGCAAACCTGTCCCCGATGCACCAATTACTCTGCGGGAAGGAACTCGACGACCGTCTTGGCGATTCCCTCGCCCATCAGGCCGTAGTGCGCAAAGACCTCGGGGCTCGTACCGGTGATGGCCGGCGCATCGGGTAGACTCAGGCACTTGACCGGACGCGGGCAGTGCTCACCCACGACCTGCGCGACCATGGAACCCAGGCCACCGAAGGGACTGTGCTCCTCGACGGTCACGACGGCTCGCGTGGCACCGGCGGCCTCGATCACGGCCTCGGCGTCGAGCGGCTTGACGCAGTACATATCGAGCACCGTTGCCGAGATACCCTGCTCGGCCAAAAGGTCGGCGGCGTCCACGGCGTGGCGGACCATCTCACCGGTGGCGACGATCGCCACATCGGTGCCGCGGCGCACCCAGGTGGCGCGGTCCATCTGGAACGGGCACTCGTCCTCGGTGTACACGTCCTCCACCGGGTTGCGGCCCACGCGGATGTAGGCCGGCTTGTTGTCGGCAACCAGGGCGCGCACGAGCTCGGCGGTCTGGAAGCGATCGCTCGGCAGATACACGCGCATGTTGGGAATCGCGCTCATGGCGGCGATATCCTGCGCGGAGTGATGGCTCATACCGAGGGCGCCATAGGAAACGCCGCCCGAGATGCCGATGAGCTTGACGTTGGTGTTGGAGTACGAAACGTCGACCTTGCACTGCTCATACGAGCGCGTGGTCACAAAGGACGCCGGCGAGGCGGCCCAGGCCTTCTTGCCGCACGAGGCCATACCGGCGGCGATACTCACCAGGTCCTGCTCGGCGATGCCGACCTCAATGGACTGCTGGGGATACTGATCGAAGAACGGCGTGAGCGATGCGGAGCCGCGGGAGTCGGAGCACAAGACGACGATGTCTTTATCGGTTGCGGCGGCCTCGAGCAGCGTGTCGCAGATAGCCTTGCGGTTGGCGATCTTGTTAGCCATTGATAGCCTCCTTATGGGCAGCGAAATCGGCGATGATCTGGGCATATTCCTCATCGTTGGGCAGGTGATGATGCCAGGCGGCCTTGTCCTCCATAACCGGCGAGCCGTAGCCCTTCACCGTGTTGAGGATGATGACCGTGGGCTTACCCTTGGTCTCGGCGGCCAGCGTCAGCGCGGCGTCGATGGCCTGGACGTCGTTGCCCGGAATGGACAGCACGTTCCAACCGAAGGCGGCCCAGCGCTCCTCCTGCGAATCCTGCTTCATGACGTCCTCGGTGCTGCCGCTGATCTGCAGGCGGTTGCGGTCCACGAGCGCGCACAGGTTATCGAGCTGGTAGTTGCCGCCGCTCATGGCGCCCTCCCAGACCGAGCCCTCGGCAAGCTCGCCGTCGCCCATGATGGTGTAGACGCGGTAGTCGCGGCCATCCATCTTGCCGGCAAGCGCCATCCCGACGGCCACGGGCAGGCCATGACCCAGCGAGCCCGAGTTCATCTCGATGCCCTTGAGCTTGTTGTTGGGGTGGCCGATGTAGGGGCTGCCGAACTTAGAGAAGCGGGCCTTGACGTCGTCGAGGTCCAGATAGCCCTCGTGGCAGAGCACCGCGTAGTAGGCCTCCATGGCGTGGCCCTTGGAGAGTACGAAGCGATCGCGGTTGGGATCGTCGACGGTCTCGGGAGAAATGCTGAGGTGGTTGGCATAGAGGGTCATCAGCGCATCGATGACCGACATGTCGCCGCCGATGTGCCCGCCAGCGCCAGCCATGATGATATCGACGCAATCGCGGCGAAGGTCCCAACGCAGGGATTCAAGCTCTTCGATAGTTGCCATTTCTACTCTCCTCGCAGGTAAGCTTTGACGTCTTCTTCGATGGGGTCGTACAGGTCGGGGACAATGCCGATGTACTTGCACGCCTCGTAGAGCACCGGCACCACGTTGGCGTGAATGGCGACGCAGTGGTGGATGTAGGGACCCTCGACGATCTTGGCCTCGAGGCGCTTGAGGTTGTCGACCTCGACCCACAGGTAGGTGCCCATGCCGGCCGGGCCGTCGATGCCGCGGGCGTTACCCAGCAGCAGCGAGTACTCGCCGTTGTCGCCGTCAAAGCGGGCAAGGGTGAGGTCGCCGTGCTTGGCCTCGGCCGTCAGCGCGCCGGGGTGATCGAAAGCCAGCGGGTAAGTGAGCTTGGGCTTGACGGCCGCGCAGCTGCAGGGCCAGGGGCCGCAGTGCTGCAGCAGCTCGCCGTTCTCGTCATCGGGATGACGCACGGTCCAGTCGGCGAACATGCCGCGGTGACGGCCCAGGTCGGCGGCCTCGACCATCAGCGCGGTGATAGCGCCATGGATGTCGGTCTCGCAGACGATGGGGATGCCCATCTCGTTGAGGATTGCGTTGGCGGCGCAGGGCATAATGCCCAACTCGTCCTGCAGGGCGTTCCAGCACTGGATGGCGCCGGCGTTGCAGCCGTACTTCTCGACCAAGCGCTTCATGGCAATGGCGAGTCCTGCGACCGCAGGAACCTTGTCCTCGGGTATGCAGATCTCAAAGCTGTCACCAATGTGGGCGAGCATGGCTGCCATGGCCTGCTCGTCAGCCTGGGCGTCGCGCACGGCCTGGACAAGCTCGGTCATGGGGATGGGCGAAAGCTGGATGTTGAACTTCTCGAGCAGCTCGCCCTCGTTGCACATGGTCGACCAGAAATCGAACGGACGGGTGGCCATCTGCAGGATGCGGGTGTGCTTGAAGGTCTTGACCACGTTGCACACGGCCAAAAAGTCCCAGACGCCGCGCTCGAACTCGGGATCGGTCAGACGGCAGTTGGTCATGTAGGTGAAGGGAACCTGGAAGCGGCGCAGGACCTTGCCGGTGGCGAACAGACCGCACTGGCTATCACGCAGACGGGTGCCGTCGGGCTCGGGGCGCTCGTCGCGCGGCCCCCACAGCAGCACGGGCAAACCGAGCTCGCGGGCAAGGCGGGCGCAGACATACTCGGTACCAAAGTTGGCGTGGCAGAGCATGATGCCGTCGACGCCCTCGGCGCGGAACTTCTCGACGATAGGCGCGATATGGCTGTCGTCGAACAGCAGGCCCTCGTCGTTGATGTCGTCGATATCCACAATCTCGACGCCGATCTCGCGCAGGCGATCAGCCGTCAGACCGCGATACCTGATCGCGTCCGGCGCGCTAAAGATACTGCGGCGCGTGGGCACAAAGCCGAGCTTGATCTTGTCCATGTACGTCCTCCCCTAGTCACATGTTCAGTAAACAGACGCATGTTTCGTTTTGTTCTGTTTACTAAATGTTTTACTCTTTTGTTTAAAAGTTTAGCGCGAAAGTCTCGTAAACGGTAGAGAAATCAGCCTAAACGGTATGTAAACAATCTGAACATACAAGGGCAACAAAAAGAGGGCCCCGAAGGACCCTCTTTTGAATAGCGCTATGTTTACTGCCCTAGCGAGCTTTGGCACGCTGCAGGCGATGCCGTCTCCGCCTAGATTTCGCGCACGCTCTGGCGCTCGACAAAATAGGTCGACACAGCCGTTTTGCAGGTGTAGCTCTTGGGATTGCGGATGTTGCCCACTAGGCGGCGCACCGCGATCTCGCCCACCTCGTGTTTGGGAACATGCACCGTGGTGAGTGGCGGGTTGGAGAAGGCGCCCAGAGATAGGTCGTCAAAGCCGATGATCGAGACATCCTCGGGCACGCGAATGCCGTGCTCGTTGAACGCGCGCATGGCACCCACGGCGAGCACGTCGTTCTCGGCAAAGAAAGCCGTCGGCAGGTCGTCGCGTGAGACGCTGTCGAGCCATGCACCCATATCGCGATAGGCACCTTCGAGCGTGGTGCCCAGCGTGACGCGCCATGCCGGGTTTGCCTCGAGGCCCGCATCCTCAAGTGCTTGGCGATAGCCGCGCTCGCGATCCTTAAAGTTGCGGATACGAAGATCGCCTGCCAGATAGCCGATTTGCCTGTGACCCTTCTCGATAAGGTAGTCCACGGCGCGCAGCACCGAATCGGTATTGGCAATGACTACGGCATCGAAGTACTGGCGGTCGCTCCAGCCATCGAGCACGATCAGGTGGGCAGCGGCGTTAGCGAACAGGGCGTAGTCTTCTTCGCCCAGCTCGGTGCCCATCAGCACGATGGCGGCGGACGGATCGGCGATCAGGCCCTCGACCTGCGGACGCACGGCGTCCAGGTCGCTAAAGTCGAGCGAGACAAAGCTCGTGCTCATGCCGTGGCGACGCGCCTGGCGCTCCACGCCCTCAATAACCGCGGGATGGAAGGTGCTCTCGTCCAGGATGGCGCCCGTCTTGCGCGCGAGCACAAACTGGATGCTCTCAAGTTGCGTCGACTGCTGATAGCCGAGCGACTGCGCGCACTCCAGGATGACCTTGGCGGTCTCCTCGCTCACGCTGCGCTTGCGGTTGAGCGCGTTGGACACGGTCGCAGGCGAAAAACCGGTAATGCGGCTGATCTCGCGAACACTTGCTTTAGCCATTGTTCCCCCTAGCAACGGCCGCTGTCGAGCATCGTGGCCTGACCGCCCCGTGACTCGACAACTAAACGACCGCAAATTCAATCTAAACAGAATAGTAAATGTTTAATAGCTAGTTTAGCCTGTTGTCAAGCGAAGCGACGCGACTATTCCCCCAACGGGCGTATTTACTCGGTAGCTAATCTGGAACGGGGCACAGAAACCGTTTAGCCAAGGATGCGAGCCATGCGTGCCTTAAACTCCGCGAGGAAACGTGGGGCGTCCACGGTGAGCGCCACGAGCGCGCTCTTATCTGGATCGGGCAGACGGTGCTCGTCGCAGATGGTGCGGCCGCGATACTCGCCCAGCAGGTCGACACGCAGGTTACAGCCGAGCGCACCCACGAGCGTGGGATCAATCGCCACGGCAACCGCCAGCGGATCGTGCAGCGCGCAGCCGCCCAGGTAGGGCGCGTTCATTTCGTACGAACCGATATAGTGCTCGACCATGCTCGCAAACGCGCAGCCAGCCATAGTGCCCGAGCCCGTCCAGCCGGCAACGTCGCGGCGCGTGAGCACCACGCGGTGCGTCACATCCAAGCCCACCATGGTGAGCTTGCGGCCCGAGTGCAACACGGCGTCGGCAGCCTCGGGGTCGCCCGCCATGTTGGCCTCGGCGCCCGCGCTCACGTTGCCGGGCACGGTAAGCGCACCGCCCATCACGACCACGCGGCCGATGGACATCATCGCCGCCGCATCGCGCTCCAGGGCAAGCGCCAGATTGGTGAGCGGGCCGGTCGCAACGTAGGCCAGATCGGGACCATAGGTACGCGCGGCATCAATCAGGTAATCGACCGCCGCATTGCCATCGGCCGACGTCGCGCCCACCGGCTCGTACGGCGAGGCGGGCACGCTTGCGCCGCCAATGCCGTTCTTGCCGTGGATAAGCGTGGTGGACGCCGGCGGCGTGTAGGGTTCGGTCGCTTTCACGGGACGATCGGCGCCCAGGTACACCGGCACCTCGGGACGACCCAACAGGTCGAGCACCGCCAAGCAGTTGTGCGCCGACTGCTCGACGCGCACGTTGCCAAAGCACGTGGTGATGCCGACGAGCTCCACCTCGGGGCTCGCGATGGCATAGGCGAGCGCCATCGCATCATCCACACCCATATCCAGATCAAGGATCAGCTTCTTGGTTGCCATTGTTCTACTCCGCTTCTCCGTCTACATCCAAACCGTCTAAACCAAACTTGTGCTCGACTTCCGTACGCGTGGGAATTGATTGCTGAGCGCCCAGGCGCGATACCGTCACCGCCGAGGCGCGAGCACCCGCGGCCATGCACTCAAAGAGCGGCAGACCCTCCAGACGAGCTGCAGCAAGCGCACCAATAAACGTATCGCCCGCGGCCGTCGTATCGACCACCGCGCTCGAAAGCGCCGGCATGCGCAGCGGCTCACCGCCATCGCCGAGCGTAACCGAGCCGGCGCCGCCCAGCGTGATGACCGCGGCGCCGGCGCCCTTGTCGAGCAGCGCATTGAGCGCGGCGACGCAACTCGCATCATCTGTGGGCAGAATGCCCGTCAGCATCTGGCACTCGGTCTCGTTGGGGCAGACCAGGTCGACCGCAGGCCACGCTCCTGCCGGCAGGTCGCAGGCGGGCGCCGGGTTAAAGATCGTATAGAACCCCAGCTCGTGAGCACAAGCAAGCGCCTCGGCCGTCGCCGCAAGGTCACATTCGCCCTGGGCAATAAAGACGCTTCCGACAGCCGGGGCAATCTCGCTGGCATCGCCGTCGAGCTCGTCGGCCACCAAGCGCCTCAGTGCGCGGGCAACGTCCTCGCCCGCAAGCGCATGGTTGGCGCCCGGCGACAGCACGATGCGGTTGTCGCTCTCACAGCGAATGATAGTCGCGGTACCGGTCTCCACGTCATCGCGACGCGCCACAAACTCAACGCCCACGCCGGCATCCTGGAGCCCTGCCACAAGCGCATCGCCAAAGGTATCGCGCCCAACAGCGCCGATCATGCACGTGCGCGCACCCATGCGCGCAGCGGCAACGGCCTGATTGGCTCCCTTACCGCCGGCGTTGGTGATAAAACCGCTGCCACCGACGGTCTCGCCCGCGCGCGGCATGCGCTCGCACGCCACCGAAAGGTCCATGTTCATGCTGCCGAACACCGCAACGATGCTGTGATCCGCCATGGAAACCTCCTCGTCTTCAGGCTTTGCGCCCACCGTCGACCAACGATTGTGCACTCTCGCACCCCCTATAACTTTAGTCCACTTTGATGTGGACGCGCGCTTGAGCTTGCGCCAGCAGCAAGCATTCACAGGGGCAGGCAGCTACAATGAATACGTGCTGATTATTCTCGTCATTGGATGATGTTTTATGGAACAACTCTCGCAATCGGGCTCGCGCGGTCGACGCCGCACGGGCAATGAGCCGGCGCCGCACGAACGCGTGAAGGGCGGGCGCCGCGCCAACGAGCCGCGACGCACCGCGAGCCCCCATCGCGCTTCTGCCAACAACGCGGGCCGCGCCAACACTCCCGCCGCGGAGCAGACGCCTGCTCGCCCCAAGTCCCGCTACATCCCTGCCCTTGACGGCCTGCGCACGCTTGCCGTCGTCGCGGTGGTGCTCTATCACCTCAACCTCACGTGGGCTCAGGGCGGCCTGCTCGGCGTCACGATCTTCTTTGTGCTTTCGGGCTATCTGATCACGCGCTTGCTGCTCAACGAAGTCGCTAAGACCGGCCGCATCGACCTTAAGAGCTTCTGGATTCGCCGCATCCGTCGCCTGGTCCCCGCCGTGGTAACGGTAGTGTTCGTGACCTGCGCGCTGTGCACCATCTTTAACCACGTGATGCTCACCAAGATGCGCCCCGACATCCTGCCGTCGCTGCTGTTCTTTAACAACTGGTGGCAGATTGCCCAAAACGTCTCGTACTTCAATGCTCTGGGCGATCCCTCGCCGCTTACGCACTTTTGGTCGCTCGCCATCGAGGAACAGTTCTACCTGGTTTGGCCCCCGCTGCTGCTCGCTATGGTATCCATGCACATGAGCAAGCCCAGCACGCGCCGCATGGTTCTGGGCCTGGCTGCTGTCTCCGCCATCGCCATGATGGTGCTCTATAACCCCGCCGCCGACCCCAGCCGCGTGTACTACGGCACCGACACCCGCGTCTTCTCGCTGCTGCTGGGCGCCTGGATGGCCTTTATCCCCGATCGCGACCTGGCGCCGGTGTGTCTCGCTCATCGTTTGGGGCTCAATCGCCTGGCTGGCGCCGCCAAGCACGGCAAGAACGCCGAGGGCAAGCCTGGCGAGAAGGCCGACAACGCAGCCGAGACCGTCCCGGCACAGCCGAGCGCCCTCGTGCGCTTTTGGTCCTCGCCCGCATCCATCGATGTGTTGGGCGTCGTGGGTCTGGTTGGCCTTGCCGCCATGGTCGCGCTCACCAACGGCTACACCGCGTTCCAGTATCGCGGCGGCACGCTGCTATGCTCCATCCTCACGCTCATGGTCATCGCGGCCTGCGTGCAGCCCCAGGGAATGGTTGCCCGCGCACTGTCCGCCGAGCCGCTCGTGTGGGTTGGCAAGCGCTCGTACAGCATCTACCTGTGGCACTATCCGCTACTGTTGCTCATGAACCCGGTCGCCAACATCAACGATACGCCGTGGTGGCAGTACATTTTGCAGGTGTTGTTGGTGGTCGCCGTAGCCGAATGTTCATATCGCTTTATCGAGACGCCGTTTAGAAAGGGCGCCTTTGGGCGCACCGTATCCGAGTTCCGCGACGGCACCACCGCGCCCGCCAACTGGGTGCGCGCGCACGTCCCTGTCTGCGCAGCCTGCGCTGTCGTGTTGGTCGTTGCACTGGGCGGCCTGATCTTTGTGCCGGAGACCTCCGCACTGAGCGGTGAGGGCGCCGAAGTCCTCAACAAGGAAGCCAAAAACACCGCGCCAACGGACCAACAGGCAGCCGACGACACCGACAAGGACAACGACGGCTTCCCCGATGGCTCCTACGACCTGTTGATGATCGGTGACTCCGTGTCGCTGCGCGCCGTCGATTCCTTCGACGGCGTGTTCCCCCACAGTCACATCGATGCCGAAAAGGGCCGCCAGTTCGATGCGGGCCGCGCGACATTTGAGGGCTATCTCCAACAGAACCTTGCCGGCAAGATCGTGGTCTTTGCCCTGGGCACCAACGGCTTGGTAACCGACGACCAGATCGACGCCATCATGGCCGATGCAGGAGATAAGCGTATTGTGGTGTTTGTGAACACGCGCAGCCCGCAGCCGTGGGTTGGCTCTACCAACCAGGCCATCGCCAACGCCGCTACGCGCTACAAGAACGTGCGCGTTATCGACTGGTACGGGTACAGCGCCAACCGCAACGACCTGTTCGACGGCGACGGCACGCACCTGTCGACCACCGGCGTGACCGAATACCTCAACCTGATCCACGATGCGGTCAAGAAAGACCTGCCCGTGCACCCCGAGGACCACGTCAACGATCCGCAGCCGGCAGCCGTCAAATCCGCCGCCGACGCACTCGTCAATGCCCTCGCCTACAAACCACACAAGCTGGGCACCGACAAGTAACACGCGGCCAAATCTGCTTCCACCCGCAGGGGGCGTCGGCCGTGGCCGACGCCCCCTGCGGCAGTTAGGGACGCTCCTTTTGCACCGGCACCTTGAGGCACTTCTGGCGCAGCCAATGAAGACCTCTAGAGATGAATTTCAAGCCGCTCCGCCGCTCCAGGCATCGTTTCCGCGCCTCGCGCCTGCCCCAAACAATCAAAACAAGCCCTTTTCGCCGCAACCTCAAAGGTCTGTGGGCAAAAAAGGGCAAATATGAGTACTGTTACCATTTTAGTAGCAGGCAAAACCACCCAAAATGACGTCCGAGCAACCCCTACAACCCCCTAAAGCAGCCAACCTGACTTGTTTAAGGTGTATTGGAGCCAATTTTAATGAACATACTATAGGTTATGTTCATTATCTTCTTGGCCGTAAATGTCATCAGTCTAGCAACAGTACTCATATTTGGCATTTTTTGCCCATCGTTATATAACTGACCCCCTGTAGCGGGCAAAAAAGAGGCCGCGGCCCGCTCGAAACCCAAAAGAGGCGCTACGCGCTGTAGCCCATCGCTTGCAGCACAAACATGACGACCGTCAGCACCGTAATCACGCCGATAGTCGCCCACGTGAGCACGTTCCACACGCGACCGTTGCGGTTGGCCCCCATAATGTGGCGATCCGCCGCGATAACCACCTGGAATACCAAAACTACGGGCAGCAGCACGCCGTTGATGACCTGCGAGGTCATCATAATCTGGAACAAATCGACGCCGGGCATGAGCACCAACACGGCAGAAATGCCGATGATGGCCGTAATGATGCCGCGATAGACCGGGGCCTCGTCCCAGCTGCGATCGGCGCCTCGTTCCCAACCAAATGCCTCGCAGATGGCACTCGACGTAACGCCCGGCAGCACGCAGGCAGCCAAAAAGCTCGCTGCGACCAGGCCCGAGGCAAACAACACCGTGGACCACTGACCCGCAATAGGCTCCAGCGCGCGGGCAGCATCGGCAGCATCGCTAATCTGAATACCCGCCGGGAACAACACCGTGCCGGTCGTGATGATAATAAAGCCGGCAATAACATCGGCGGCAAGCGAGCCGCTCACGGTATCAATACGCTGCAGCACGATGTCGTCCTCGCCCGCGTTCTTATCGACCACGTTGTTCTGCGCCAAGAAAATCATCCACGGCGCGATGGTGGTACCGATCGTTGCGACCACGAGCGACACGTAGCTGGGGTCATTTTGAATGTTAGGCACGACCAGGTCGACCGCGACCTCACCCCAGTTGGGGCCAGCCATAAACGCGGCGACGATGTAGGTCACGAACACGCAGCTCACCAGCAGCAGAATCTTCTCGATGCGCTGGAAACTCCCCGACATGGTAAGCATCCACACCAGCAGCGCCACCAACGGCACCGAGATGCTCGCCGGCACGCCAAAGAGGGCAAGGCCGCTCGCAATACCCGCAAACTCCGAAATGGTCACAGCCGTGTTGGCGATCAACAGCGCCGCCATAGCAAGTACACTCTTGCGCACGCCAAAGCGCTCGCGAATGAGCGATGCCAGGCCCTTGCCCGTGACGCAGCCGCAGCGCGCCGCGGTCTCCTGCGTCACGATGAGCAGCACAGTCATGACAGGAAGCATCCACAGCATCTTGTAGCCATAGCTGGCGCCCGCGCTGGAATACGTTGCAATGCCGCCGGCGTCATTGCCCGAAAGCGCCGCCAGCAGACCGGGACCCATAGCGCCAAAGATGGCCGCGATGGTCAACTTTTGCTTGGTGCCCGACTTTTGCTTGGTATTTTGCACGCGACCACCTAACCCATGACTGATATGGCGAGCAGCACCGCGGCGATGCAATACGCCACACACGAAATCATGACGGCAATGACGTTCATGGCGGTACCCGACGTGTTAAGGTCGTGCTCATCGCGCCAGAACAGCACCATCAGGTAAATCACGGCGCTCATGTTGCCCACCAGGCAGATGATGGCGGCAATGTTAAAGCAGCCGGTAAAGAGCTGCTCCTCAAACATAGAGGCATCGGGGAACGCGGCGGTGCGCACCAGCTGCGCGCACAGGTAGGTCACGAGCGAAAGGATCAGGCCCATACCCGTGCTCTGGAAGAAGAATCCCAGGTACGGCTTGGGCTCGTCGTCGTGACCGTCGTACTCGAGGAAGTAATTCTTGACGAACGACACCATGCGCGAGGCAGCCAACAGCACGAGCGGCATGGCGCACATGGGGAACACCACCAGATGCGCGGAGCCCAGCGCCGTCCCCAGCACCGTCGCCATAATGCACGAGGCGATGCCCCACACGACGACCCAGTACTGACGATGCACGAACCAGCTGAGCACGTTCGTCGAGTCGTCCGACGCGCTATCGCCCGAGCCGACACCGGCGATCTGCAGGTCCTCCTGATGCTCCTCGGCGATAACGTCCATGGCATCGTCGAAGGTCACGATACCCAGGATATGACGGTTCTCGTCGCAGACAGGGATGGCAACCAGGTCGTACTTGGTCATCTCGTCCGTCACGTCTTCCTGGTCCTCGTCGGGCGACACGTAGACCAGATCGCGATAGGCGAGCTGGCCCAGCGTGGCGTCGCGGTCGGCCACGATCAGCGTGCGCAACGAAAGCACGCCCGTCAGCATGCCGCTCGGATCCTCGGTATAGACGTAATAGACACTCTCATAATCCTCGTCGAGTTTGCGAATCGCCTCGATGGCATCGCCGACCGTCGCCGTGGCGGGCAGCGAGACAAACTCCGAGGTCATGATGCGGCCGGCGGTGTTGTCCTCGTATCCCAGCAGATTACGAATCGCCTTCTCCTCCTTGACGCCCATCAGGCGCAGGAGCTTCTCGGCCTTCTCATAATCGAGCTCGTCGATCAGGTCGGCAGCGTCGTCCGGGTCCATCATGGCCAGCATCGACGACGCGTCCGTGTCGGACAGGCCCTCGAGCATCTCGGTCATGAGCTCGTCGTCATCGAACTCCGAGATGGCCTCGGCGGCCTGCGCCGTATCGAGCTGCGCGAACACCTGCGCGCGCAGGCGCGGGTCGAGCTGCTCGATGATGTCAGCGATGTCGGCAGGATGCAGCTCGCCAAGCGTCTTGTGCGACACCGAGAGTTGAATGTTCTTGGTCGAGCGGTCGAGCAGGTCCATGTAGGACCAAGCGATGATATCCTCGCTGAGCGGCTTGCCCAGGTGCTTCATAAAGCCTTCGACGATATGCTCGAGCGCGGGGCTGATGGCGCGTAGCAGACCGCGGGCACCGACCTCGGCGCCCAGCAGGCGCAGCTGGTTTTCGCCCGACATGGAAAACTTGATGTCGTTTACGCGCACGACCTTCATGCCCTGCGTGTCGACAATCTGCTTGTTGAGCACGTCACGGGCAAGCAAGAGTTCGGTCGGCTGCAGGTACGAAAAACGGATTTCGGTGGCCGACGTCTTAAGGTGTACACCCGTCTCGTCGATACGGTCGACCCATTTGCGCCAGCTGATCATAAACGGCGTCTTGCCGGGGCCGCGGAACGCGAGCGACGTCACGTGCGGAAAAACTTCGCCGGTAGCAATGCCAAAATCGTTGACCACGCCGAGCTTTTCGCCATCGACGTCCAAGACCGGCAATTTGAGCATCTCACTCAGATAATTCAATGGTGCTCCCCATCATTATTCCTCCGGACGCGGCCGCGCGTGCGGCGTCCGGGGGCTTCTGGATATGTATACGCATGCGCGGGCGGCACGCCGCTCGACGCTTACACCCCGTGCATGCGCAAAAAGCACCTGCATGGGGTCATCGACTGTATGGTCGAGGTTTGGATTTCACCTGTAACCTTTCTCTTGACCCTCATTAACCGCAGTAACTATAGCATCAGCATCGCCCTGCGGCATCGAATTTATGCGCTGCACATTGCAGGCATACCAAACGCTGACGTATCCGTGACATAGCCATTGGGGACGTTCTTAAACGACTACCCAATGACTACTCTGTAGTGTCATCGTCCTCGGCAAGTTGGGGGAACACGGCGTCCTTGGGCATGGTGACCTTCGTCAGCGAGGTGAGCTTTTTGCTGAGCGATGTGTCCGTCTTGACCAGGTCGCTGAGCGTCACGATCTTGTAGCCGTCGGCGACAAGACCGTCGATAATCTGCGGCAGCGCCTCGAGCGTCTGCTCGGCGCATTCGTCTCTATCGGTGAGCAGCACGATATTGCCCGGCGTCACCGAATCGAGCACCGTCGAGACCTGCTCGTCGGCACCGTTGAGCAGCCAGTCGCCCGAGTCAATATTCCACGAGACCACGGCGGAGACCAGGTCCATCGCATCAATCCAGTTTTGCTCGTCAAAGGCAGCGTAGGGAGCACGCAGCAGCATCGTCTTCACGCCGGTCGCCGACTTAATCGCATCGGTGCCTTTCGTGATCTGCTCGCGTACCGCCTCACGGTCCTGACCCTTGAGCGAATCGTCGCTGTAGCTGTTGGATCCGATTTCGCACCCGGCATCGACAATCGCCTTGGCCGTGGCAGGCGAGGCCTCGGCCGCATCGCCCGACAGGAAGAACGTCGCGGTGACGCCCTTTTCCTTGAGTACCTGCAAAATCTGCTTGGTCGCACCGCTCGGACCCTCGTCAAACGTCAGCGCCACGTACTTTTTGTTGCCCTTGGGCGCCACGCTGGCGCACGCAACGACGCAATCGGTGGCGGGCGCAACCTCGCCGCGGTCCTGCGTCTTGCCCGACTGCTCACCAACCCACACCTCGGAGCGGCCCTGGACACCCCACGTCTGCACATACTCTATGGCGCCCGTGCCCTCGACCTTGAACTTGGGCTCGATAACCGTAGCCTGAATCTCGTGCTTCTCGTAGGTGTTACGGCCATCCTTGACCGTCACCTTCTCGCCGCCCTCAAGTTCGCGGCTTTTCCACTTACCCTGTTTTATGCGCTTGCCGTCCACCTTAACCGACAGCTTTTCGCCGCCATGGCGGGTCAGCACGCTGTCATCGACGGCCAGCAGGTCGCCTGCGTCGTAGGTGTCAGTCAACTCCTGGTCGTCGATGAGATTCTGCAGCGTAGAGCCGACGCGCACCGCGGTCTTCTGGCCGTTGAGCTCCACGTCCACGCTGCGGTTGACGTAGCCCACGACGGCAGCGATAAACAGCACAAGTGCGCAACCCACGGCGATGAGCGCATAGGGCAGACGGGACGGTCGGCGCGGCGAGCGCCCGTTGCCGATGCGCGCGCTGCGGTCGCTAAACCCGCGGCTATGGTTGAGGTACATCGCGCCGGGCTTACGGCGACGGCGGCGCTGACCGCTGGGCAGCTGCCCCAGGTCGCGGCGCGCCGTCGGACGCGCACCCGAGCGCCCGTTTAAGTTGGATCCATTTTGGCGCATGTGCCCTCCCCCATAAACACAGCAAGCCGGAGCAACAGGTCTCCGGCTTGCCTCCCATCATTTGGTACGTCGCTATTTTGTAGCTTTTGACGAGCCTCCGCTCGCCTTTTGGTATTCGTCCTTAAAGGCCTTGAACATGCCGCGCGTCTTGCCGAGCTGCTTGCCCAGTGCGCGGCTGCCCTTGTCCACGGCAACCGATCCCTTATCGTCGAGTACCTTGGCGCCCTTTTTGACCTTATCGCCCACCACGACGCTGGCCTCGGCGGCCTTGGCAGCCGCACCGCCCGAATACCCGAGCGACTTGACCTCGTCCGAGACGACCATCGCGCCGTTCTCGTAGCCGCGCAGCATCGTCGGTGGCACCTGCGTGTCGCCCACCAGCACGCTCGAAGCGGCACCGGCGGTCACATAGAATGCCTGCACGACACCCGAGCGTGGCTTGAACTCAACGTCCGAGCAGTAGCCCACGACATCGCCCGATTCCGTGCGCACGTCCATGCCAACCCAGATGATGCAATCGTCCAGGTTGATGTCGAGGCGCTTGGCGGCGGCAGCATCGTACGTGTCCTTGACGTCATCGACCGCAATGGCACCCTCGTAGACACCAATGGCGTCGAGCGCTACGAATCGGTCGGGGCGCTCGATCATGCCCGCGATATCGGACTGGCGGACCATAAAGCCGACCACGCGCGTACCGCCCGGGGTAAAGACCGGAAAGTGAATCTTTCCGAGCTTTTTAGGGCTGCGCGGCGTGCCGTCCTTTTTGGTGCGCTTGTCCTCGGTAGGCTTGCGATAAATCTTGGCGCCGACAAAATCCCCGGCGCGCATTATGCCTCGGTCGAGGGCTCCGCAGCCTCGGTATCAGCCTCGACGGCGTTCTCGACCACGACGTCGGCGGCAGGCGTCACGTTGCCACCCGAAATGGCGTCGTTGAGCTGCTCGCGCAGCTGGTCCATGCGCTCGCGGGCCAGGTCGACCTTGGCGCGCAGGTCGTCGGTCTTGGCGTCGACCATCGGGCCAAAGTCATTCACCGCAGCACGGGCCTCCTCGGCGCTGTGCTCGTAGGTGTCGCGCATATTGTCCCAGGCGTCGTTGGCGATATCGGCAGCCATGGCGCGGGTCTCGGCGCCCGAGCGCGGAGCCAGAGCAACACCGATAATAGCGCCGGCAGCAGCACCAAAAAGTGCGCCGGAGACAAAGCTGAAAGTCTTACCCATGATCATTCCTCTCCTGCGGGCACGTCGGTGCCCACCGTTTGAATGCTGTCCATTATACCCGCAGCGCATCACTTGCCGCTCCGCTCATCTGCGTACGGCAAAGGCGCAGGTACGTGATGGTGATAAACGCGTAGGCCTACTCCTGAGGCATAGCCGGCATGGCCACCGTGGCACCCGGGTCCTCGCCGGCGCCGTCCACGAGCGGCAGGCCGCCCTCATGCGCAGGTCCTGCCGGAACCGTCGCCGCACCGCCAAAGACGGCAGCGGAGGCCTCGTGGTTCTCGGCAACCGCGCCCTCGGTATCAATCGCCACCTGGGGCTCGTCGTCAAAGTTGGGGACGCCCTGGGGCTCGGTGGGAACGGGCTCGGCGGTCGCATCGGCAACGGGCTCGGCGTCGACCGGCACATCGCCCTCGTCAGCGCCCTCGTCCTCGGCAGCATCTTCGCCGTTCGCAGCAGCGACGGCCTCGTGAGGATCCTTGCCCTCGGCCTCGGCGCGCATGCCCAGCACCAGGTTGCGCAGGCCCGCGACCGTGCCTTCCACGTCGGGGGCAGGCTGGTCGGCGTGCAGGTACGCCCAGTCCATCATAAAGGTGGCCGACGACAGCGCACCGATGGCCAGTGCGTCGTCGGGGCACGAAAGCTCGACCTCAAAGACACGCTCGTCATGCTCGCTTACGCGCGTGCGGCCGCACGAGATGCTACCGGCAAGACCGGTCTCGTTCATGAGCTCGACCGTCACGTGCTCCAGCAGGTGGCAGAGCTCGGTCTGACCCATGCAATCCTGGAACTCGCGGCCGGAATCACCCAGGCACAGGTGCTTGGCAATCGCCGGTACCAGGTAGTACACGCGCGCCGTGGCCTCGATGTCCTCCGAGGTCATGAGCGGCATGCCGGGGTTCACCAGCACATGCGCGCAGATCTTGTCCTCGCTGACGGTGACCTTAAGGATGTTGAACAGGCCTGCCATAACTCTCCCCTACTCTTCCTTGTCCTACTCGTCGCCATCGTGCGGGTCCACAGAGCCCGCACCCGACGCCGCCGGCTTCTCTGCCGAAGACTCGGAATCCTTCTTATCGGTTTCGGCCGGAGCGATCACGCGAATGAGCGAGATGCGCTGGCCACGCATCGACTGCACTTTAAACTTGTACCCCGCGACCTCAAACACCTCTCCGATGTCGGGCACCGAGTCGCAAAGCTCCAAGATCCAGCCGGCGATGGTTTCATAATCATCGCTTTCCTCGAGCGGCCAACCAAGCTCAATCGCGTCATCGCACGAAAAACGCCCATCAACGAGCCACTCGCGGCGCGAAAGGCGCGTGAGATACTTGTTGTCGGGGTCGAACTCATCCTCGATCTCGCCCACGATCTCCTCGACGATGTCTTCGATGGTGATGATGCCGGCCGTGCCGCCGTACTCGTCCACGACGACCACGATCTGGTCGTGCGAGGTCTGCATCTCGGACAGCAGCGGCAGGATGTCCTTGGTATCGGGCACAAAGGTGGCGTCGCGCAAAAAGTCGGCAATGGGCTGGTCGCCCTTGCCGTCGAGCGCGGGCTGGATCAGGTCCTTGATGTGCGCGATGCCCGCGACATTGTCGGGGTCCTCGTGATAGACGGGGATGCGGCTGAAGCCGGTCTGGCGCATGGTGGACAGCACGTCGGCGACTGTCTCGTCGTCCTCGCACATGGTGGTGTCCACGCGCGGCACCATGACCTCGCGAGCCACGGTGTCGCCCAGGTCGAAGATCTCGTGGATCATGCGCTTTTCCTCGTCGAGCAGGTCGTCCTGCTCCGAGACCATGTACTTGATCTCTTCCTCCGAGACGTTCTGGCGGTCATCGGCGCTCTTGATGCGCAGGATGCGGGCCAGGCCGTCGGAGCAGGCACCGGTCAGCCACACGAGCGGGCGGGCGATCTTTTGGAACACGGAGAGCGGCCCCACGACCTGTTTGGATACGCCCTCGGCGTTGGCCAGACCAATGCGCTTGGGGACGAGCTCGCCGATCACGATGGACACGAAGGCGACCGCGACGGTGATGATGACCGGCGCCAGGCCGCGTGCGATGGCGGAAAGCGGCGCGACGCCAAAGCTCATGAGCCACGTGGCGAGCGGGTCGGACAGGCTCGTCGAGGCGACGGCGGACGAGGCGAAGCCCACGAGCGTGATGGCGACCTGGATGGTGGCGAGCAGCTGGTCGGAGTCGGCAGCCAGCTTAATGGCACGCTCGGCACGCTTGTCGCCTTCCTCGGCCTCGTGCTCCAGCACGGCGCGCTTGGCCGTGGTGAGCGCCATCTCAGACATAGAGAAGTAGCCGTTGATGAGGGTCAAAACGAGGGTAGTGATAAGGGAGATGGTTATGTCCATCGGGAGTTTCTCGAACCTCCAAGATTCGGGACGTTAGGTAGTAAGCGTAGGTGACGGATAGGGCAGTTGCGCCCGACGGCCGCTCGGATGGGCCCGCGGGCACAGACGCGATCGCTAGATTACGAAGAGGATCACCGCCATGAACTGGAAGATACTGCCGGCGAGCACCCACAAGTGAAACACACTGTGCAGGTAACGCACGTTTTTGGCGATGTAGAACGGCACGCCCACGGTGTAGCACACGCCGCCGACAGCGAGCAGGGCAAGTGCCACGGGGTTGAGCAGCGACACGAGCTCGGGCAGCTTAAAGACGACGAGCCAGCCCATCAGCAGATAGACCAGGCCGCTTACCCAATGCGGCTGGCGCTCGCGCAAAAAACACTCGAGGGCGATCCCGACGATGGCGATGGCCCATACGGCAAAGAACAGCACGGGACCACCGTCGTTTGCGAGCGTGATGAGGCAAAACGGCGTATAGCTGCCGGCTATGAGCAGGTAGATGCAGCTGTGGTCGATGATGCGAAACACGCGCTTGGCGCGCGCAGGCTGAATCGCGTGATAGAGCGTGGAGGCCAAGTATTCGAGGATGATACTGACGCCATAGACAATCGCCGCGGCCATGTGGGCCGGGCCTCCGCCGCGCAGGGCAGCGAATACGATCAGGAGCACCAGGCCCGCGATACCCAGCAGGCAGCCGACACCATGGGTGACGGAGTTCATGATCTCCTCGCCCACCGTGTAGTGTGGAACGGCCGCGGCCTTGGGTCGCGGTTTAGAACTGTCGCTCGAATCGGACATGCCGGTTACATCCTCCAACGTAAAGAGTTCTCAACACTATATCAAAGCGTCTGGGTGCGTGCGAAATTTGCACCATACGTGACCCTTTGTTTACCCATTCTTTGCCTGTTGACGCATCAACGGCGAACATCCATAATGCGCTTGTTTTAAATGTTGATGTATTAACATCTTTAAGGAGAACCGTAAATGCCTCAAAGCGCACACCCCCATCGAAAGTTCAAGATAGCCGGCATTGTTACGTTGGTAGTCGTTGTCGCGCTGCTGGGGTTTGCCGGCAACTTTCTGTTTGACTTCGCGCTGAATCCCCGCGCGCCATACACCATGAAGATGATGCAGGACGGCAAGGACGACAAAGAAGGTGAGCAGCCGGATGCCGAGGAAACCGAGGCGCGGGCGTGGTTTAAAGAGAACCGCGAGAGCAGCAGCCTCACCGCAGATGACGGAACCGAACTTGCCGCTTGGTATTTTGCCGCCCCAGAGAGCACGCACAATTACGCTGTCTGCCTACACGGATACACCGATGAGCCGATCGGTATGGCCCGATACGCCAAACGATTCCATGACCGCGGCATGAACGTACTCGCACCCGCCGCCCGCGCCCACGAGCGCTCCGGCGGCGACTATATCGGCATGGGCTGGCCCGAGCGCCTCGACATCGTCACGTGGATCGGGCGGATCGTTGCGGCCGATCCCAAGGCGCGTATCCTAGTCTTTGGCGAGTCGATGGGTGCAGCGACCGCCATGAATGTAGCGGGGGAATCTCTGCCCGCAAATGTAAAATGCATTATCGAGGACTGCGGCTATACAAGCGTTTGGGACGAGTTTTCCCTGCAGCTCAAGGATGTATTTGGCCTGCCCAGTTTTCCCTTGCTCGATGTGGCCAACCTGGTATGCAACGTGCGCGCGGGCTACGACTTTCATAAGGCGAGCAGCGTGGAACAGCTCAAGCGCGCGACGGTTCCCATGCTTTTTATCCACGGTGACCAAGACACCTTTGTACCGTACAGCATGCTCGACCAAAACTACGAGGCGTGCGCCAGCAAGGTCAAGCAAAAGCTCACTATCCACGACGCCACCCATGCCAAGAGCGCGCAAGTCGACCCCGAGCTCTACTGGAATACGGTCGACGACTTCCTCGACAAGTATTTTTAGGCAAAAAGCAACGTCCGGGGCTTTATCTGACCCCCTATTTTCGGAAGTATGCGGCAAAATCTGGAACTGCCGACCAGACCGCAGTTTTATCAACAATTTATCAGGGGTTTTGTTGCCAAAAAACGTCGTGTGCTCGGCGGTCTCGAAATTTGCCGCATACTTCCGGAAAACCGCCCGTGGGCGCTGTGCTCACGGGCGGCTTTTGCTCGACTTACGCCACAGAGGCGCTTGTTTTGTCCAATAGCTAGGCGCTATTTGACCTCGATGAGCTCGTACTTGCTCGTGCCCAGGCCGATCTTCTCGGCATGCGCGATGCACGCGCGCCAGTCGGTGTCGGGATGCGTGATGCAGAAGGGGTCGCGCGCCTGCTCGCCCTCCAGATGCTCGTGGTTATGCTCCATCTTGGCGGCGCTGTCGGTAAGCTCGGTGTTAGGCAGCGGCTCGGACGCCAGAACGGCGTCGGCACAGGCCTGGTCGATGGCGACCGGGTCGAAGCTCGCGAACATGCCGATGTCGTTGACGATGGGCGTGTCGTTTTCGGGGTGGCAGTCGCAGTTGGGGCTGATGTCCATGGCGAGCGAGATGTGGAAGCTCGGGCGGTCCTGAACAATGGCCTTCGTGTACTCAGCGATCTTGTAGTTGAGTACGTCGGCCGCGGCATCATAGTCGGGCTTGATGCAGTCCTGGTTGCACGCCGCAATGCAGCGTCCGCAGCCCACGCAGCGATCGTGGTCGATGGCAGCCACGTGAACCGTGCGGGTGCTGCCGTTGGCAAGCTCGCGCTCACGCGTACCGTCAAACGTGATGGCGTTGTGCGCACAGATCTTTTCGCAGGCACGGCAGCCAACGCAGTTGGTGGTATCGACGCTCGGCTTGCCAGCGGCGTGCTGCTCCATCTTGCCGGCACGGCTACCGCCGCCCATACCCAGGTTCTTCATGGCACCGCCAAAGCCGGCCTGCTCATGGCCCTTAAAGTGGGTGAGGCTGATCACGATGTCGGCATCCATGAGCGCCTGACCGATCTTGGCCTCGCGCACGTACTCGCCACCCTCGACCGGGACGAGCGCCTCGTCGGTACCTTTGAGGCCGTCGGCGATGATGATCTGGCAGCCCGTGGCATACGGGGTAAAGCCGTTCTGGTAGGCGGTATCGATGTGCTCGAGCGCGTTTTTGCGGCTGCCCACATAGAGCGTGTTGCAGTCGGTGAGGAAGGGCTTGCCGCCCAGCTCCTTCACCACGTCGGCGACGGCGCGGGCGTAGTTTGGGCGCAAAAAGCTCAGGTTGCCCAGCTCGCCAAAGTGAATCTTGATGGCGACAAACTTGTTCTCGAAGTCGATCTGCTCAATGCCGGCGCGGCGAATGAGGCGCTTGAGTTTGTCGAGCTGGCTCTCGCGAGCATGCGTGCGCAGGTTGGTGAAGTACACCTTTGCCGGTGCTGCGGGTGCGGTTGCGGTCATAGATATATCCCCTCGGTCTATATGGCGTTACAGACATAGAGGATGGTACCCGGTGAAGTGGGGTTGAAGTCAAGCGCAACGCCGAGTCGCTAGGCACTCATTGGGGACAGACTTAAATGAGTGCCGCCAGGGACAGTCCAGGCCAGCGAGCCGGCCAATCGGCAAAGACCGTCCCCGATGACTACTCTTGGACTTTGAGGGCTTCGGCCAGGCTGACGCGCTTGATGGAGCGCGTGTGCAGCAACGCCACGACCAGGTAGGTCGCAAAGCCGATGCCCACGCATGCCGCCATGGACCAAGCGGGCACGTAGATCTCGATATTGCCGTTGTAGGCGAGCAGCATCGAGCGGAAGATGGCCGTGAGCGAGCCAATAATGACCGGCAGGCTCAGCACGAGCGACGCCGCCACGCACAGCGTGATCGAGCGGATGTACAGATGCGAGATCTCGCTATCGCGATAGCCAAAGACTTTCATGTAGCTGATCGAACGGGCGCTGTGGTCGATCACCGCCTTGGTCAGCAGGTACATAAACAGCAGGAAGATAAACACCGCGAGCCCGACCATCATGCCGATCATTTTGCTCATCATGCCGATGAACTGGTCACCCACGGCGCGCATGTCGTCGGGCGTGGTGTCACCGGCAAAGTAACGAGCATCGAGGTCGAGCTTCTCGTCGCTCACATAGCCGTTAAAGTAGGCGGCGTCGTTGCCGAACAGCTCGTTAAAGTCATCGATGCTCATATAGATATTCATGTCCGACTTTGAACCCCAGATGCAGTCCTTACCCGCGTACTCAAGAGAATAATCCCGAGCCTCGTACTTGTCGCGAAGCTCGACCTTCTGGCCCTCGCTCCAGCCAAACTTATCGAGCAGACCGCCGCCAAAGACGACGCGCCCGTCGCCGACGTTGAGGTCTTTCCAATAGCGCGAATGAGATGAAATGCCGTAGACGGAAATCGTCTCCTCGCCATTACCATCGCCGCGGTCGTATTGCAGCTGGTAAACGGCATATTTCTCGGCCTGCGCGATTGCGCCCGCGCCGTTGTCGGTCGTGTTGATCGGGTGAATGTCGTCGTTGTCGGTGTCGATCTTAGAGGCCTTGTCGATCAGGTCGATGGCCTCATCGCGGTCGCAGCCGAGGGCATCGGCAAGATCGTCGAGGCGTGCGTAGAGCGCATCCTTCTTGTCCTTGACCTTAGCAAGCGCATCCTGCGCTGCAGTCAGGCTCTCGGCAGACGGAGATGCGGTCGCGGCATCGGCTGCCGTCTGCGCCGCATCGGCCGCGTCGTCAAGCTCGTCATCGGCATCCTGGGCGGCGGAGAGCAGCGCGCCGTCAATCGACTGCAAGCGCTCGAGCGCCGACCACTGCTCGCGCTCCTCGGCAGTGCCCTCGAGCTCCAGCGGCGCCTTGAGTGTGTACTGATGCTCGGCGACCAGGCTCGTCTCGAGGTTGTCCGCGTAGTGCGTCATCGTGGGCAAAATCGCCAGGCCAAAGAGCAGCAGCAGCGAGGCGAATGCAATGCCCACGAAGAGCGTGGCGAAGTTGCCCAGGTTGCGCAGGAAGACGCGCAGGCGGAAGCGCGAGACAAAGCCCATGCGCTCCGGCAGCTGCAGGCCGCGCTTGGTGCCCGATTTGCCGCTCGCCTCGTGACGAAGGAACTGCAACGGCGTCTTGCCCATCTTGCGAAGCAGGCCCACCAGCGTGATGAGGATGAGCGCGGCGGCGGGAACCACGGCGCACTTCACAAAGATCTCCCAGCTCCAGTACACCTGGAAGGGCGGCAGGCTGTACGAGCCGTAGTAGAGACCGCGCATGGGCTCGGTAAAGAACGCAACGCCGAGAGCGGTGCCCAGTAGCGCCGCGGCCACGCCTACGATGGCGGGAAGCGCTAGGTAGTGCAGCACGATTTCGCGACGGCGATAGCCGCTGGCGAGCAGCGTGCCGATAATGGCGCTCTCCTCCTCGATGGTGGCGTCGGTGAGCACCACAAAGACAAACGCCATGATCACGATGATGATGTCGAGCAACGTCATCCACATCATGGAGTCGCCGTCCACGTCGTCGCGCGCATAGCCAATGCCCTGATTGGAATCGGCATCGATCAGATCGTCCACGCGCGCATCGGCATCGGTCAGCGCCTCGACCATATCCTGCTCCGCATCGATGCGATCCGCGGTGGGGAGATCGCGATCGGTAAAGGTAAAGGAGTAGGTGTAGGCAGGCGCGCCGCCGGCGTCCTCAAGCGCGGCAAAGCCGGCGTCGGTGACCTCGGCCACGCCGTACGTGATGGTGTTCACCGTAAAGTCCGAATTGTCGAGGAACAGCGCCTGGCTATCGGGCTGGGTCATGATGCCGCAGATGGTGTAGGTGCGGCCCTCAAGCTCGATCTTATCGCCCACGGCGAGGTCGTTGTTGGTGGCGAAGACACGGTCGATTGCCACCTCATCGTCCGTCTTGGGCTGCCTGCCTTCGCAGTAGGACGCGATATCGACCTTGGTGCGGTGTGCATAGGTGCGCAGGGTGCGCTTGGTGCCGTCGTCGCCAGCCGCCTTTTTGATGATGGCGTCGATAGAGAAGTTCTTGTAGAACGTAACGCCGCCGACGTCCTCAGCCGCGTCTTCGGCAGCCTTGAGCTGATCTTTGGTGGCCTCGAAGGAGGTAGTCACGCGGCCGTCCTCGATCGTGTACGCATCGCGCATGTCGTCAATGAGGCAGCCGATGGAATGCGCCGCGAGCAAAAAGCCCGACGTGAGGGCGATGCTTCCGCACATAAGCAAAAAGATGCCCAGGTACTTGCCGATATTGCGGCGCAGCTCGCGCGGGAGTCGTTTTGCGAGAGGTGTCATGGCGCCGCCTACCAATCGAGCTCGGCGGCCGCGACGGGCGACTCGCTGAGCTCGTCCTCGACGATGCGCCCGTCGCGCAGGCGCAGCACGCGATTGGCCATGCGCGCGATGGCGGCGTTGTGGGTGACGATGATGATGGTGCAGCCGTAGGTGCGGTTGACGTCCTCCATGAGCTGCAGGATTTCCTTGGATGTCTTGTAGTCGAGCGCGCCCGTGGGCTCGTCGCACAGCAGCAGACCCGGATTTTTGACGAGCGCACGGCCGATGGCGCAGCGCTGCTGCTGGCCGCCCGAGACCTGGCGCGGAAACTTGTTGCGGTGCTCGTAGAGGCCCAGCGAACGCAGCAGATCGTCGACGTCGAGCGGTTTTTTGGACAGGTGCGCCGTGACCTCGATGTTTTCCTTGATGGTAAGGTCGGGCACCAGGTTGTAGAACTGGAAGACAAAGCCCAGCTCGCGGCGTCGGTACTCGCCCAGATCGGCGGGCTTGAGCGCCGTGAGATCGCAGCCGTCCACCATGATGGAGCCGCCGTCGGCATCCTCCAGGCCGCCGATCAGGTTGAGAAAGGTCGACTTGCCCGAGCCCGAGGGCCCCAGCATGACGCAGATCTCGCCGCGGTTGATGGACGTGTCGATGCCATCGAGTACCGTCAGGCGCGCATCACCGTCGCCATAGTGTTTCTTGAGCCCTTTGACCTGGACATACGCTTGCTTTGTCGCCATGCTATCCCCCGTTGTTAGCCTTCTGCCACTTTTCTAGGCTAATAGTAAACCCAGGTGAACTATTTTTAAGCGACGTGCGCGAACTATTTTCCAACCTACTCATTGGGGACAGACTTAAATGAGTGAAATCGCTCATTTTGAACTGCATCCCATTTCTTGGACTTTGAAATTAAGGTTCGAGAAAAGGGAGGCA
>UQPI01000028.1 GCA_900542945.1 uncultured Collinsella sp.
AACCTTTTGAACGACTCTGCTTGCAGCCGGAGTGAAAAAGGTTATTAGTGGCCGGGCCCGCGACCGGTGGGACATGTACCCCCAATTAACTGTTCTTCATGACAATCGAATCCACAACATCGGCCACATTCTCGCAGCAGTCGGCGCAGTACTCCAGGAAGGCGTACACGTCACGCCAGGCGATGACCTCGAGCGGGTCCTTGCCGTTGACGTGCAGGTTGCGCATGGCGTTGATGTAGAGCTCGTCGGCCTCGGACTCGATGGTGTTGATCTGGATGACCAGTTCGCGCAGCGTCTTGGACTTGCGGTAGTTAGGCAGCTCGACCATCAGGTTCTTCATGGCGCGGCAGGCGTCGGTCACCTTGTGGGCGATGACGATGGCGTCGGGATGGATGCTCTGGATGTTGGTGAAGTAGACGCGCTGCACGACGCCCTCGATACGGTCGAGCACGGTGTCGAGCGAGCAGCTCATCAGATCCAGGTCCTCGCGCTCAAGCGGGGTGATAAAGGCCGTGAGCAGGGCGTCCTCAAGCTCATGGTGCTTCTTGTCGGCCGCATGCTCGATCGCGTGCATCTTGTCGAGCATATCGTGAATCTTCGCGGGATCGAAGTTCTCGAAAATCTTGGTAAGCAGCTCGGCGGCCTGGACGGCAAGATCGGCGCAGGCGACGTAGTTGTCAAAGTAGAACGAATCGGGTTTCTTTGCCATGAGTGGGTCCTTTCGAGGCGAAGACGGGTGGGCGAAGTTTTGCGGTCCGGATGGACGCTCGGTTTGACTAGATGAACATCATGAACAGCTTGGCCATGACAAAGCTGATGAGTCCACAGGCGGGGAAGGTGAAGAACCAGGTGAACATCATGTCCTTGACGACACCGAAGTTGATGGCCGAAAGGCGCTTGACGGCGCCGACGCCCATGATGGCGCAGGTCTTGATGTGAGTGGAGGACACAGGGATGCCGGTGAGCGTGGCAAGCAGCAGATTTGCGGCGCCCGCCAGGTCGGCGGAGAAGCCCTGGTACTTCTCGAGCTTAACCATGCTCTGGCCGACGGACTTGATGATGCGCTCGCCGCCCACGCTGGTGCCGATACCCATGGTGGCCGAGCACAGCAGCATAATCCAGATGGGGATGCCGGCGTCGCCGACGCTCGTCTGGCCGCTGGCAAAGGCCACGCCTAAAAAGAGCACGCCGATGAACTTCTGTCCATCCTGCGCGCCGTGCATAAAGCTCATGGCCGCGGCGCTCGCGATCTGAGCATATTTAAAGAAGACATTGGCACGTCGCCTGTTGGCAGCGGCGAAAAGAATCGAGACGAGCTTGCACAGGACCCAGCCCATGACAAAGCCCAGGCCGATGGAGAGCGCCAGGCCGTAGATGACCTTCATCCACTCGTGGACGTTGACGCTGCTCGCACCGCCGAGGGCGATGGCGGCACCGGTCAGACCGGCGATAAGGCTGTGGCTTTGCGAGGTGGGGATGCCAAAACGCGACGCTGTGGCGCCGTAGACGACGATGGAGAACAGCGCCGCGCACAGGCAGGCGAGCGCCATGGTACTGTTTCCGCCAAAGTCGACAATATGGGAGATGGTGTTGGCGACGCTCGCGTTAAAGTGCGTCATGATGAGCACGCCGAGGAAGTTGAATGCGGCACTCATGAGAATGGCGGTGCGGGCGGGCATGCAACGCGTAGTGACGCAGGTCGCGATGGCGTTGGGTGCGTCGGTCCATCCATTGACGAAGATGGCGCCGAGCGCGAGGATCACGGTGACGGCAAGGACTGGGTTCGACACAAGTTGGCCGAGGAAGGTTGAGAACGTTACGTCCATATATGGGCTTTCTCGAAGTTTGCAGGCACGTTACAGAAACATGATAAATCGTATCACCTCCCGCGGGTTTCTTTACCGAGTTCTGATGGGAGCAGTGAATTTTTTGGCACTAACATTGAATATTATCCCTGTTGACCGCGGGTGTTCTTTTTGCTAACACACCATGAGGACACGTGCGCGCCCCAACACCCCAAAACCACAGCCTGTTCGCTTTACAACATGCAAACATGCGTTCGATAATAGGAGGCATGGAATATCGACAGACAGACGGCAAAACTCGGCGCGTACACAAGCAGTATGTGGACGTCGTGGCTCGCATCCTCGCGGGCGGACAGGTTGTGCCGGTCACTGTCTGCTGGGTCGACGGTCGTTGTTTTACGATCGACGAAATTATCTCGACCACCGGGTTTGGCCTGACGGTCCACGGCATCCGTACGGCGACTTATAAGGTTCGTTTTGGCGGGCATACGACCGAGTTGTATCTGGAGGACCAAGCGCGCGAGCGGGCGGACGGCTCGCAGGCGCACGTGATGCGTTGGTGGGTCTGGGCCTTTGATCGTACGCTCGAGGGCGAGCGGCGTAGGTAAGGACGTACGGCATTCGGGTACAATGACAGGAATCTTGTCACCTACGGCGCTGTCGTGGCGCTTTTTGAAAGGACGAAATTATGAACGATATCCAGGGCTATCAGAACGGCCCCATCGAGACCAGCGCAAGCCGTGCCAAGGAGATGTCGCCGCGCGCGTACAACCTTGTCATGTCTGCCCTGATCTTTTTGGGCTTTTGCGCCATGGGCGCCGGTGCTTACTTCACGAGCACCATGTCGTTTGCGCGCATGATGATGAGCGGCGCCGCTTTGCCGCTGGTCTTTGGCTCATTTATTTTGACCATCGTCGGCATGGTCATGATGTCGGCTGCTGCCAGCAAACAGTCCGTGGGCCTGTCGCTCGTGGGCTACGTGGTCTTTGCGAGCACCTTTGGTCTGACGGCGTCGTTTGGTCTTGCCAACTACGACCTGCCTACCATTAACACCGCCTTTATCGCCACGGCCGCCATCACCTTTGTCTTTGGTGCGCTGGGCGTGACCTTCCCCAAGTTCTTCCAGCGTGTGTATGGCATTGGTTTTGGCATCCTCCTTGCCACGATTCTGGTCGAGATCGTGCTGATGTTCATGGGCGTTTCGCAGTCCATCACCGACCTGATCGTGATTGTGGTGTTCGCCGGCTTCATCGGCTACGACACCTATGTGGCAACGACAGTGCCGCCCACGCTGCCCAACGCCGTGCTTATGGCATCCAACCTGTTCGTGGATATCATCAACGTGTTCCTGCGCATTCTGAACATCCTCGGCCGTCGCGATTAAAGCGCGGCATTGCGATGCTTCCTGCCGGACACGGTAAAACGATGCGAAAGGCGGTCCTTCGGGACCGTCTTTTTTGTGCGCGGCGGGGTATCATGGATGGGAAAAAGCCGACAGCGGCAGCGACAGGAAAGGTGGCCACTTATGGCAGACGTCGACAACAGGAACCGTAACCGCAGGCCCAACCGCGCGGGACAGCCCAACCCCAAGCGCGAGGCTCGCGCAAAGGCCGCCGAGCGCCACGTGGCGGCTGTGTCCGAGGCCTGCGCTAAGGATATCGAGCGTTCGCTCGCCGGCGTTCGCGAATTCGACGGTATGCCTGCCGGCTTTGTCGCGGCGATGAAGGCCAAGGCCCAAGCGGCTGCGGCTGCCGAGGAGCCGGTTGCCGAGGTTGTGGAGGTCGACGCTGCCGAGGTTGAGGCTGCCGAGGTGGAGACTGCGGTCGAGCCCGAGGTGGCACCCGAGTCCACCGAGTCGGCCGACGAGGCTGAGTCCGCGCCCGCGGAAGAGACTGCTCCAGTCCTGCCCGAGGTCACCGTGCTCGACGCCTCTACCACGCAGGCCATTCTGGATAACGGCCGAGGCTACGCGCAGTTCTGCGACATGGCTGTGCTTGCCTTTGCCTCGTTCACCAATCCGGGCGGTGGCTACATTCAGGGCTATCTGGGCCAGGAGGCCACGCTGTGCGCCGATTCGTACCTGTACAACGTCCTCGATAAGCAGCGTAAATGGTACGGCGAGAACCGTCGCCGCAACATCAACTGTGAGCTGTACCGCAACCGTGCGCTGGTGGTGCCCGCGGTGCGCTTCGACCGCAAGCATGTGCACGCCTATGCCGACGTAATCGTCGCCGCCGCACCCAACGCTAAGCGTGCTCGCCAGGAGTACCGCGTGAGCGACGATGCCTTGCTTGACGCCCTGCGCGACCGCATTCGCTTTGTGCTTGCTGTCTGCGATGAGCTGGGCCGCGAGAAGCTCGTACTGGGTGCCTGGGGCTGCGAGAACAACGGCTTTGACGCCGAGGCCGTGGCCGAGCTCTTCCGCAAGGAGCTCGCATCGGGCGACTTCAAGGTCAAGCAGGTCTTCTTTGCCGTGCCCTCTACGCGCTGGGACGAGGATTTTGCCAAGTTCGAGCACGTGCTGGCAAACTTCCCCGAGCGCAACGAGGAGTCCTATGCCCAGGTTGCCGCCCGCGCCGCAGCCGCTCGTGCCGCCGAGCAGGCCCAGGCAGCAGCCGAGGACGATGAGGACGAGGACGACTGGCGCAAGTACCTGTAAGCGGTGCGCGCGATGTGATATGCCAAGCCGACGGGAGGGGTCGCCCCCGTCGGCTTTTTACTGAATGGGGAGCTCAAGATGAAAAACGTTCTGTGCTTTGGTGACAGCAACACCTATGGCTATGATCCGGCGGGTATGCGCGACGGCACCGCAGTGCGCTATGCGCAGGATGTGCGCTGGTGCGGTGTGGTGCAGCGTGACCTGGGTGAGGGTTGGCATGTGATTGAGGAAGGCCTAAATGGTCGCACGACGGTGCGCGACGATATGTGCCATCTGGACACCAACCTCAACGGCATCCGCGCGCTGCCGATGCTGCTCGAAGCTCATAAGCCGCTGGACGCGATCGTGATCATGCTGGGCACCAACGACTGCAAGACGGTCTTTGGCGTGACGGCCTCCGATATTGCCCGCGGCGCCATGGCGTTGATTCGCGCCGTCCGCGCGTTTGCCTGGACCGATGCCGCGCCCACGGATTCTGCTGATGGCGCCTATCAAGATTAAGCCGCAGATCGCCGACGTATATATGACCGATTTTGACGAGCATTCCGTAGAAGCCTCGGAGCATTTTGGTGAGTACTACGCGCATGTGGCTGAGCAGTTTGGCTGCGACTTTTTGAATGCCGCCGACTTTGCCGAGCCAGGCGATATCGACTATCTGCATATGATGCCCGAAAGCCACGAGAGCTTGGGACATGCCGTGGCAGCCAAGCTCCAAGAGATGCTCGGTGAGTAGCGCAGCCTCAAACCACCACAAAGGTACCCTTGCGGTGGCTTGTTTCGTTGGTTTGTCTTGACCTGTAACAGTTCTAAGGCCGAAAACGGGCTAGATGTTACAGATCGAGATTATTTGGTCGATATCGGTTGTTTGTCTCGATCTGTAACATCTAGGGTCGATTTTGCCGAGTTACTGTTACAGATCGAGATTATCTTTTCAGCGGAATTTGAATGTCTCAATCTGTAACAGGTGGGCCGAAAAATGGACTCTAACTGTTACAGATCGAGATGTTTATTGGAACCACCGCAAAGGTGCCTGTCCCCTTTGCGGTGGTTTTGGGCTGCGAATCTTAATACTGCCACATGTGGTTGACGGGGCCGGAGCCTTTGCCCATGTCAAAGCCGGCGGCGAGAGCGCCGGTTAGGTAGGCCTTGCCGGCGTTGACGGCGTCGGCAAGATCCATGCCCTGCGCCAGCGCGCAGGCGATGGCGGACGAGAGCGTGCAGCCGGTGCCATGCGTGTTGCCGGTCTCGATGCGCTTGTGGCGGAACCACGTGGTGAGCGGATCGCCCAGGTGGTTACCCTCGTCATCGAGCGGCGCGGGCTCTGCTAGCACATCGTTGGCCTCGTTGACAAAATGCCCGCCCTTAACGAGGGACGCGCAGCCAAAGCGGCGGGTGAGGAGCATGGCAGCGTTTTGCTGCGTGCGCTCGGAATCGACCTCGTAGTCGAGCAACGCCATGGCCTCGGGAATGTTGGGCGTGATGACGGTCGCCAACGGGAACAGGCGACGTGTGAGCGCCTCGGCCGCATCCTCGGCAATGAGGCGAGCGCCCGAAGTGGCGACCATAACGGGGTCGACGACCACGTTGGTTGCGTTCCATGCACTCAGACGGTCGGCGATAACTTCGATAATCTCGGTGGACGAAACCATGCCGATTTTGACCGCGTTGGGGCGAATATCGTCAAAGACGGCGTCAATTTGCGCAGCGACGATATCAGGGGAGATATTCTGCACGGCGGTGACACCGAGCGTGTTTTGTGCGGTGATGGCGGTGATGGCCGTCTCGGCATACAGGCGATGCGCCGTGATGGTCTTGATGTCGGCCTGAATGCCGGCACCGCCGCTGGAATCGGATCCTGCGATGGATAGAACGGCTGGTACCTTACTGCGATCCATGTTCGCTCCCTTGTCCGGTCGGATTCAAATGGGTCTTTAAGTCTGCATTATAAAGATGCCCGGGCCGGCTGTATGCCGATCCCGGGCGGGCAGTGCAATCTTTACGCAAACGCAAGCAAATGTTCACACGTCAACAGTTGACGAACACCATGTTACTGATTGTGGCTCCGGTGACGAGTTAGTCCTCCATGCCGAGATCGATCGTCGTACCCTCGAACACCTTGTTGACGGTGCGGACGGCGCACATCTTGCCACACATGGTGCAGGTGCCCTCGGTGGCGGCGGGGGACTCCTCGTAGCGCTTCTTGCCGGTGACCGGGTCGAGCGCGCACTTCCACATGGAGTCCCAGTCGAGCTTGCGGCGTGCCTGGCCCATCTTGTCGTCCATGTCGCGGGCGTGCGGCACCTTCTTGGCGATATCGGCGGCGTGCGCGGCGATCTTGGTGGCCATGAGGCCATCGAGCACGTCTTGGGCGTTGGGCAGGCACAAGTGCTCGGCCGGCGTCACGTAGCACAGGAAGTCGGCGCCGGAGCTGGCGGAGATAGCGCCGCCGATGGCGGCGGTGATGTGGTCGTAACCCACGCCGATATCGGTCACCAGCGGCCCGAGCACATAGAACGGGGCGTTGTGGCACAGGCGCTTCTGCAGTTTCATGTTGGCGGCGATCTCGTCGAGCGCCATGTGACCCGGGCCCTCGACCATGACTTGGACGCCGGCGGCCCAAGCGCGCTTGCACAGCTTGCCCAGCTCGATCATCTCGGCGGTCTCGGTGGCGTCGTTGGAGTCGTAGAGGCAGCCCGGGCGGCAGGAGTCGCCGAGCGAAATCGTCACGTCGTACTCGTGGCAAATCTCGAGCAGCTCGTCAAAGTACTCGTAGAAGGGGTTTTCGTTGCCGGTGACCTCCATCCAGCCAAACAGCAGCGAGCCGCCGCGGCTCACGATGTTCATCAAGCGGCCGGTCTCCTTAAAGGTCTTGGTGACCGACTTGTTGATGCCGCAGTGGATGGTCATAAAGTCCACGCCGTCCTCGGCGTGCGCGCGCACGACCTCGAACAGGTCATCCTTGGTAAGCTTGACCAGCGGCTTTTCCATGTAGCCGATGGCGTCGTACATGGGGACGGTGCCCACCATGAGCGGCGTCTCGTCGATGAGCTGCTGGCGGAACTGGCGCGTCTTGCCCGAGTTGGAGAGGTCCATGATGGCGTCGGCGCCGTAGTCCTCGGCGATCTTGACCTTCTTCCATTCCTCGGCGGCATCGGCCTTGTCGCCCGAGATGCCCAGGTTGACGTTGACCTTGGTGGCCAGGCCCTCGCCGACACCAAAGGCGCGCATGCCCTTTTTGATATGCACGATGTTGGCGGGAATGGCGATGCGGCCGTCTGCCACGCGCTCGCGGATGTACTCGGGGTCGCGATGCTCGCGCTCGGCAACCTCCTTCATCTGCGGTGTGATCTGCCCGGCGCGGGCGAAGTCGATTTGCGTGACGAGCTTGGGCTCGGTCTGTGTGCTCATTGGCACGGCTCCCTTCGTTGGCATTACCCATATCAGGTTTGCGGGTCAGGGCGGGCGCGCCCAGTCTCAGCCTGCCGTCTTGTCCTGCAAGCTCCCCGTTTATGTGGTGGGCTCAAGTATAGCTCGAATGGGTACGATTGACGCGATGAGCATGCCCGTGGGGAGGCGAACATGAAAGACAAGCATCTATATCGAGAGACACAGTGGGACGTGTCGGCCGAGGAAAGCCGTGCGCACCATGGCCTTGTCGCGATTGGTTTTGCGGTGCTTGCCGTGCTGGTGATTGCCTTTTGTATCTGGACGTTTGGTGGTCGCGGCGGCGCTGCATGGGAGTTCGAGGCTGATGATAGCCTACCGATTATGACGGTGAGGAGTACTGGCGGTAATGCCAATACGCTCGCCGTTCCGGGCGATTATTGGTACCCGCGCGATGAGTTTGTGCAGTTGCAGCTGAGTGGTGGGTCCATTCCGAGTGAAGAAATCGAACGCGTGACGTTTGACGCGGCGCTCAAAACGCTCACGGTGAAGCTCAAAGATCAAGGAGATGTGCCCACGACGATGGATATCGCCCTGACGGAATGGCGTCTGGAGCCTCCGACGGGTGTTGCGGTGTCCGAGGTGGAGCATGTCAAGATTGTCTATCAGGACGGTTCTACAAACGGGATTGCAAAGGCCGACGGCTTGGCGGAATAGGTGTCGAGCCTAGCCAGCCAATTCATAAAAGTTGCGGTGGAATAGTTCCCGATTGTGCGATAAAAGGCTCAAATAGGAACTATTCCACCGCAAGTTATATAGAGAAGGCTGAGCGGGTCAGTGTTGGGTGCCGGCTCTAGAGCATCTGTTCGTTGATGAATACGAGGGTGCCTGGGTATGAGAGCTCGGGGACATAGCGGTAGCCAAGGTTGAACTCGGTAAGACCGGCGGCGTCCTCGACTTTGTTTTCTGCCATCCACCGCACCATGGAGCCGCGCGCCTTTTTGCTGGCGGTCGACCGTTGGATGGGCTTGCCGTTGCGGATGCCTTCGCCAAAGAGGCATGTGACGACCGTGATATCGGTGGTGAGGCGGGGCAGAACGGCCTTGGCGTATTCCGCACTGGCGAGGTTGACGATCGTAGCGTTGGAGCCCGCCGGAGCGATGGCCCGTGCGAGCTTGTCGCCCCAAAACGCGTAGAGGTCTCGGGCATCGTCGACGGCAAGCTTCGCGCCCATCTCCAGCCGATACGGTTCAACGGCATGAAAGGGGCGTACGCATCCGTAAAGGCCCGAGAGGATCCATAGATGGTCTTGCAGCCAGTCGAGCTGTGCGGCATCCATGACCTCGGGCGCCATGCTCTGGTATTGGATGCCGTGGTAGGACATGACGGCAGGGGAGAGGTGACGGGCGAGTTCGGGATTGTCGAGATCGCCGTTTTTCAGGATGGGCCCGAACTCATGCAGGGTGTTGAGGCAAGGCCCCAGCAGTTTGTCACTCACGTTCCATAGCGCTTGCAGGCCGCCGCTGCCTTCATTCCGCTCGATATCTAGCAGTGCGCGGTGGAGGCGAGCCGTCTCGTGCGCAAAAGGTGGAATGCCCAGGACTTCAAAAGCATCTTGGGCCGCGCGCATCTGCTTGGCGGGCGAAATGATGATCTGCAGCATGGACTCTCCTCTACCAAAAAGGAAGTTGCGGTGGAATACGGTCTGTTTTGGCCGTTTATGGGCCAGTTTAGTCCGTATTTCACCGCAACTGATGAAGGGGCTGGTTAGGCGCGCTCGATGAAGGCCTTGTAGCCGCGATAGGCCTCGTAGATATCGGCCTTGTTGGCGACCTCCCACAGGGCGTGCATGGACAGGACGGCAACGCCAGAGTCGATGACGTTCATGCCGTACTTAGCCATGATGTATGCGATGGTGCCGCCGCCGCCCGCGTTGACGCGACCGAGCTCGCAGGTCTGGAAGTCCACGCCGGCCTCGTCCATGATGTCGCGGATGAGGGCCACATACTCGGCGTCGGCGTCGTTAGAGCCGCCCTTGCCGCGGCTGCCCGTGTACTTGTTAAAGCACAGGCCGCGACCCATAAAGGCTGCGTTCTTGGTTTCGAACTTGCCGGCGTAGCCCGGGTCGAAGCCGGCGGACACGTCGGAGGAGAGCATGCGGCTGCGGGCGAGCGCGCGGCGCAGGGCCAGCGGGCTGCTCTCGCCGGCGAGCGTCATGATCTCGGCGACGGTGTTCTCGAAGAAACGGCTCGTCATGCCGGTGGCGCCCACGGAGCCGATCTCCTCCTTGTCGACGATGAGCGTGATGCTCGTACGCTCGACGTCTGCCACGTTGATCTGGGCGAGCATGGAGGGGTAGGCGCAGACACGGTCGTCGTGGCCATAGCCCAAGATCATGGAGCGGTCGAGACCCATGTCGCGGGCGGGGCCGGCGGGCACGACCTCGATCTCGGCGGAGAGGAAGTCCTCCTCCTCGACGTCGTACTGTTCCTTGAGGATGTCCAGGAACATCTGCTTGACGGGCTCTTTGGGGGCGTCCTTGTCGTCCTCGTCAAACTTGACGGGGCGGCCGCCCACGATCACGTCGAGGATCTCGGCGTCGACGGCGTCCTTGGCGGGCTTGGACATCTGCTCGCTCGAGAGGTGGATCAGCAGGTCGGAGATGGTAAAGACCGGGTCGTCCGCCTTATCGCCGATGTTGATGTCGACGGTGGTGCCGTCCTTTTTGCAGATGACGCCCACGAGTGCGAGCGGGGAAGCGACCCAGTGGTAGCTCTTGACGCCGCCATAGTAGTGCGTGTCGAGATAAGCCATGTCGCCGGCCTCGAAGGCGGGGTTCTGCTTGAGGTCCAGGCGCGGCGAGTCCACGTGGGCGCCCAGGATGTTAAAGCCCTGCTCGAGCGGGGCGGTGCCCAGGTTGACGAGCATGAGGTCCTTGCCGTGGTTGGCGGCGTACACCTTGTCGCCGGCCTTGAGCGCGCGGCCCTCGGCGATCACGGTCTCCAGATTGACGTAGCCCGCCTCCTCGGCCATCTTGATACCGGCCTTGACGCACAGGCGCTCGGTCTTGTTCTCACTCAAAAACTGCTTATAGCCGCGGCAAAGCTCCTCGAGCTCCTCGATCTGCTGTGGCGTGTACTTTTTCCATGCGCAGGGACGCTCCATGACGCAGGCTCCTTTCGGATCGATCGTGCTGGTTAATGTACCGTGAGCCATCGTATCACGCGCGGGCGCGCGGTGGCGGAGGAGCTTGATGTGCGGTGGCCGCGAGGCGGGGAGCGTGTAAACTGGTGGGAGCAAATCGTGCCCAGCCCAAAGCGAGGTATTCAATATGTCTGACAAGCGCCGCACCTTTGCCGTTATCGACGGCAACTCGCTCATGCACCGCGCCTTCCACGCCGTGCCGCCCACCATGAACGCGCCGGACGGTCGCCCCACCAACGCGATCTTTGGCTTTCTGAACATGTTTCTTAAGATGATCGACGCCTTTAACCCCGACGGTGTGGTCGTGGCGTTTGATAAGGGCAAGCCGCGCGTGCGCATGGAGATGCTGCCGCAGTATAAGGCGCAGCGCCCGCCCATGGACCCCGACCTGCACGCGCAGTTCCCCATGATTAAGGAGCTGCTCGCTGCGCTCAACGTGCCGATTTTGCAGTCCGAGGGCTGGGAAGGTGACGATATCCTGGGCACCATGGCGCGCCTGGGCGAGGAAGCCGGCTGCGACATGCTGCTGGTGACCGGCGACCGCGACATGTATCAGCTCGTGACCGAGCACGTCAACGTGGTTTCGACCCGCAAAGGCCTGTCCGACGTTGCGATTATGACGCCCGAGAGCGTGGACGACCTGTATCACGGCATCACGCCGGCGCTCGTGCCCGATTTTTACGGCCTGAAGGGCGATACTTCCGACAACATTCCCGGCGTGCCGGGCATCGGCCCCAAAAAGGCGAGCGCGCTCATCGCGCAGTACGGCAGCTTGGACGAGGTCATCGCACATGCCGACGAGGTCAAGGGCAAGATGGGCGAGAACCTGCGCGCGCATATCGACGACGCGCTGCTGAGCCGCAAGGTCGCAACCATTCGTACCGATGCGCCTGTCGAGCTCGACTTTGATGCGACGTCCTTCCCGGCGTTTTCTGCCGACGAGGTGTCCGCTACGCTGGGCACGCTCGGCATTACGGCCATGCAGAACCGTTTTTTGGCGCTGATTGGCGGCGAGGGCGGGGCTGCGGCCGCTGCTAGCACGTTTGAGATGCCCACGATTGAGCGCACCGCTGCCGGCGATGCCGAGGCGCTTGCTGCCGTGGCGTCCGAGGTTGTCCGTGCGATCGAGGCGGGCGAGTGGGTCGCCGCCGTGGTGGACGATGACAAGGAGGAAGGCGCACTTTTTGGCCTGACGCGCACGCTGTGGCTGGCGACGTCCAAGGGGTTGCTTGCGCTCGAGGAGGGCGACGGCGGTGCGTCTGCCGTGGTCGATGGCTTCAACGTTGCCCACGGCGTGGTCGCCGGCGTGCTCGCGCGCCTGTTTATGGAGGGCCGCGTGGCGAGCCCGGACATGAAGGCGCTGCTGCACGAGCTTTCGCCCATCGATTCCTCTGAGCCCGAGCTCATGGATCCGCTGGCCGTCGATTCCACGCGCATCTTCGATACTGTGGTCGCCGCCTATCTGTTGGATTCCGACCGCTCCGAGTTTGATGAGGCGTATCTGGCCGATACCTATCTGCAGATGACGCTGCCTGCGGCGCGCGGCGCGGAGGGTGCTGGCGAGGACGCTCCTGCCCCTGCTGCCCGCACTGCGGCCCTGACGCTGGCGCTCTTGGCGCCGCTGCGCGACCGCATGGCCCGCGAGAACGCCGCCAACGTGTTCGATGGCATCGAGATGCCGCTCGTGCCGGTGCTTGCCAAGATGGAGCGCGCGGGCATGCTCGTGGACCCCGACCGCCTGCATAGTCTGTCCGAGGGTCTGGCGACCCAGATTGCCGAGATCGAGCGGAGCATTCGCGATCTGGCCGGCGACGAGACCTTTAACATCGGCAGTCCCATGCAGCTCTCGCACGTGCTCTTTGACGTGATGGGCCTTCCGACCAAGGGCCTCAAAAAGACCAAGCGCGGCTATTATTCGACCAACGCCAAGGTGCTGAGCGACCTTGCCCGTGACCACGAAATCGTGCGTCTGATCTTGGACTGGCGTGAGAAGTCCAAGATCAAGTCCACCTATCTGGACACGCTGGGCCCGTTGCGTCGTGGTGACGGTCGCGTGCACACCACGTACAACCAGACCATCACGGCGACGGGTCGTCTGTCCTCGAGTGACCCGAACCTTCAGAACATCCCGACGCGCTCGGAGCTGGGCCGTACTGTCAAGACGGCGTTTTCGGCAGGCGAGGGAAGCGTCTTTTTGGCGGTGGACTACTCGCAGATCGAGCTGCGTCTGCTGGCGCATCTCTCGGGTGACGAGCATCTGGTGCGCGCCTTTAACGAGGGCGAGGACTTCCATGCCGAGACGGCCGCGCGCGTGTTTGGCGTGCCGGTGTCCGAGGTGACGCCCGACCTGCGCAGCCGCGCCAAGGCCGTGAACTTTGGCATCGTGTATGGTCAGCAGGCTTACGGCCTATCGCAGTCGCTGCATATCTCGATGGCCGAGGCACGCGACATGATCGACCGCTACTACGAGGCATACCCGGGCGTGCGTACGTTCCTCGACAACGTGGTGGCGCGCGCCAAGCAGACGGGCTATGCCGAGACCATGTACGGCCGCCGTCGCCATATTCCTGAGCTCAAGGCCAAAAACCCGCAGCTCCGCGGCTTTGGTGAGCGCACGGCCATGAACCACCCCATGCAGGGCACCGCCGCCGACATCATCAAGATCGCCATGGCCCGCGTAAGCCGCCGCCTGGAAGAAGAGGGTTTTGCCGCCCACATGATCTTGCAGGTACACGACGAACTGGACTTTGAGTGCCCCGTCAACGAAGTCGAGCGCCTAACCACCATGGTCCGCGACGTCATGGAACACGTAGTAGACCTCCGCGTACCGTTGATCGCCGAAGCCAGCACCGGCATAACCTGGGCCGACGCGAAATAGGGAAGCACTCCGTAAGGCAAGCTCGCCCAAGACGCAAGCCCCCACATACTTAAGATTTGGGACAAACACTACTGATTAATTTGTCCCACAGTAACCAAAACAGAGGGGAGCCCCTCCCAACAAGGAGCTCCCCTCTGCTCAAATCATTTCAGCTAAGTATCTAGACACTCAAGACGCCATCTTGGCGGCAGGAAAGTAAACCTAGGGCCTGGCCGGGCGGCACGGGTTAACTTTTCGTAGATTCCGCACGCAAAGAAAGCCACTTAATGTGGCTTTCGTCTTGCGCAGGACCTGACCGAGCGAAAAGTTATCCCGTGCCGCCCGGTCAGGCCCGATGGGACGGCTACCGAGCCGCCAGGATGGCGTCGATGAGCGTCAGTACGCCCCCGTCGTTGTTGCTCGGAATGCGCCATTTGGCGTGCGCGTTCATGTGCTCCTCGGCATTATCCACGATAAAGCTATGCCCGACGCGCTCCAGCATGGGGATGTCGTTGTACGTATCACCCACGGCGGCGGCATCAGCGATATCAATGCCCAGCTGCTCGCACAGGTGCGCGACGCCCGACCCCTTGTCGACGCCCAGGTTCATAAAGTCTATCCACTCGCGCCCGGCGTTGGTGACGTAGAGCTTGTCCGAGAACTCGGGGCTGTAGTTCTCGCGAAACGCGGGCTCGGCATCGTAGGCGGGGAAGAAGATCGAAATCTTGTTGGACTCGATATCAAGGCCCTCAAAGCTATCGACGTAGTTGATCGTGTTGTAGTACACGCTGATCTCGTCGTGGTACTGATGGTCGCGGGCGAGCACATAGAACTCGTCGTAGCAGCACAAGACGGGAACGGCACGCGGGTCCTCCGAGGCACGGGCGAGCACCTGCTGATACAGCGCCACATCGATGTTGCTCTTATAGATATAGCTGCCGCGATAGATGACGCAGGCTCCGTTGTCGGGACAAAAAGCAAGGCGGTTCTTAATGCTCTCGAACATTTCCTCGAGTTTGGGGGCGGGGCGTCCGCTGGCGGGGCAGAATACAATGCCTGCGTCGGCGAGCTTGTCCAGGCGCTCATCAAGACCCTGCGGCAACACGCGCTTGTCGGTGAGCAGCGTCTTGTCCATGTCGACGGCGAGAATCTTAATGCTTCCGATATTGGTGTCCGATTCGTAAGTTTGCATAAAAGCGCGCCTTTCGTTTCGAAATTGTTTCAGACGTTATAACCATCAACCAGTAACTGAGCGTATTGTCGCAGGAACGGAGCGTATTTGCACCACGCTTCACAAAGTAATGAAAAAACTTTTCAGAAATTTGAATTTGTCGCTTGTGCTGCGGGCACTTTAGCGTAATATAGCGACCATCGAAAACGGAGACCGAAATACAACCGCTTACCGAAGAAAAGGTACCGTTTACGATATTAGAATTGCGCCCGGCGATAGGTGAAAGGAGAGGCAGATGCAGTTCGTAAAGATCATCACCACTGCAGATAATGCCATCCGACGCCAGCGCGCAATTTCCCGACGACGATAACAATCGTCTCTGTTCGTATGGGGTGAAATGCCCCAACAGAGTCATTTTGAGGTCGTTGGTTTTTAGCACGATATAAACGCATGTTTCTAGGGCATGCTGTGCTGCTTTTTGCTATTTAACCTGATATTGCACGGTTTTTTGACCTCGAAATGACTTGCAACTGACCGATGTTCTAACTAGCTACCAAGGGCGAAAGGAAACAGCCATGAGCAAGGAAAAAGTCGTTCTCGCATATTCCGGTGGTCTTGATACATCCGTATGTGTCAAGTGGCTCCAGGACGAGAAGAATCTCGATGTCGTTTGCGTCTGCGGCAACGTGGGCCAGGAGGAGACCGGCTTGGATGCCAAGAAGCAGAAGGCGCTTGACCTGGGCGTTCTCGATTGCCAGGTGCTCGACCTGCGCGACGAGTTCTCCGATGAGTTCCTGACTAAGGCCATCGCCGCAAACTCCATGTACGAGAACAAGTACCCGCTGCTCTCCGCGCTGTCTCGCCCGCTGCTCGCCAAGAAGCTTGTCGAGGTCGCTCACGAGTTTGGCGCGACCTACGTCGCCCACGGCTGCACCGGCAAGGGTAACGACCAGGTTCGTTTTGAGGCTGCCGTCAAGGCCCTCGACCCCGAGCTTAAGGTTATCGCCCCGGTTCGCGAGTGGGATCTGAAGTGCCGGCCCGATGAGGTTGCCTATGCTCACGCCCACAACGTGCCGGTTCCCGAGGGCGCCAACGACAACCCCTATTCCATCGACGACAACCTGTGGGGTCGCGCCATCGAGTGCGGTCACCTGGAGGATCCCTGGAACGAGCCGCTCGACGACGCCTGGGTTATGACCAAGAACCCCGAGGACACGCCGGACACCCCGACCTACACCGAGATTGAGTTTGAGGCGGGCAAGCCCGTCGCCGTCGATGGCAAGAAGATGAAACTCTCCGAGATCGTCATCGCCCTCAACAAGATTTCGGGTGACAACGGCTTTGGCCGTCTCGACCTGGTCGAGGATCGTCTGGTGGGCCTCAAGAGTCGCGAGTGCTACGAGGTTCCTGGCGCCCTGACGCTCATCACCGCCCACAAGGCGCTCGAGGACATCTGCGTCGAGGGCGACCTGCTCAAGACCAAGATTAAGCTCGAGCAGGATTGGGCCACCGCCGTGTACAACGGCCAGTGGTACAGCCCGCTCAAAAACGCGCTCGATGCCTTTATGGCCGACACCCAGAAGTTCGTGACCGGCACCGTCCGTCTGAAGTTCTTTAAGGGCAACTGCCATGTCGTCGGCCGCAAGAGCCCGTTTAGCCTGTATGACTACGGTCTGGCTACCTACGACCGCGACACTACGTTTGACGAGAAGGCCAGCGCCGGCTTTATCGAGATCGATACGCTGTCGCTCAAGACGTGGGCTAAGGTCCAGGGCCCCAGCTCTGCTGCCGCCCAGGCCTAGCGCCTCCTTCCTTTGGTATCCGCGCGGCCCATCCGCGTGATACATAACGGGCGCATGGGGTCCCTACCTTTCGTTATGCTTGCTGACACTTCTTAACATCGGTGGCCCCTACGTTCCGCCCGCATATATGATGCCGCGTCTGCGGCTGAGTCCGAGCCCCGCCGGGGTTGTCCGGCGGGGCTCCTCCTATCAATTTGACGGCCCTGCGCCTATATATATGGGGAGTATCCATTATGTTCAATGCTATCGTGCATGCTTTACTTGCCCTCGCGCCCGAGTTCGATGCTGCAAAGGTCGAGGACGTTCCTATGAGCCTAAAGACCTGGATCGATGGTTCGCAGGGCAACATTCGGAGGGAGACGTTGGGCGCCAAGTGCATGGCGCGTCACTTCTTTGCAAATTAGCTATATGGCCTCGCACATGGTGGGGAATATGCAAAACTAGCGGTTGAGAAATCGCTTTAGCGACAGGGCGCATTGCTTTGGGCGCTTGTTTTGGGATTTGATGAAAGGGGACGGTTCCATGGCTCTTTGGGGCGGTCGTTTTGAGGCAGGCGTGGCCGAGGTCACGCAGGAGTTTGGCGCGTCGTTGCCGGTTGACAAACATCTCTATAAGCAGGATATCGCCGGATCTAAGGCACATGCCAAGATGCTGGCGGCCCAGGGCATTATCAGCGCCGAGGACGAGCAGGCGATTGCCGAGGGCCTGACCGGAATCGAACAGGATATCGATGCCGGCAACTTCACCTTTGATATCAACGACGAGGACATTCATATGTCCATCGAAAGCGAGCTGACGCGTCGTATCGGCGAGGCTGGCAAGCGCTTGCATACTGGGCGTTCGCGCAACGACCAGGTGGCGACCGATACGCGCCTGGGCGTCAAGGCGCTGGCCAAGGAGCTCATGGAGGCCAATCTTGAGCTGCGCCATGTGCTGGTGGATGCGGCCAAGAAGTACGACAAGGTGATTCTTCCGGGCTACACGCATATGCAGCACGCTCAGCCCGTGCTGCTCTCGCATCATCTGCTGGCGTATTCCTGGATGTTCGCGCGCGACTTTACGCGCCTGAAGGCCGCCTTTGATGCCGCCGACAACTGCCCGCTGGGTGCTGCCGCGCTTGCCGGTACGAGCTATCCGCTCGATCGCCAGATGACGGCTGCCGAACTTGGCTTTGCGGGCGTGATTCCCAGCTCGCTCGATGCGGTTTCCGACCGTGATTTCCTGCTCGATCTGCATTACGCCGGATCCGTCATGGCGATGCACCTGTCGCGTCTTTCCGAGGAGATCGTGCTGTGGTCGAGCTCCGAATTTGGCTTTATCACGCTTTCAGACTCCTACTCCACCGGCTCGTCTATCATGCCGCAGAAGAAGAATCCCGACTTTGCCGAGCTTATCCGCGGTAAGAGCGGTCGCGTGTACGGCAACCTGGTGCAGCTGCTGGTAACCATGAAGGGCCTGCCGCTCGCTTATAACAAGGACTTGCAGGAGGACAAGGAGGGCGCGCTCGATACCGCTCACACGCTCATGCAGTGCCTGTCCGTTATGGCCGGAATGATTTCGACCTGGACCGTCAACGAGGATGCCATGGCGCGCGAGTGCGGCGTGGGACATCTTGCCGCCACCGATGTTGCCGATTACCTGGCTAAGCGTGGTCTGCCGTTCCGTGAGGCACATGCCGTGGTGGGCCATCTGGTCCTGATGTGTGAGAAGCACGGCTGCAATCTTGAGGACCTGCCGTTTGAGGTGTTCCAGGAGGCAAGCCCTCTCTTTGAGCGCGACATTACCGAGGCGCTCGACATCCCGTCGATTGTCGCCGCACGCACGACCGAGGGCGGTACCGCCCCTGCCGCCGTTGCCGTGCAGCTGCAGCGTGCCGAGGCGCAGCTCGTGGCCGACGAAGGCGTGTTTGGATCGCTAACCAAGGTTGTCGAGATGGGTCACGGGGCAAAGTAAAGGTTTGGCTGAAGACGTATTGTCCATTTATTGATAAATCGTTTTTGTTTTACGGGCGTCTGCTGATGCGGGCGTCCGTATTTTGTTGCTATGGGGGAGGGGCTTGTCGAGAACTTCTGTAGGACCTTTGGGCAGGTTGTGTAGGGGGTACGTTCACAGGCGGCAACCGACCGTCCGCTCGGTTCGATGCGGTTGATGGGCGGTCGGATGGTACTCTAATCGGGCTTCGAAACAGAAGTGACACATATGGAGCGCTTTTATAAATTGTAGCGCTTCAATAAATAGCTTTTTGTTTAACTGCAGCTAAAACTCTGTTACGATGCAGTCCGGGCGGGTGCCGGAATGGGACTTGGGCACGCGCGAACCTACTTGAAAGGCTACCTTATGGCTATCGAGAAGACCTTCATCATGATTAAGCCCGACGCGGTGCGCGATCGCAAGATCGGCGAGATCGTTGCTCGCATCGAGCGCAGCGGCCTTGTCATCGAGCGCATGGAGATGACCACGCTCGGGCGCGCTACCGTCGAGGAGCACTACGCTCATCTGGCCGACAAGCCCTTCTTTGGCGGTCTCTGCGACTTTATGACGAGCGGTCCGGTCGTCAAGATGGTCGTTTCCGGTCTCTCCGCTGTCTCCAAGATGCGCACCCTTATGGGCGCCACCAATCCGCTTGATGCTGCGCCCGGCACCATTCGCGGTGACTTCGCTGTCGATGTCAACGCCAACGTGATCCACGGCTCCGACTGCCTGGAGAACGCCGAGATCGAGATCAAGCGCTTCTTTGGCTAAACCAGCTTTGACTCCTTAAAGCTGTTAGCGTGTGGCTTGGGCGCCGCGGAACTCCATCCGCGGCGCCCTTTTATATTCCAGCTGATTTTTGGGACATGCCTAGAAATCTACTAAAAAGCCCCCGCCTGGAATGTGCGTGCATTCCAGGCGGGGGCTGTCGCTAGCGTATGGCGTTGTAAGTCTTTAGGCCTCGTCGACGACCTTGAGACCGCGGGTCTGGTCGATCTCGTTGAGGAGGTTGACGCGACGCTCGTGGCGGCCGCCCTCAAACTCGGCGTCGAGCCACTCGTCGACGATCATCTTAGCGAGCTCGGAGCCTACGACGCGGGCGCCAAAGGCGAGCACGTTGGTGTTGTTGTGCATGCGGGAGAGCTTGGCGCTGAAGGGCTCGGAGCATACGACGGCGCGTACGCCCTCGACCTTGTTGGCAGCCAGGCTGATCCCGACGCCGGTACCGCAGATCAGGATGCCCAGGTCGACGTCGCCGTTGGCAACGGCCTTACCCACCTTGTAGCCGGCGATGGGGTAGTCAAAGCTCTCGGAGGTGTCGGTGCCAAAGTTCACGACCTCGCAGCCGCGCTCCTTCAGGTGCTCGGAAATGATGTTCTTGAGCTCGACGGCGGCGTGGTCGTTACCGATACCGATCTTCATGGATGGTTCCTCTCTGGTCTGTGCGGCGCAAATGCTAAAGGTGTTTACCGCGTTCGACTGCATGATAGCGCGACTTTTGCGTAAACGCTCGGGCGTTTTTTGGTCAAACGCTTTAGCAGGCAACAAGACCGGCTTCTCATGAATAATGCCGCCAATTTGTGCTTGAGCGCCGTCCGCCGGAACCGTGGTTGCGGTTTTTGATGCATTGTTATCAAATAAAGGAGCTAACTTTTTTGAGAGTCCAGCCCGTTATGCAAGCAGGAGATACCTATGCCTACCGATTCCATCCGTGATGCCGCGTTTTGCGATGTTTTGAACCGCGAGCTTGTCTGTGCACTCGGCTGCACCGAGCCCATTGCCGTTGCCTATGCAGCGGCGCTGGCGAGCCAGACGCTCGGTTGCGAACCCGATCATATGAATGTTGCCTGCTCGGGTAACATAATCAAGAACGTTAAGAGCGTGACCGTGCCCAACTCGGGCGGTATGCACGGTATTGAGGCCGCGGCCGTGCTGGGTGCCGTGGGCGGCGACGCTAAGAGCGCGCTTGAGGTGCTCGAGAGCGTTAACGATGAAGACCGCGCTCGTGTGGCCGAGCTCCTCGCCGACGCCGGCTACTGCGATGTGTCGCTTGTCGAGGGTGTGCCCAACCTCTACATCAAGGTGACTGCGACGGCCGGGGGCCATACCGCGGTCGTCGAGATTACCGATCACCACACTAATGTCACGTGCCATACGCTCGATGGTATTCCGGTATGCGGCAAGTCGGCGGGGGAGTGCGCCGCCTGCGCCGAGCGCGTGGTGGCCGAGCGTGCGGCAGATAACGCCGATACGCCCATGTCCATTGATTCCATCATCGACTTTATCGAGGACGGTGACATTGAGGGCGCCCGCGCTGCCGTTGAGCGTCAGATTGAGCTGAATGGCGCAATCAGTGCCGAGGGCCTTGCGCACGCTTGGGGCGCCGAGGTGGGTCGTACGCTGCTGGGTGCTCGTGCCGATGACGTCGCCTGCCGTGCCCGTGCCCGTGCGGCCGCCGGGTCCGACGCCCGCATGAACGGCTGCGCGCTGCCGGTCGCCATTGTGTGTGGCTCGGGCAACCAGGGCATTACCTGCGCACTGCCCGTTATGGAGTATGCCGAGTACCTGCGCTGCGACCACGACCGCCTGGTGCGCGCCGTGATGCTGTCCGATCTCATTGCCGTGCATATCAAGAGCTATATCGGTGCGCTCTCGGCGTTTTGCGGTGCTATTTGCGCCGCGTGCGGCGCCGGCGCTGCGATTACCTGGCTGTGCGGTGGCACGCGCGAGCAAATCGGTGCGACGGTCTCCAATACGCTCGGTAACGTTGGCGGCATCGTGTGCGATGGAGCCAAGGCGAGCTGCGCCGCCAAGATTTCGGCTGCCGTCGATGCGGCGATTCTGGGACATGACATGGCCATGCAGGGGCGTGGCTTCCGTGCCGGCGAGGGTTTGATCCAGGATACCGTCGAGCAGACGATTGCCAGCATGGGCTACGTGGGCCGTGTGGGCATGAAGGACACCGACGTCGAGATCCTCAACATCATGATCGGCAAGACCCAAGTGTGCTAGGACAGTTCGTCGGCTACTTGGTGTTCGTAGAAGGCTTCTACTACGGCGTTAAAGTCGCGGGCGAAGTCTTCTATGGTTCCGCGCCAGGTGGCTCGGCCGGGTTTTCCCTGACCAACATAGGCAGTCTGAATGCCGCAGGCGGGGCTGGGGAAGTCACGCTTGGGGTCGTTGCCAACCATAAGGACCTCGTGCGGCTCGAGCCCCATCACCTGAAGCTGCTCTAGATAGTAGGTGGCATCGGGCTTGCAGCGGGTGGTGTTTCCCATGTGCGTGACGAGCTCAAAGGGGGCGTCGGCCAGGTCGCCCCAACCCATGCGGCACTCGATGGCCCCCTGCGGAAAGCTGGGGTTGGTAAAGAGCGCGCAGCGCAGCCCTGCGTCCTGTACGGCCTGGAGCGCGGCGTGTGCGCCCGGCATGGCATGGGCGTTGATGAGTTCGTCATTCTTGTACGGCAGGACTTCGCGATCGTAGTAGGTAAACGCCTCGTAGATGAGTGGGTCCGAGAGGCAAATGCCGCACCGGCGCTCAACCTCTTCCTGGTAAAACTCAAGATTGGTGCGATTGTCCGTACTGTTGCGACGATTGGCGTTGAGGTCGACCAGGATGGTGCCGAGGCGTGCCATCGTGCCCCCGCGGCTGCGACGTCCGATATCCGCGAGCATCGATGAGACATCCTTAAAATAGCGAAGGATGAACGCGTTGAGGTTGATGCTAAGAAGCGTCTCGTCCATATCGAAAACGACTGCTTTGAGCACGCGGGCACCTTTCTCGAAAAATCGTTCCAGAATCGTATGTCTGGGATACTTTACCCCAAAGCAGTATGCTTCACTGCTTATCGTCAACTTGTGGAGACAGTCGTTCACAAGATTGCGAAAAAGTCTCCATACGAGTAAAAAATCGCAGTTCACGCTTGAAATCGAAATGATTTCCCCGTAACCTATACGAACGTGATTGCATAAGCGTCACATTAGTATCTGTCGGCTCCCGAGTGTTCCTAAACGTTGTGTGCTTGTCGCACCCTTCTGTAGGTCCTAGCAATCGGGGCCCCGTAGTTCGAAAGGGGTCCACCTTTGAGTGAGATTCAGAACTCGTCCATTTTCTCTCTTGACGATGTCAACGAGGAGGAGATGAACAACCTCATCGACGGTACGATTACCGACTTTGATGAGGGCGATCTCGTTAACGGCACTGTCGTTAAGATCGAGCATGACGAGGTGCTCGTTGACATCGGATTCAAGTCCGAGGGCGTTATCCCGGTCCGCGAGCTGTCCATCCGCAAGGACGCTAACCCTGCAGACATCGTTGCACTCGGTGATCCCATCGAGGCACTGGTTCTCCAGAAGGAGGATAAGGACGGTCGTCTGGTCCTGTCCAAGAAGCGTGCCGAGTACGAGCGTGCTTGGAACCGCATCGAGGAGAAGTTCAACTCTGGCGAGAACGTCGAGGGCGAGGTTATCGAGGTTGTCAAGGGCGGCCTGATCCTCGACATCGGCCTGCGTGGCTTCCTGCCCGCTTCCCTCGTCGACCTCCGTCGCGTCAAGGACCTCACGTCCTACATGGGTACCCGCATCGAGGCCCGCGTCATCGAGATGGACCGCAACCGCAACAACGTCGTCCTCTCCCGTCGCGTCGTGCTCGAGGAGTCCCGTAAGGCCGAGCGCTCCGAGATCCTGTCCAAGCTCAAGTCTGGCATGCGTCTCCAGGGCACTGTTTCCTCCATCGTCGACTTCGGCGCCTTCGTCGACCTCGGCGGCATCGACGGCCTCATCCACATCTCCGAGCTCTCCTGGAACCACGTCAACCATCCTTCCGAGGTTGTCAAGGTCGGCCAGGAGGTCGAGGTCGAGGTTCTCGACGTCGATCTCAACCGCGAGCGTATCTCCCTGGGTCTCAAGCAGACCACCGAGGATCCGTGGCGCGCACTGGTCAAGAAGTATCCCGTCGGTGCTATCGTCGAGGGCACTGTGACCAAGCTTGTCCCGTTCGGCGCTTTCGTCGACCTGGGCGAGGGCATCGAGGGCCTGGTGCACATCTCCGAGATGGCCAACAAGCACGTCGATCAGCCTTCTCAGGTCACCCACGTGGGCGACAAGGTTCAGGTCAAGGTCATGGAGATCGACCTCGACCGTCGTCGTATCTCCCTGTCCATGAAGTCCGCTGCTGAGACTCTGGGCGTCGAGATCGAGGTTACTCCGCTGCCTTCCGAGAAGAAGGACGAGGAGACCGACGCCGAGTAAATCGGTTTGACGATCACTTGTTTTAAGGGATCCGTCCGTAATGGATGGGTCCCTTTTTGTATCTGCTGCTGATGCGCGCGATGCTGCTCGTGCGCAATGATGTCCGGGCTGTCCACAGGCTATTGGGTTGTCGGTGCATGAAAAATGCCGACATCCCGCCTCGGGGAGGAGGCGGGAACGCACCGAGTAGACGGAGGGGTGCGGAGCGCGGTCGCGTCTCGACTGACGACGTTGCCCATCGACGTGATTATTGTAGCGCATGGGTGGTTCTTGGTTTATCGTGCGAGCGCTTGTGTTGTGCCGTTGCCTGCGGCAACGGTGTGCTACACTCTTGCACTGCTGAGTGGGCCAGACGGTCGCGCGATGTGCTGCTTGCAGCACGCGTGAGGAAAGTCCGGGCTCCAGAGGGCGGGATGCCGGCTAACGGCCGGGCGGAGTGATCCGACGGAAAGCGCCGCAGAAAAGAAGACTCCCACCTGCGTCGCAAGGCGTAAAGGGAAAAGCTGAAACGGTGGTGTAAGAGACCACCAGCGTCGTGGCAACACGGCGGCTTGGCAAGCCCCATCCGGAGCAAGCGCGAATAGGAACGCTATGGGCCGGCCCGGTCCGCGTTCGGGTAGCGTGCGTGGAGCTGCACGGTAACGTGCAGACAAGATAAATGACCGTTCACGACAGAACCCGGCTTATCGGCCCACTTGGCACTTTGTTGACGCTGCGAACCCGTCAGCGCGGCAATCTGCCTTTCAAACCTTCGGGCATGACCATAAGGTCAATGCCCTCGGCTTTCAAGGCACCTTGCTCGCGCTGACGGGTTCTCGCTTTCGTTGACGGAATCATCGGCGTTGCCATTCTTTTTACTAGGGTTATCGTATTATTGAGGCTGTTTGTTGCCGCGCTTAGTTTTGTTGAGGGGCTTTGTTGGACAGCTATTTTACTCTGCAATCGAATAATGAGGCTTCGGGCGAGTTTGTGGACCGCAAGAGCCGGTTTATTGCCCAGCTGGTCCATATTGAGTCCGAGGATGAGGCGAATGCCTTTATCGAGATGGTTCGCAAGCGTCATTATGACGCTCGACACAATGTTCCCGCGTGGATTTTGGTCGATGGACGCGAGCGCCAGAGCGATGATGGTGAACCGAGCCGCACGAGTGGTATGCCGACGCTCGAGGTGCTGCGCGGTGCGGGGCTCAAAAATGTTTGCTGCGTAGTAACGCGCTA
>UQPI01000029.1 GCA_900542945.1 uncultured Collinsella sp.
GGGTGTTTTACAACATATTGGGGGTGGAATGGTGGGGAGGGGTGGGGGAAGGGGTGGGGAAAGGTGTTGAAAAATGGGGCGGTTCCCCATATTATTGATGACGTCGACAGGCGGGGTGGTTTCCCGCGTACGTGCCATCTGAGTAACCGAGGGGAGGGCGCACATGGGAATGACTGGTGCATACGAGCGCAATCTCGATGCAAAAGGTCGTCTGTCCCTGCCTGCACCCCTTCGCGAGGAGCTTGGAGAGCACGTTCGCGTGTTCAAAGCCCTGGATGTCGATGCTCTGTACGTGTTCTCTGCCGAGGCCTTCGATAAGTGGGTCGAAGGACTCTTCGCGGGTCGTGAGGGCCACGAGGGTTTTAACCCGCGTGACATTAACGACCAGAAGCTCATGAGGGCGATCAACAAGCGCACCACGTCGATGGATGTGGACAGCGCCGGTCGTATCGGTCTTTCCGAGTCTCTCCGCAAGCAGGCGAACCTCGACCGCGAGGTCACGGTTGTGGGCAACTACGACCACCTTGAGGTTTGGGATCGCGCCGCGGCCGATGAGGACGATGACGATGAGGCCCTGCTGGACCTCTTCTTCTCGTAAGGGCAAGGCACGGGTAACGGATGGAGCGTGGGATCTTGACACAAGAATATCGGCATGAACCTGTCATGCTCGGCGAAGTGCTTGAGTCGCTGCAGCTAAAGAGCGGCTCCGTTGTCTGCGATTGCACCCTTGGCGGTGCCGGCCATTCGGTAAAGATGGCCGCACAGGTGGGGGAGACGGGCCTTTTGCTCGGCGTCGATCAGGACGACATGGCCCTCGAGGCCGCTGGCGCCCGTCTGGACCGCGAGGTTCCCGGCGTTCCGCACCAGCTGCTGAAGGGCAACTTCGGCGACTTGGACGAGCTGCTTTGCTCGGCCGAGGTGCCTGGGGTCGATGGCTTCCTGTTCGATTTGGGCGTTTCGTCACCGCAACTCGATATCCCTGGCAGGGGCTTTTCGTATAACGAGGACGCCCCATTGGACATGCGGATGGATCCGGGTAATAACACCTTAAACGCAGCTGAGGTCATCAACACCTATAACGAACACGACCTCGCCCGGATTCTACGCGTCTACGGCGAAGAGAAGTTCGCCTCGCAGATCGCGCGCGAGATCGTGCGCCGCCGCGAGCAAGAACCGATCGAAACCACCGGCCAATTTGTCGAGATCATCAAGGCGGGTATCCCGGCTGCCGCTCGTCGGCATGGCGGACACCCGGCCAAGAAAAGTTTCCAGGCCATTCGCATCGAGGTCAATCACGAGCTCGATGTGCTCGAACGAGGGCTTGATGCCGCCACCAGGTGGCTCAATCCGGGCGGACGTATCTGCGTCATCTCGTATCACTCGCTTGAGGACCGTATCGTAAAGAATCACTTTAAGGAGATGAGCCAGGGGTGCACGTGTCCGCCGGAGATTCCGGTGTGCGTGTGCGGCAACGTGCCGATACTCAAGGTCATCACCCGCAAACCCTTGGTTGCCCAGCCTGATGAGGTTGAGCGCAACCCTCGGGCGAGATCAGCCAAAATCCGCGTGGCGCAGCGTCTGTAGGCGCGACCGCGCGATATTGGACCTCCCGCTCGCACCATAAACGAAGCTTAAACACACTACCAACGTACTCGGGATGGGAGGCGGCATATCATGGGCTACAACACTTCAAGCGCAGCACTCGCCTATGATATGAACGCCATGCCCGCCTATCGTGAGACGCCGCAGGCCCCCGTTGCTCCCCGTGAGCAGCGCACGCCGCGCTTTGATGTCTACACGGGCGCGGGCCGTCAGGCAAACCAGGCGGTAAGCCCGGTTTTCATGAGCGTTCTTAAAACGTTTTGCATCATTGCGGCTATCTTCATGACGATCGGCGTCGCCCGCGTGGCGCTCGCCGGCGTTACGGCCCAGGTGCTCAACAGCAACGCCGAGCTTACCAACACGCTCGAAAAGGCGACCGATGAGAGCTCCGACCTGGAGGTCATGCATTCGGTCTATGGCGCCGACACGCGCATTCGCGACCTTGCGGGCACTTATGGCATGGTGGAGCCCAGCGAGAGCGTTACACTTGACTTTTCGCAGGATGCAGCCGCGGGCGCCAACGCGACCGCGACCGCTCAGTAGCAAGACGGTAGCTGAGTATGACAAATGACTATCGCCGCGGTTCCGATGGGGGCCGCGGTTCTGGACGTCCCTCGTCGCGGGGACGTTCTGGTTATCAAGGAACGGGTCGGCAATCTTACAACGCCGGGCAGTCCCGTGGCAACGACCCGGCGTCGCGACTTCGCGGCTCGGGCGGCCCTCAAGTGCATAACACCAGGTCGCGCAAGAGTTCGTCGACCGAATGGCTCACAGGCACGCCTCTGCCTCGCCGCAAAGCCGTCATGGGCCTCATTGGGCTTGGCTTGGGCTTGGGCGTCTTTCGCCTTGCCGGCTATCAAATTGTCGAAGCCGATAAACTGCGCGAGCGTGCCGATGCGCGCCGCCTGCTTGCGCAGACCCTCTATGCCAAACGTGGCACCATCTACGACCGCAACGGTAACGTGCTGGCGTCGTCGGTCGAATGTCGCAACATCGCCGTGAACCCCCAGCTTGTCGAGGATGTTGACAAGACGGTGTCGGCGCTGGTCAAGGCAACTGGAATCGATAAAAAGACCTGCCGCAAGCTCGTTGAGTCCGATGGAACCTGGGTGTATATCAAGCGCCAGGTGGACGAAGACGACGCTGCGGCGCTGGAGAAGAAGAACCTGCCCGGCGTGCTTTTTGAGCAGGCCATGAAGCGCGTATATCCATACGGCAATCTGGCATCGCAGGTGCTGGGTGTAGTGAATGTAGACAACGACGGCTTGACGGGTCTCGAAAAGCAATACAACAAGCTTCTGACCGGCACGAACGGTTCTCTCGTACGCGAGCGCGCGAGGGACGGCAGCTATATCGCGGGCGGTGCCTATAAAAAGGTGGCTGCGGTCGACGGCGTTGATCTCGTGACGACGCTCGACGTCAATATCCAGCGTGCGGCCGAGGATGCCCTGGCAGAGGCTGTCGAGAAGACAAAGGCCAAGAACGGCTCGGCGCTGGTCACCGATCCTACGACAGGCGAGATCTTGGCAGCCTGCTCGTATCCGACCTACGACCAGACCAATTTGGAAAACGCCAAGACCGAGGATATGAACCTGCGCCTGGTCACCGACGCCTACGAGCCCGGCTCGGTCTTTAAGACGCTCGTGGCGGGCGCCGGCTTCGACTTGGGTGTCGTGCGGTCGAGTACGTCGTTTGAGGTGCCGGCGAGCATCAAGGTGGGCGACGATACCGTCACCGATGCCGACAAGCGCGACTACGCCATGACCATGGATGTGCGCGAGATGATGCGCCGTTCGTCCAACGTGGGATTTGTCCTGGTGGGGCGCAAGATCGGTGCCGACGACTTTGCCGCCTATGTGGACAAGTGGGGCATCGGTCACAGCTCTGGTGTCGATTTTCCGGGCGAGAGCCTGGGCATCGTCAAGGAGCGTGACCAGTATGACGGCGCCACGCTGGGCTCGATGAGCTTTGGACAGGCGCTGTCTGTCTCGCCGATTGAGATCGCACGTGCCGTGGGCGGCATCGCCAACGGCGGCGTGATGATGACCCCGCACTTCTATAAGTCCAGCAAAGGCGACGAGAGGGACTGGGGCGAAGGCGAGCGCGCGATTTCGGAGGACGCCGCATCCCAGGTGACATCGTGCATGCAGACGGTCGTGTCGGAGGGAACGGGCGTTGGCGGCGCGGTTGACGGCTATGACGTGGCGGGTAAGACCGGTACGGCCGAACGTGCCGACGAGAACGGCGGCTACCTCAAGGAGAACTACATGTCGTCCTTTATGGGCTTTGCACCGGCACAATCGCCCAAGGTACTGTGCTATATCACGCTCGACGGAACGCCGAGCGGCTCAGATGCCGCTGCGGTGCCGTTCCAGTCCATTATGGCCAACGCGCTCGACGTGCTGGGTATCCCACACACGAAGTAGGGGGTTACAATCTTTGGGGCGTGGTTTGTTGTCCCATATGAGGGGTGTTCACATGCCCTGCACCACGCATGCGCGGCGCTGGGATACAATACGCCGATAGCATTATTTAGGTTTACAGGGGAGCTGCAATGATAGAGATCGCCGTCAACAACCTCGCGGCCGCAACAGGGGCCCGAACCGTGACGGGAGAAGTCGATCGGGTATGCCGCGGGTGCGTTATCGACTCGCGCCAGGTCGAGGAAGGGACGATTTTCGTCGCCTTTCCCGGTGAAAACGTCGACGGCAATGATTTTGCTTCCCGTGCCGTCCAGTCGGGTGCCGGCGCCGTCGTGATGACGCGTGAGCCCGAGGCCGAGCTGGTCTCGCTGGCGCAGGACAAGGGCTGTGCCATCTTGCTGACCGATGATCCCGAGGAGTTTCTGCTGCGTTTGGCGCACGCGTATCGCCTGGAGCTTGGCTGCCTGGTCGTTGGCATTACCGGTTCCATCGGCAAGACGACGACCAAGGACGTTCTCGCCGCTGTGCTCGCCAAGCGCTATCGTGTCTGGGCCACCAAGGGCAATTTCAATAACCTGATCGGCATGCCGCTCACGGTGCTTTCCGCTCCGGCCGATACCGAGGTCCTGGTGCTCGAGATGGGCATGAACCATTTCCACGAGATCGAGCGCCTGTCCCAGTCCGCCAATCCCAACCTTGCCATCGTGAGCAAGATCGGCACCTCTCATATCGGCATTTTGGGCAGCCGCGAGAACATCGCCCGCGCTAAGGCCGAGATTGTCCAGGGCATGTGCGCCGCCGGCGACTATTTGCCGCTGCTGGTTTTGGGCGGCGAGGACGATTTTACGCCGTTCATTCGCGATACGTTCGCCCGGCCTGCTGGTATCGACGTGATGCTGGCCGGTGTCTCTGACGATGATGAGGTCCGCGCCCGCGACGTTCGCGTTGATGACGAGGGCCGTCCGGTCTTTACGCTCGATTTTGGTCAGGGCGAGACAATCGATACCATGCTTGCCATCCCCGGCGTGCAGTCCGTTCCTAATGCCGTTAAGGCCGCCGCGGTTGCCTATCGCCTGGGCGTGACGCCCGAGCAGATCGATGCTGCCTTTAGGGGTCTTACGATCACCGGGCACCGCCAGGAGATCAAGCGCGCCAAGAGCGGTGCACGCATCATCGACGATTCCTATAACGCCAGCGCCGAATCGATGGCAGCCGGCCTCGATCTGCTGTGCTCGCTTTCATGCACGGGGTCTCGCATGGCGATCCTGGGCGAGATGGGCGAGATGGGCGATGAGGCTCCTCGCATGCATGAGCTCGTGGGCGCCTATGCCGCCGCCAAGAAGCTCGACATGCTGGCGTGCGTGGGTGGTGAGCTGGCCCAGCTTATGGCCGATGCCGCGCACATGATGGGCATGGACGAGGACCGCATCCAGGTGTTCTCCGATTATCAGCAGGTGCTCGACCGCATGGGCGGCGCGCTTGAAAAACATGATGTTGTACTGGTCAAGGGTTCCCGCTTTGTTGAGCTCGACCGCTTTGTGGAAGGTGTGTGCTAGCCCATGTTCGGCAATCCCTCGTATCCAACGTATCAGGCTTTTTTGGGGCTTGGCATCGCCGCAGCCATTGCGCTGCTGCTCATGCCGTGGTGGATTAAGCTGCTCAAGGTCGAGGGTATCGGCCAGCAGGTTCGTGCCGACGGCCCCAAGCGTCATTTGGTTAAGCAGGGAACGCCCACCATGGGTGGTGTTGTCATCCTCGTCGCGATCTCGCTGACCTGCCTGCTGATGGGAAAGCTCACCACCGAGCTCGTGCTCGTGCTGCTCGCCACGCTGGCGACCGGTGTGCTGGGCCTGATCGACGACCTGACCTCCGTTACGCATGGGCGCTCGCTCGGTCTGACGCCTCATGCCAAGATGATCGGCCTAACCATTATCTGTGTCACCTTTACGGTGCTTGCCGTCAACTGGTGCGGCGTCGCCCCCGAGATTCGTTTTCCCGGTGGGTTGACGATCGACCTTGGCGTGCTTTCGACCACCATCTGCGGCTATTCGTTCCCGTGGCTCTACATTGTCTTTTGCTGGCTGATGATCGCCGGTCTTTCTAATGCCGTGAACCTGACCGATGGCCTTGACGGTCTTGCTGGTGGCACCTCCATGATCGCCATGCTCGCCATGGCTGCCATGGCGTTTTTGCACGGAGACGTGAACCTGTCCATCTTCTGCACCGCGTGTGCCGGTGCCTGCTTGGGCTTTCTGTGGTTCAACTGCTATCCGGCGAGCATCTTTATGGGCGATACCGGCTCGCTTGCCCTGGGCGCCGCGTTTGCCTGCACGTCCATCATGACCAACACCGAGGTCGTCTCCCTTATCATCGGCGGCCTGTTTATCGTTGAGACCCTTTCGGTCATGATTCAGGTTGTCTACTTCCACTTTACGCACAAGCGCGTCTTCCTTATGGCGCCCATCCATCATCATTTCGAAAAGAAGGGTTGGGCCGAGACCAAGGTCGTCATCCGTTTTTGGATTATCGCTGCGGCCTTTGGTGCCGTTGGCCTTGCTTTGTTCTTCCAGTTGGGATAGTGGTCTTTCATGCCTCTTGCTGATGTCTTTAGCCTGCTCGTTTTGGGTCAGGGCAAATCCGGTCTCGATGTCGCCCGCTGGGCGCTGGCACATCCCGAGCGCGTAAGTGCCGTTACCGTGTATGGCGGCGGCACCTCTGAGCCCAATGACGCCACGCGTGCGCTCGAGGCTGCTGGTGCGTCGTTTGTCTATGGGACCGAACAGGTCGAGGGCGCCTATGACGTATGCGTGACGTGCCCGGGCATCTCGGAGTTCTCGGGCTTCTTTAAGGCCGGGCGCGAGCATGCCGCCCAGATTATGGGTGAGCCCGAGTTTGCCTATCGCCTGTCGCCCGATAACTGGATTGCCATCACGGGCACCAACGGCAAAACGACCACCACGTCGCTGACCGATTATCTGCTCAAGGCTTCCGGTGAGGCCAGTGTAGCTGTCGGCAACATCGGTGAGCCGCCTATCAACGAGATTGACGGCCGAGCCCACAACGAGTGGTTTGTGGCTGAGCTCTCGAGCTATCAGATTGCTACGACCACCGAGCTCCACCCTCGCGTGGCGGTGCTGCTCAACATCACTCCCGACCACTTGGGCTGGCATAAGAGCCATAAGAACTATGCGCTTGCCAAGATCAAACTGTTTGACAATATGGTCGATGACGATCTGGTGGTCGTCGACGTCGAAGACGCCGGCATTCACGAGTTCGATGAGTACATCTACACGCCGGGTCGTCGCATCTGCAAGGTTGCCTTTGACGAGCCAGAGGGTGAGGATGTCGCCTTTGTGCGCGATGGCAAGATGATCGTGCGCCTGAAGGGCGTCGAGACCCCGCTCATCGCTACATCCGAGCTCAAGATCTCGGGCCATCATAATGTTATCAATGCCCTGTGCGCTGCCACGGCTGTCCTGGCCGTCGGTGCCAATCCCGAGGGCATTTGCCGCGGTCTGGCCTCGTTCCAGCCGCTCGAGCACCGCGTGGAGCCGTGCGGCGAGATTGACGGAGTGCGCTACGTCAACGATTCCAAGGCGACCAACACCGACGCGGTCGAGAAGGCACTGACGGCATTTCCCGATGACAACGTGATCTTGCTGCTCGGCGGCCACGATAAGGGCACGCCGCTCACGGACTTCGCGCGCGTCGTTATGGATAACGTGCGCTCGGTCGTCTGCTTTGGCGATGCGCGCGAGCGCTTTACCGCCGCTATGGACGAGGCCGATGTCGATGGCGATGTGGATATCGCCCAAGCGGATGACCTACGCGATGCCGTGGACGTTGCCCGTTCGCTGTCGAGCCGTGGCGACGTGATCTTACTTTCTCCTGCCTGCTCTTCGTTCGATGAGTTCTCGGGCTATGAGGAGCGCGGCCGCGTGTTTAAGGACTACGTGGCTCAGCTTGCCGCTGCAGCGAAATCGCAAATGGAATAGGGGTTGCCGGTGAGAGAGGAGAGCCCCCGACAAGGTATGAGGAGGCCCGACTCGGACCGTGCTTCCTCGCGGCGCAGCACACCGCGTTCCGGTCGTGGCAGGCAGTCGTTTAGCGAACGCTATATTGCCGGCGTTCCCGCCCGCATCATGCGCCCCCGTCTGATATTTATGGCCTGCCTGTTTACTTTGGTGTGCTTTGGTCTGCTGATGGTGTACTCGGCGTCTTCGGTCGAGGCGCTGCACGAGAATGGCTCGGCGACGTTTTTCCTGGGTCGACAGGCCGCGTTTGCCGTGGTTGGTGTTCTGGCGCTGATTGCCATCGTGCGCGTTTTGCCGGACAGCTGGTTTGGGGAGGATGTGCTTAGGATCTTCCTTATCGGCATGATAGGGCTACTGTTTCTGGTGTTCTTGGTGGGCAGCGGCAGCCGTGGCGCCACGCGCTGGCTCAACATCGCCGGTATTCAGTTCCAGCCTTCCGAGTTTTTAAAGCCATTTGCCATTGCGTATTCGGCCATCATGCTTGATCGCTTCTTTTCGCCCGGTGGCAACATCAACGAATTCCTTCGCAAGATGGGCATCTACCTGGGTATTTCGCTCTTTCTGATCTTTATCCAGCCCGATTTCGGTACTGTCCTGATCATCCTGTTGACCCTCATGTGCATGGCGTTGTTTGCGGGTCTCGACCCGAGATTTATCATCGGCGTGCTAATCTTCGGCATTCTCGTGATCGTGATTGCACTTGTCGCAGAGCCGTACCGTATGGTGCGTATTCAGGTTGCCTTGAACCCTTGGGCTGACGAGTATGGTGACGGCTATCAGGCCACGCTTGCCATCATGGCCTTTGCCTCGGGCGGTCTGTTCGGCCGTGGCATCGGCAACTCAACCATGAAGTACTCGTATCTGCCCGAGGCGCACAATGACTACATCCTGGCCATCATTGGCGAGGAAGTCGGCTTTGTCGGAACCGTGCTGTTCTTCTTGGTGTTTGCGATGCTGATCTACTCGGCGTTTCGCATTGCCGAGCAGGCGACCGATCGTCGGGGCGCGCTTATGGCGTCTGGCTCCGCGGTCATTCTCGCGGTGCAGTTTTTGATTAACGCGCTGGGCATCCTCAACGTGTTTCCCATGACGGGCAAACCGTTGCCGTTTATTAGCTACGGCGGTTCGTCGATTATTGTGTCGCTTATGCTTGCCGGTCTGATCCTGCGCGTTTCGTACGAGAGCGCCCGTCGCGATGAGTACGACCGTCGCCGCGAGAGCTTTGCCGTTATGGATGAGAGTACCGCCGGCGTAGCCCATGTGCGCGGTGAACGACCTTCGCGTAGCGGCTTTACCGTTCTGGATGGTTCTACATCCGAGCCGGCAGCTCGTCCACGTCCGCGGACGGCTCCGCAAGGTCGTCCTCAGCGCCCCAGCCCTCGCAGCGCGGGCGGCGGATATAATCGAATCGATTTGAACTCGGACCCGTCGGCGCGTCTACGCACCGACGACCAGGGACCGCGTGTACGAAGGGACTACCATGACCGATAAGATGACCGTTGCTATTGCAGCCGGCGGCACGGCGGGACACATCAACCCCGCGCTCGCCTTGGCCGAAGAGCTGCGTGATCGTGGCCACCACGTTGTGTTCGTGGGCCAGTCGCGCAAGCTCGAGGGTCGTCTGGTCCCCGAGGCTGGGTTTGATTTTGTGCCCATTACGGTCACGGGCTTCGACCGCTCCCGTCCTTGGACGGCGCTGACCTCCCTGTGGCGTGTCAACAAGGCCAAGCGTGCGCTCACCAGTCATTTCTCAAAGGTCGGCAAGCCCGATGCCGCCATCGGTTTTGGTGCCTATGTCGAGGTTCCGCTGCTGGGGTGGTGCAAGGGCGCAGGCGTTCCGTATCTGCTGCATGAGCAGAACTCTGTTCCGGGCCTGGCCAACAAGATGATGAACTCCCACGCCGCCCACGTGTGCATCTCGGTGCCGGCAGCGCGTTCGGTCTTTGAGCGCGAAGGTGACCCTGACCACGTGCTCATGACCGGCAACCCCGTACGTCGCTCGGTGATCGAGGGCGATCGCGCTCGCGGCCGCAAGGCACTTGGCGTTCCCGAGGACGCTACGCTGCTGCTCGTCTTTGGCGGTTCACTCGGCGCCCAGCACCTCAACGAGCGCGTGGCTTCGCTCAAAAACGAGCTGCTTTCGCGCAAGAACCTCTATGTGTTGCATTCGACGGGTGCCGACGGCTTTGAGGAGACCGAGCGCGCTTTGGCGCTGACGCTCGAGGAGGCGAAGCGTTACCGCGTCCAGCCTTACATCGACAACATGGGCGACATGCTGGCTGCTGCCGATTTGGTGCTATCGCGTTCGGGAGCATCGAGCGTGGCCGAGATCGCTGCGCTCGCCGTGCCTTCGGTGCTCGTGCCGTACCCGCATGCGACGGCCGACCACCAAACCACCAATGCCCGTTATCTGGTCGACGCCGGGGCCGGCGTGCTCTGCGCCGATGCCGATATCGACGGTTCTGCCTTTGCCGATGAGCTGCTGCACCTGGTCGATGACGCGGCGGCGCGCGACGCCATGCGTCAGGCGGCGCGTGGTCTGGCTCAGGATAGAGCCGCCGCTCTTCTGGCGGATGCAGTAGAGGGTTTGCGTTAGTTAGACGGGATATCTTCGGTCGCCCTCGCGCTGATGCGGTAGGTGCGGTACAGTTAACGGGTTACAGGCAGTGTTTACGCAAGGAGTACACGAGCACATGGCTGATTCCCAGACTGCAACCTCCGCGCCCGAGTTTAAGAGCGCCCACTTTATCGGTATCGGCGGCGCTGGCATGAGCGGCATCGCCCTCGTTCTGCACGAGCGCGGTTATGCCGTTACCGGCTCCGACCTTAAGACGTCACGTTATATCCGCCAGCTTACCCGCGCTGGTGTGAAGGTGCATGTGGGCCATGAGGCCGCCACGATCGACGAGGTCAAGCCCGACGTGGTTGTTGTCTCCACCGCTATTCCGGAGTCCAACCCTGAACTCGTGCGCGCTCGCGAGCTTGGTATTCCCGTGTGGCCCCGTGCCAAGATGCTCTCTGCTTTGGGTCACGGCTACACCACCGTCGCTGTTGCCGGCACGCATGGCAAGACCACCACGTCTTCGATGTGTGCCACCATGCTCGACCGCTTGGGTCTGGATCCGAGCTTCCTGATCGGTGGCATCGTCGAGGGCTATGACACGAACGGCAAGAACGGCTCGGGCGACTACTTTGTCGCCGAGGCCGACGAGTCCGACAGCTCCTTCCTGTTCCTGAACCCCAACGTAGTCATTGTGACCAACGTCGAGGCCGACCACCTCGATCACTACTCGGGTATCGAGGAGATCGAGGCAACTTTCGCCAAATTCATGAGCCTGGTGGGCGAGGACGGCACCGTCATCGTCTGCGGTGAGGACCCGCATCTGGTCGAGCTCGCCAAGTCGACGGGCCGTCACGTGCTTTCCTACGGCTTTGCCGAGAGCAACGACATCGTCTGCATGCACCCGGATGTCAAGGGCATCCAGAGTGACTTTATCGTTCGCTTTGAGGACGGCACTGAGCGCGCTGTGGAGATCAAGAGCAATCCTGGTCGCCACAACATGCTCAACGCCACGGCGGTGCTCACCGTCGCCCATGTCCTGGGCCTTGACATCGACGCCGCCGCCAAGGCGCTCTCGAGCTTTGAGGGCGTCCGCCGTCGCTTTACCCACGTGGGCGATATCGATGGCATCACCGTGGTCGATGATTACGGCCATCACCCCACCGAGATCAAGGCGACGCTTGCTGCCGCTTCGTCGCTGGGTTACAAGCACGTCGACGTCGTGTTCCAGCCGCACCGCTATTCGCGCCTGCAGGCCCTGTGCGACGACTTTGCCGATGCATTTGCCAATGCCGATAAACTGCTGCTGATTGATGTGTTCTCGGCTGGCGAGATGCCCATTCCGGGTGTCACCTCTAAGATGCTCGCCGATACCGTGCGCGCCAAGCATCCTGGCAAGGAGGTCGTGTACTGCTCCAGCCGTCTTGAGCTCAATCAGGAGCTCGAGCAGATGGTGGGCGAGGGCGACCTGCTGCTCACCATGGGTGCCGGCGACGTTACGACCGTCGGTCCCGAGTTCATTGAGTATCTGACTGCCAAGAAAGACGCTTAAGTCTAATGGGTCTGTTTAACGCCGTCATGGCGCTCTCGGGCATGATCGACACGGATGTGATCGAGGACGAGCGCCTTGCGCGTCATACGAGCTATCGTATCGGCGGCAAGGCCGACCTCTTTGTGACGTGCCATAGCTATCATGCCCTCCGCCGCGCCGTGGCGGTGCTCGATCGCGAGCAGGTGCCGTGGGTCATCATCGGCAAGGGCTCCAATCTGCTGGTTGCCGATGGCGGTTATCGCGGTGCCGTCATTTCGCTCGGACGTGAGTTCCAGCGCACGGTTGTTGCCGATGACGGTTGTACGCTGACGGTCGGTGCGGGCGTGATGTTTGCGCGCCTGGTCAACGATGCCCTGTCGCGTAGCCTCTCGGGCCTTGAGTTTGCCGTTGGCATTCCTGGTTCGGTCGGCGGTGCGATATCTATGAATGCCGGCACGCGGACCGAGTGGATTGGCTCGCTGGTTGAGGATGTCGTAACGTTTGACCCGGCATCCGGTATCAAGCATTATGCGGGGTCCGAGATCTCTTGGGGCTACCGCGAATGTAGCCTTCCCCGCAATGAGATCATCCTCGAGTGCGTGCTCAAGCTTAAACCGGCGCCCAAGGCCGACATTCGCGAGCACATGGAGCGGTACCTTACAAGGCGCAAGCGTACGCAGCCCATGGGTCGCGCATCCTGCGGGTCTGTCTTTCGCAACCCGCCCGATGCTTATCGAGGATTGTGGATTAAAGGGTTTTTCGATTGGCGGCGCGGAAGTTTCGCCCGTTCACGCTAATTTTATCGTTAATAACGGAACTGCCTCGGCCGATGACGTTGCCGCGGTTATCAGACATGTGCACGGAAAGGTGAGGGAGGCGTATGGCATCGAGCTCAGACCGGAAGTTAAATTCCTCGGCTTCTAGAGCATCGAAACCCACCTTCCGCCGCGCCGGAGGGCGTTCCGGCGCGCCTGCCAAACCTCAACGCAATACCGTCGCGCACTCTAAGTCTGTCGGGCATGCTCGACAGACCAGTCGTCCGGTCGTCGGCTCGCAGCTCGGTAATCGTCCGGCCGCAAAAAAGTCCTCTCGTCCCTCGGTGACGTCAAAGCCTGTTATGGGCGCCAAGCCTGCCCGTCCCATGGCAGCTCCCAAGCCCTCGACGGGAACTAAAGCGGCGCGTCCAGGTCTCACGCTGGGCGCATCGAAACCGCGCTCGCTGACATCGGTGCCGGCTACCGCCAAGAAGCCTTCGAGTAAAAAAGGTTTCAACCCGTTATCTTCACTTGGAGCGATGGCAAATAAAACATCAGATGCCGCTTCTGTCGTTACAGGCAAAGGCAAAATCGTGGGCGGCGTTCTGGCCGTCTTGGCCGTGCTCGTCGTCGTTGCCATCGTGGTGATCAACTCTGGACTGTTTACTGCCACTGATATTCAGATTCAAGGCAGCGAGCATGTGACGAAGCACGATGCTATCCAGCTGATCGACTTGCCCGAGGGAACGTCGCTTTTTAACGTCGATCCCGACCAGATTACCGAGGATCTCAAGCAGAACCCGTGGGTTTCGGGCGTGGATGTCCAGCGCCAGTTTCCCCATACGCTTATCATCACGCCGACGGAGCGTAAAGTTATCGCCATTGCGTATATCAGCTCCGACGACCTTGCCTGGGCTATCGGAGACGATGACACCTGGATCGCCCCGCTGTCGACGTCGGCCGAAGTGGACGACCAGGGCAACGTCATCACGACAGGGCAGGGCTCAAATACCTTGACCGGAATCGATGCCGCGCTGGCGCTCGCCAAGCATTATGGCGCGGTGTTATTGACTGATGTCTCGGCGGATGTCGCTCCGGTTTCCGGCCAGGCGGTGAACTCCAAAGCCGTTAAGGCCGGCCTGGATTATGTGCGTGGTTTTTCGAGCGAGTTCTTGGGACAAGTCAAGGATATTTCCACGCCTTCGGTCGAAGCCATCTCGGCAAACCTCAATAACGGCATTGAGGTGTCGCTGGGCGATTCGGACGATATCGCCAAGAAGGAACGCGTAGTCACCAAGTTGCTTTCGCAGGTAGAGGGCGTAACGTATATCAATGTGCGCTCTCCGGGCAACTACACATTTAGGAATGCTCCGACCTCGTAGCGCTGGTTGATGCTTTGTTGAGGGGCCATACCACGCCGTTTATCTGGTTTGTTTGGTTTTCACGGTCAATTATTTGACTGATACGTTCATAATGTGCAAACATAATACGGTTTACCTTTGCATTTACTTTCAACCTGAAGGTTAATGTGCGCAGGGGTCGACCCATGCTATGGCTATAACCTTTGTTCGGAGGACCGACATGCACGAGACAGAGATCAACAACTACCTTGCCGTCATTAAGGTGGTCGGCGTCGGCGGCGGCGGTACCAACGCGGTCAATCGAATGATCGAAGAGGGCATCCGCGGCGTCGAGTTTGTTGCCATCAACACCGATGCTCAGGCACTCGCGATCTCTGATGCCGATATCAAGGTGCACATCGGCACCGACCTTACCCGCGGCCTGGGCGCCGGCGCCAATCCCGAGGTTGGCCGCAAGGCTGCCGATGAGTCCCGCGACGACATCGCCGAGGCGCTCGCTGGCGCCGACATGGTGTTTATCACCTGCGGCGAGGGCGGCGGCACCGGTACCGGCGCTGCTCCCATCGTTGCGGATATCGCGATGAACGAGGTCGGCGCACTGACCGTCGCCGTCGTGACCAAGCCCTTCACCTTCGAGGGCCGCAAGCGTAAGAAGAGCGCCGAGGAGGGCATCAAGACCCTCTCCGATTGCGTCGACACCATGATCGTCATTCCTAACGATAAGCTGCTCGACATCGCCGAGAAGAAGACCACCATGCTCGAGGCCTTCGCGATTGCCGATGGCGTCCTTTCCCAGGGCACCCAGGGCATCACCGACCTCATCACCGTCCCCGGTATCATCAACCTGGACTTCGCCGATGTTAAGACCATCATGAAGCAGGCCGGTACCGCCATGATGGGTATCGGTACCTCTTCTGGGGATACTCGTGCCGTCGACGCTGCCCAGCAGGCCATCTCCAGCCCGCTGCTCGAGAGCTCCATCGATGGTGCCACGCGCGTGCTGCTCTCCATCGCCGGTTCCAAGGACCTGGGCATCCAGGAGATCAGCGACGCCGCCGACGTTGTCGCCAACGCCGTCGACCCCGAGGCCAACATCATCTTCGGTACCGTTGTCGACGAGTCCCTGGGCGATCAGGTGCGTATCACCGTCATCGCTACGGGCTTCTCCGACTCCAACGTCAACCGTCAGGATGAGCTCTTTGCTGCTCAGCAGTCTCAGAGCAAGGCCGCTGCCTCCGCTGAGCCGCAGCGCACCGCCCCGGCTGCCAGCCCGGCTCAGGCCGCTCCGACCCGCAACGTCGGTGGTACCGAGCTGCCCAACTTTGGCAACGACCAGTTCGAGCTTCCCGACTTCCTGAAGCGCGGTAGCTTCTAGTTCGTTTTTCTCAACGACCTGCACGGGGTGTGTCCATTTGGATGCACCCCGTTTTGTTTCTCGTTTGTAAACGAAAGCCTCCAATCTCCTTACGTTCCCTTTACGTTTGGTCCCTACCGCTGCGGGTATCCTTTTAAGGAAGTATGACAGCCGTATAAACGCGGACTGCGCGGCGACGCCGCGGTACTTGTGTTATTAGGAGGCTTTAGTATGGCAGCACGTGCGGACAACGTTTCGCGTGTCGACCATGATGGAGTTACGTTGGTGGAGGGCGCGACATCCGATGTCCGCTTTGCCTTTACCGAGCGCACCGGTGGCGTTTCTGAAGATGCGTACTCCTCGCTCAACCTGGGCTCGCATGTAGGCGATGACCCCTTTGCTGTTCAAGAAAATCGTCGTCGAGCGCTCGAAGCTATGGGCGCCACTGAGTGCGAGCATAATCTGCTCGTGCCCAATCAGGTACATGGTGACCATATCGTTACGGTGACTTCGAACGGCGCCGACGATCTTGAGGCTGTTCGCGAGCAGATTGCCGAGGGCTGCGATGCCATCGTCTGTACGGCCCATGACGTGCCCGTGCTGCTCTGCTTTGCCGACTGCGCTCCCGTGGTGCTGGTGGCCCCTGGCGGATTTGCCGTGGTGCACTCCGGTTGGAAGGGCACGATTGCACGTATTTCTGCCAAGGCGTGCCAGGCGCTTTGCGATGCTGCCGGCTGCGATGCGAGCGACGTTTCCGCCTATATCGGCCCCCATATCTTGGCTGACGAATATGAGGTATCCCAGGAACTCATGGATCGCTTTGCCGTCGAGTTCTCTTGCATCGATGCGAGTGCCTCTCGCATGCTCGATCTTTCCGCTGCCATTTGTGAGGCGCTGGTAGATGCCGGTGTGGACGCGGATAATATCGTGGATACCCAGCTTTCGACTGTGCGCCAGAACGACCGCTTTTATTCCTACCGTAACGAGGACGGCACCTGTGGGCGCCATGCTGCGATCGGCGTGATGCTATGAGAAAGATCGTATCGGTCCTGAGCGCCGCTGTGCTTACGCTTACGCTGTGCGCCTGTTCTTCGGGATCTTCTACCTCTTCCATTACCGTGGCCGGCTCCACGACCTGCCTTCCTATCGCCGAAATTGCGGCAGAGGGCTTTAAGGAGGAGACCGGCATCGACGTGCTCGTTTCCGGTTTGGGCTCTTCCGCTGGCATCGAAGCCGTCAGCGCTGGCACGGCCGATATCGCCAGCTCCTCCCGTGGACTCAATGCCGACGAACAGGATCTGGGCCTGACTCCCATCGTCATTGCCCACGACGGTATCGCGGTCATCGTGAACGACGATAACCCGGTCGATAACCTCTCGACCGAGCAGCTCCGCGATATCTATGCCGGCAAGATTACTAATTGGAAAGAGGTCGGTGGCGAGGACCTGAAGATTCAGGTCATCAACCGAGACGAGGCATCCGGCACGCGTGAAGCATTCCGCACCATCGTGATGGACGGCACCCCGTTCGATCGCCGCTCGGCCGTTCTTTCGGGCACGGGCCAGGTGCGCGACGTGGTATCTCGTTCGCACGGTGCCATTGGCTACATTTCGCTGGGCTTCGTCGATAGCCTCAACGCCAAGACCTCGGTCAAGGCCGTCTCGGTCAATCATGTTGAGGCGTCCGAGAAGACGGTCGCGAGCGGCGGCTATCCCATCTCACGCGACCTTTACTTCTTTGTGAAGGGTGCGCCTTCGCAGCAGGCGCAGGATTACATCGACTATGTGACGTCCGAAAAGATGGACAAGCAGATTCGCGAGGCGGGCTTTATCCCCGTCACCAACGACGAGAAGGGGAGTGAATAGCATGGAAGCACAGGAAAACTCCCAGACTGAGCAGAATGGTCAGGCGCCCAAGAAGCGCGAGCTGGCGCTCGTATCGCGCAGCACCTATATCAAGGAGAAGGCGCTGCAGTGGATCTTCTTTGCCTGCGCGTTCTTGGCGGTTGTTACCGTCATCCTGATTTTTGTCTTTACCACGTACTCGGCGCTGCCCGTCTTTACCGACATCGGTCTGGCGGACTTCTTTAGCTTTACGTGGGCGCCCTCTGAGGGTCACTACGGCATCGTGTCGCTGCTTGCCGGCTCGGGTCTGGTGACCGTCGGCGCGCTCGCCATGGGTGTGCCCCTAGGCGTGGGCACGGCCGTGTATCTGGTCGAGATCGCCAGCAAGCGCGTGCGCAAGCTCATCAGCCCTGCCGTTGACCTGTTGGCCGGCATCCCTTCTATCATCTATGGCTTCTTTGGCATGATCATCATCCGCCCGTTTATCGCACAACTGACCGGCGGTCTTGGTTTTGGCGCGCTGACGGCGTGGTTCGTGCTCGCCATTATGATCGTGCCCACCATCACGACGCTTACCATCGATGCTCTCAATTCCATTCCCATGGGCATTCGCGAGGCATCGTATGCCATGGGCGCCACCAAGTGGCAGACTATCTATAAGGTCGTGTTACCTGCCGCCAAGCTGGGTATCGTGGATGCCATCGTGCTGGGTATGGGCCGTGCCATCGGCGAGACCATGGCCGTGCTCATGGTCGTGGGTAACGCCCCGGTTATTCCCGACAGCATTGCGAGCCCCATCTCGACGCTCACGAGCCAGATTGCGCTCGACATGAGCTATTCCTCGGGTCTGCATCGCTCGGCGCTGTTCGGCATGGGCGTGGTCCTGTTTATCATTTCCGCCACGCTGGTGGGCATCGTCCGCCTGGTTTCCAAGAAGAAGAGGGGGTAGGCTATGTCCGATTCCGTTGACACGACGGTCGATACGACCTCGTCGCGCGAGCGCATCAAGCGTGCCCTTTCCCACGGCAAGAAGGGCCGCATCAACAAGGACCTGTCCAACAAGATCATGCTTGGCGTGTTCCGTGCCGCGGCATACATCACCACGCTGGTGCTGGTCGCTATCATCGCCTACGTGGTCATCAACGGCCTGCCACACATCTCGCTCGACTTTATCTTCGGTTGGCCCCAGGGCGTCAACGCCGAGGGCGGTATTTGGCCCACGATCGTCTCGACCGTCTATGTGACGGCGCTCGCCATGCTTATCTGCACGCCGATCGCTGTGCTGGCAGCCGTCTATCTGGCCGAGTACGCCAAGCAGGGCAAGATCGTCGAGCTCATTCGCTACGCTGCTGACGCTTTGGCCTCGGTGCCCTCCATCGTTATGGGCCTGTTTGGCTACGCCTTGTTTGTCGAGGCCATGGGCCTGGGCCTTTCGATGGTCTCGGCCGCTCTGGCGCTCGCGCTCTTGATGCTTCCCATCGTCATGCGCACCACCGAAGAGGCCATTCGCGCCGTCCCGCGCTATATCCGTTGGGGCGCGTACGGCCTGGGCGCCACCAAGTGGCAGGTTGTCTCCAAGATTGTGCTTCCTTCTGCCTTTGGCCGTATTGCCACGGGCATTGTCCTTGCCATCGGCCGTGCCATTGGCGAGACCGCCGTGGTGCTCTACACCATGGGCCAGGCCATCAATCTACCTATCTCGCCGCTCGATTCCGGCCGCCCCATGACCGTTCACCTGTACCTGCTTGCCAACGACGGCATCAACATGAACGCAGCCTACGGCACCGCGCTCTTGCTGATGGTGATCATTCTGGCCTTCAACCTGTTTGCGCGCTTCCTGTCACGCAAGCGTCGCTAGTTAAGGAGTCCCATGTCCGTTTATCAGTCCGCTCCCACGCTGGAGCAAGCGGCCATTACGGCCAAGGATTTCAACTTTTGGTACGGTGACTTTCATGCGCTGACGGGGCTCGACCTCAACATCGCTAAAAACGCCATCACCTCCTTCATTGGCCCTTCGGGCTGCGGTAAGTCGACGTTTTTGCGCTGCATCAACCGCATGAATGATCTTATCGAGGGTACGCGCGTCGAGGGCACCATGACGCTCGACGGCAACGATATCTATGCCGAGGGCGTCGACCCGGTCGACCTCCGTCGCCGCGTGGGCATGATTTTTCAGCAGCCCAACCCGTTTCCCAAATCCATCTACGAGAATGTCGCCTTTGGCCCTCGTCTGCAGGGCGTGACTAGCAAAAGCGACCTCGATGACATCGTGGAAGAATCGCTCAAGCGCGCCAACCTCTGGAAAGAGGTATCCAATCAGCTCAACAAGGATGGTTTGGCGCTCTCGGGCGGTCAGCAGCAGCGTCTGTGCATCGCGCGCGTGCTTGCGGTGCAACCCGATGTCCTTCTGATGGACGAGCCCTGCTCCGCCATCGACCCCACGTCCGTCTCTAAGGTCGAGGATCTGATGGCCGAGCTGGCGCCCGAGATGACGATCATCATCGTCACGCATTCAATGCAGCAGGCAGCTCGTATCAGCGACTACACCGCATTCTTCTTGCAGGAAGTTGCCGGCGAGCCCGCCACGCTCATCGAGTATGGTCAAACCGACGCGATCTTCACCAGCCCGGTGGACTCGCGGACGGAAGACTATATCACCGGCCGCTTTGGCTGATCGGTGCGACTAGTCCCAAGCCGATCGGACCTGGTCCGGTGCGTATTCACTGTGCGGGCTGCATGACCGCACCCAACTGATTGGAGTGAACCATGCGCAAACTGTTTTCCCGTCAGCTCGTCGAGGCCCGTCACGAGATGCTGAGCATCTATGAGGCCGTCGATCTGGCTCTCCACGATGCCGTGAAGGCCTATGTGACCGACGACCGCAAGCTCGCCACCAAGACCAAGAAACGTACGCTTTCGATTGACGCGCGCTGCGCCAACCTGGAGGCCGTCTGCTACAACCTGATCGCCACGCAGTCACCGGTCGCCTCCGACTTCCGCCTGCTTCAGACGATCATCTACGTCGACTTTAACCTGCAGCACATGACCGATAAGGTCCGTCAGATCTGCCGTGCCACGCGTCATATGATCAAGGCCGACATCTCGCTGCCCCAGGAGCTCGTCGGTACGGTTGAGGCCGAGGCCGAAGCTGTTTACCAGGTGCTGGGCTCTTCGCTTTCTGCGCTCGTCACCAATGACATGTCCATCATCTGCAACCTGGCCGTCGAGGACGAGCCAGTGCACGCCGCCTACGAGAAGTTCTTCCGCACCTTTAACCGTATGGATACGGGCGACTTTATGGACGACGACAGCAACTATGACGACCTGCGCCGCGCCATCATGGTTTCGCGCTACCTCGATCGCATCGCTTCCATTTCCATCGATGCCGCTTGCCGTCTGACCTTCCTGTTGACTGGTCAGCGTATGAACGCCGGCGATATCGCCCGCACTGATGAGGACGAGCTCGAGAGCATGCGCGTGCCTTCGGGCGAGGGTGTTATCATGAGGCCCGCCGTCGACGCGCGCTACGTTGCCAAGGTGCCCGCCAACGAGGTCAGCGAGGGTCTTCGCTACCTGCTCGATCATCTTGAGGACGAGGACGATGGCGAGGACGACGAGGAGTAAGTAGCCCCGTTCGTCGAAAGATTGTAAATACCTAAGTGAGCGCGGCCTTGCACATGCGGGGCCGCGCTCTTGCGTTAGCATGGGACTACTTGTTTGGCTGTCAGCGGAGGCGATTGGCAATGGATAACTATTTGGATTTGATGCGCGCTCGCCGCGAGCAGATTCTGGAACGTTTTTATGCGGCGCTCGATCGCGCGGGCCGCCCCCACGACGCCGCGCGCCTCATTGCCGTGTCCAAGACCGTTGGTGTCGATGAGACTGTTGCTGCCATCCAGGCGGGGTATCGCCATTTTGCCGAGAACCGCCCGCAGGAGCTGGTTCGCAAGCTCACGGGTCTGGCGGAGCATCCGGAGCTGCCCGAGGTGCGCTTCGATATGATCGGCAACCTGCAGACCAATAAGATCAATGCGGTGCTGGGCTCAGCCGAGCTGATTCACTCGGTGGGTTCGCTGCATCTGGCACAGGCGATCTCGAGCCGTGCTGTCCGCAAGATTGAGGCAGGCGAGCTCGCCGGCCCCCAGCGTGTGCTCATCGAGGTCAATGTGAGTGGTGAGGAGTCGAAGGGAGGCTTTTCGCCCGATGAGATTCGCGCCGCCGCGGGTGAGCTTGCGGAACTTGAGGGAATTTGCGTACAGGGGCTTATGACTATGGCGCCCCGGGGGAATAAGGATGTGGCACGCCGCACCTTTGCGGGGCTTCGTGAGCTGAGGGATGAGCTGGAGGCTGCGCATCCCGATTTGAACCTGCCTGAGCTTTCCTGCGGCATGAGCGAGGACTTTGAGCCTGCCCTTGAGGAGGGCTCTACGCTCGTTCGCCTGGGCAGGGTAGTATTTAGCCCGGAGTTTGCAGTAAAATAAGGCTCTGAAGTGCGCACTGATTATCGGGGCGCCTGCACTAAACCGCGAGAGGACACAACCATGGGCTTCCTTGACGAGATTAAAAATAAGATGCACCTGGGCGGCCAGCAGGGTTACGACCAGGGTTATGGCCAGGACGACGACTACGGCTACGATGACGGCTATGACGATAGTTATCAGGGCAACGGCTACGGCGGTGCTTCGGGCGAGGGCTTCTACACCCAAGACGAGCCGAGCAACGGCCTGCTTGGTCAGACGCGCCGCGGTGAAGCTGAGTCGGTTGCCGTGTATACGCGCTCCGGTCAGCTGGTCGGCGATGACTCCCGCCATGCCACGACGTATAACCCGCCTTCGCGCTCGCAGGACAGTGTTGCGAGCGGTTATCGTCCTGGTGCCTATGACACGCCGTCGAGCTACGCCGAGAACACCCGCGCCCGTGCCGCCGCTGCGCCCGCGCCTGCACCGAGTGATGCCTCGGCCTATGCGAGCAATATCATCAACGCCACGCCGCAGCTGCCGGCCTATGTCCTGCGCCCCGAGAGCTATGACGACGTGGAGACCGTGGTGCGCCGCGTTCGCACCAAGCAGCCTGTCGCACTGATTTTTGTGGGCGTACGCACCGAAGTTGCTAAGCGCGTCTTGGACTTCTCTTACGGCTTTGCCTGCGGTCTGGGTGCCACGGTCAAGGAGGTGGGCGACCGCGTGTTCATGGTGCTGCCCGCCGGCTGCGAGGTCAAAGATTCCGATCTCAAGAAGCTTCGTGCCGACGGCTACCTTAAGTAAAGACAAGACGAGGAGATTCCCATCAACATCTACACTATCGTCCAGCTGGTCAACACGCTGTTCAACTTCTATTCCACGCTCATTGTCGTCTACTGCTTTATGACGTGGATTCCCATGAAGCAGGGTGGTTTGCTTCAGGATATTGCTGCGGTGCTCGATAGCGTGTGCGGTCCGTGGCTCAACCTGTTCCGTCGTTTCATCCCGCCGATGGGCGGTATCGATTTTTCGCCGGTCGTTGCGATTATTGCGTTGCAGTTGGTGCAGAGGCTGGTTCTGCAGCTTCTTATAGGTATACTCGTATAGAACTGACTTAGTAACTTACGTCGGGCGTGTAGCGCCGAGGCGATGAAAAAGGAGACTTGTTATGGCTATTACCCCTGCAGACATCCAGGCCCAGACTTTCTCTGAGGCCAAGCGTGGCTACGATCCCGCCGAGGTCGACGTCTTCTTGGAGACGCTGTCCTCCGAGGTTGACGCTATGCTCGCTAAGATCGTCGACCTTAAGGGTCGCCTGACTGCTACCGAGCAGCAGCTTGCCGATGCGCAGGCTCAGCTTGCCCAGGCTCAGGATGCCACCGCCCAAGCCGTTCCTGCCGCCCCCGTGGCTGCTCCCGCCCCTGACTTCTCCGCTCAGGAGCGCCAGATTTCCGCTGCCCTGATCGCTGCCCAGCAGACCGCTGAGACCATCGTCAACGATGCCAACGAGAACGCTGAGCGTATCCGCAACGAGGCTGACGCTAAGGCACGCGAGGTTATCCGCCAGGCTCTGACCGAGAAGCAGGCCGAGCTCGAGGAAATCGATCGTCTCAAGGCTTCCCGCGAGGAGTTCAAGGCCGAGTACCTCAAGCTCATCCAGCACTTCATGGACGATGCCCAGAACTCCTTCCCGGCCGACCTCATGGCCTCCACGCCGGTCGGTTCTGCCGCTTCTCCTGCGGTGACTGTTCCCGCCGAGCCGCTGCCCGTCGCTGACCCGGTTGTCCCCGTGGCCGATCCCTTCGCCCCGATCGACAACTTTGCCGCCGACGACCTGGACTAGCATCAGAGCTACAATCTAGTGTCCTTAAGAGGAGCTCGCACCTGCGGGCTCCTTTTTTGTGGCTGTATACGGGTTGGGAAACAAAACGCCGAGCTCTGCATGCGATAGGACAGAACTCGGCGAAGGGCGCGTGGTAAAAGGTAGATTTTAAGGTATGTCTAAAAACTACTTGAGGAGGAAGTTGGAGAGGGGAATAGTGCGGGCCTCGCGATGCTCGGGATCGGCGATGTGGTCGGCGGGATAGCCACAGACGAGCATGTGATAGGGATAGACGCCCTTGGGCAGATTGAACTGCTCCTGTGCCACCTCAGGCTTAAAATGGCATACCCAGCACGTTCCCAGGCCCTGCTCGGTGGCCTCCATCATCATCTGGTCGCACACGATGGACGTATCGATTTCACTGGAATTCATCTGGTCATACGGGCGCACCCAAGCATCATCGGTAACGCTGCAAATAAGGAAGACAAGCGGAGCTCCAAAGATAGACCCATCACGAGCAAACCGAGGCTGACAAGCAGCAGCCTTCTCCAACAGCTCAGGCGTATCCAGCACCATCACACGGGCTGGATGATTATTACAAGCAGAAGGAGCAATCCGCCCCGCCTCAACAATGGCATCCACTACCGACTGCTCAACAGGACGGTCCTCAAAAGAACGACAAGAATACCGACCACGAGCCAGATCCAAATAAGACATACAAGCCCTCCTAAAATTAAAAATCAAACAAACCAAAAGTAACCCAAAGAGTACCCAAAGCAGCAATCAGCCAAACGCTCATCAAGGGCCAAAGTGTCCGAACGGATACCAAAGGT
>UQPI01000030.1 GCA_900542945.1 uncultured Collinsella sp.
GGTCTATGCCGTCCTCTTTTCATGCCAATTTGTTCGCTCTGGTGCCCGCTCGCTGGCATTGCCAAAACATCGGACCACTCATTGGGGACAGACTTAAATGAGTGCCCGCAAAATGAGAGTGAACCTGGCAGTTGGGGACGTTCCTTTTTTGCCGGCACTTTGGGACACTCCTTGCCGCAACGGTTGGGTCGGAAAAATTCTCAAAAAAGTTCTTGCCCTGAGCTGATTCGTCCGTATAATAAACTTCGTTGCTTGAGAGCACGCACCTATTCCTCGGTAGCTCAATGGTAGAGCACGCGGCTGTTAACCGCGCTGTTGTAGGTTCGAGTCCTACCCGGGGAGCCAGAATTTCTCAGCCCATTTCGCTGGGCTTTTTAATTCCTCGGTAGCTCAATGGTAGAGCACGCGGCTGTTAACCGCGCTGTTGTAGGTTCGAGTCCTACCCGGGGAGCCAGGTTGTAAAACCCGTCGCTTATGCGGCGGGTTTTTTCATGCCGCGACCACTTGACTCGGACGTTGCCATATCAACATTTCGTGTCGAGGATGTAATCCCGCGACCCACCACCTCAACATGGCGCGGTCGTTGTAGAATATTGCAATGATTGCTCCCACGACATGGTGCCGCGAGCACCAGATAAGGAGATTCTTGTGTCTGAGACCATTAACGGCAGCCTGAGCGTCTCGAACGACGTTATTGCCGATATTGCCGGTTATGCCGCGATGACGTGCTATGGCGTCGTCGGTATGGCTGAGCAGCTCCAGGGCGCCGAGAGCGTGCGCCTGCTTGCCGGCCAGCGCCTCCGCAAGGGCGTGCTTGTCTCCGCCGACGAGAACGGCCTTACGGTCGATCTTCACGTCGTGCTCGAGAACGGCGTCAACATGAAGTCCGTCTGCCACAATCTTTCGAGCTCCGTTGCCTTCACCCTGCAGGAGATCGCCCAGATCGATCCCGCCAGCCTTAAGATCGGCATCCATATCGACGCGCTCAAGAGCCGTCTGAACTAGCATCCGAAAACGGAGATTCAAATACCCATGATTGCAAAGACCATTCGCACCTGTTTTCCGATCGCTGCGGCTGCCGTTTCCGACAAGGCCGAGGAGATCAACAAGCTCAACGTCTTCCCCGTGCCCGACGGCGACACCGGCACCAACATGTCGCTCACGCTCGCCTCAGTGACCAAGGAGCTCTCCGCCCTTCCCGCCGATGCCGACATGGAGGCCATTGCCGGCGCCATCACCCACGGCTCCCTGATGGGCGCCCGCGGTAACTCCGGCGTCATTACCTCGCAGATCCTGCGCGGCGTGGCCGAGGGCCTTGTCTCCGCCGACGAGCCCATTACGTCCGCCAACATCGCTTATGCGTTCCGCCGAGCCGTCAAGGTCGCCTTCCAGGCCGTCCGCAAGCCTATCGAGGGCACGATCCTCACGGTGCTGCGCGATGTCTCGACCAAGGCCGACGAGTGCGAAAAGAAGAAGTTCTCGGCCGAGGATGCGCTCGACGCTATCGTCGTCGAGGCCTACCAGTCCGTCGCACGCACGCCCGACCTGCTGCCCGTCCTCAAAGAGAACGGCGTGGTCGACTCCGGCGCCTTCGGCTTTGCCATCTTCCTGGAGAACTTTGCGGCTGCAGCACTTGGTCGCAGCACCGTTGTCGAGGATTTCTCCGCTACGTTCGATTCCGCTGGCTCTGCACGCGATGCCGCTCTTGGCCGCGTTGAGATCGAGGCCAACGACGATTGGGAGGGCTCGGAGTTCCGCTACTGCAACGAGTTCCTCTTTAAGGCCGACGCCCCGTTTGACGAGGATGAGTGCCTTAAGTTCCTGGGTTCCATGGGCGACTGTGAGCTACTCGTGGGCGCCTACCCCGATTACAAGATCCACGTGCACTCCAACACCCCCAACCTGGTGCTCGAGCACATGCTTCAGCTTGGTCAGATCTATGAGGTCTTTATCCATAATATGGAGATGGAGGCCCACGACCGTACCGCCAAGATCCACGAGGATCAGGAGAAGGCCGCCGAGCCCGCGAAGGCCCTGGGCTTTGTCGCCGTTGCCGCCGGTTCCGGCGAGGCCGACATCCTCAAGTCCCTCGGCGTCGACGTGATCGTGTCGGGTGGTCAGACCATGAACCCCTCGACTGCAGACCTGCTGGGTGCTGTTGACCAGGTCAACGCGACCTCGGTCATCATCCTGCCCAACAACGGCAACATCCGCATGGCCGCTGAGGCCGCTGCCTCAGCCTGCACCGACAAGAAGGTCGCCGTCGTTCCCACCAAGACCGTTCCGCAGGCCTTCTCCGCGCTGTTCGCGGTCCTGCCCGATTCCGAGCTCGAGGATGCCGTCGCCGCTATGGTCGACGCCATCAGCGAGGTCCGCGATGGCGAGGTCACCCGCGCCGTGCGCGACTCCAGCGCCTCGGACGGCTCCCCGATTCACTCCGGTGACGTCATGGGCATCATTGCCGGCTCCATCGATGTCGTCGGCTCCGACGTGAAGCAGGTCACGCTCGATTGCATCAACCGCATGCAGGAGGAAGAGGAGGGCGACGCGCTGACGATTCTGGCCGGCGAGGAGCTGTCCGATGAAGCCTTCCAGGAGATCGTCGACGCTATCGAGGAGGCTCAGCCCGACCTGGAGATCGACGCCCATCGTGGCGAGCAGCCGCTCTATCCCGTGATCTTCTCGATCGAGTAGGCATCTGCCCATGTCCGAGCTCTGCTCCGTGCCGCGCGTCTCTGATCGCTTTGCCCAGAGCAATGCGCTCGACGAGGATATCGCGCGACTCAAATATGTTTCGGGTAAACGTGAGGAGGCCCTTCGCCGTCTGGGAATTCGGACGGTGGGGGACCTCCTTCTCCATATCCCTCATCGATACTTGGACTTTACGCGCTCCTGGTCCATCGAGATGGCGCCCATCGGTACCGTGTGCACCATCATCGCCACGGTCGACCGTATCGTTCAAAAGCAGCCGCGTCCGCGCATGCAGGTGACCGAGGTCTCACTCGTTGACGAGACGGGCGTGCTGCAGGTCGCTTTTTTCCGTCAGCCTTGGATTGCCCAGCAGCTTAAGCAGGGCGACCGCCTGGCCGTGATGGGCAAGGTCGAGTTTGCCTACGGTTTTAAGCAGATGGCCTCGCCGCACTTTGAAAAGCTCGATGACGGGCGTGCTGCGGGCACCATTTTGCCGGTCCATTATGTGAGTGACGGCGTGAGCCAGGCATGGATGCGCCGCATCGTAAGTGGCGCGCTCGAGGTCGTCGGCAATCCCTTCGACCCGATTCCCGCACGCTTGCGCGTTAAACGTCGCCTGATGAGCAATGCTCGTGCGCTTCGATCAATTCACTTTCCCTCGAGCATGGCTGAGCGCGATATCGCGCGCGCACGGCTTGCCTACGAGGAGTGCCTTTACCTGCAGCTGGCGCTGCGCCTGCGCAACGACGGCAGCCTGGTCGATGTGGTGCCCTACGCCCACGCCGCGGGCGAGCACCTGGCCGCGCTCAAGCAAGCCCTGCCGTTTTCGCTGAGCGACGAGCAGGAGGCCGCGTTCCAAGATATCCTGCGCGATATGTGCGATGGCGGGCGCGTGATGAACCGCCTGCTGCTGGGCGATGTCGGTACCGGCAAGACCGCTGTTGCCGCCTGCGCGCTGGCTGTGGCTACCGATAGCGGCACGCAGGCCTGCGTTATGGCGCCCACGGGCGTGCTGGCGCGTCAATATGCCGATAAGACCGGCCCCTTGCTCTCGCAGGCTGGCATGACCTGGGCGCTCCTGACGGGCGCCACGCCAGCGGCCGAGCGCGAGCGGATCCATGCCCAGCTGGAATCGGGCGAGCTCGATGTCCTCTTTGGCACCCACGCGGTGCTTTCGGATAACGTGGCGTTCAAGCATCTGTCGCTCGTGGTCATCGATGAGCAGCACCGGTTTGGCGTCGGCCAACGCAACGCCCTGCGTGCGAAGGGCCCTGGTGCCGATCTGCTCGTTATGACGGCAACGCCCATCCCACGTACGCTGGCGCTTTCGGTCTACGGCGATCTGGACACGAGCATCATCCGCCATCGGCCCGTCCCTGGCGCTGGCGTGACGACACGCGTGCTTACCGAGTCGAGCCGCGACCTTGCCTATGGCGCCATCCGCGAGGCGCATGAAAAGGGTCAGCAGGCCTACGTGATTTGCCCGCTCGTGGAGCCGAGTGACTCGGCCGATGATCTGGAGGACGTGCCCGGTATCGCCCGCGACGACGAGGGCCGCGTGACGGTCCCCGTGCCGCTGCACGATACGGCGACCGAGCTCGATCGCCTGCGTCTGGCGTTGCCGGGTCTTGCCATCGAGCGCCTTCACGGCCGCATGCCAGCGGGGGAGAAGGACCAGGTTATCGATGCCTTCAAGCGTGGCGAGATCGACGTGCTCGTCTCGACTACGGTGGTCGAGGTGGGCGTCGACGTGCCCAACGCCACCGTCATGGTCATCGAGAACGGTGAGCGCTTTGGCTTGGCGGCCCTGCACCAGCTGCGCGGTCGCGTGGGCCGCGGCAGCGTGTCGGGCACCTGCCTGGTCATGACGCACTCCAAGGGCAATGGCGGCGCCTCGGCGGCACAAGACCGCCTCCAGTCGCTCGAAAAGACCTCGGACGGCTTTACGCTCGCCCAGATGGACCTACGTCTGCGCCACGAGGGCGAGATTCTGGGTTATCGTCAACACGGCGGCATTACCTTGCGCTTTGTGGACCTGGACGCCGACGAGGATCTTATCGAATGGGCCCATTTGGACGCGGTCGAGCTCTTGCGGTATGCTTGCACCCTTGACTCCGTGGCGACGCGCCCCCTGCGCGATGCGGTCGCCATGCGATATCGACACATTTTTAAGGAGGTCAGCGGAGGAGAATCATCGGCGGCGAATGGCGCGGTCGTAAGATCGAGGAGCCCCGTGGTCGCGATGTCACCCGCCCCACGACCGATCGCGTGCGCGAGGCATGCGCATCTATGGTCATGTCGGCATTTGACTTCGATCTGGACGAGGTCCGCGTGCTGGACGCCTTTGGCGGCTCCGGTGCCTTAGGGTTAGAGATGCTCTCACGTGGTGCCCGCTCACTCACGACGTTCGAGATCGATCGGAATGCCGCGCGGCTCATTACCAAGAATATCGAGTCGCTCTGCCGTGACCGTGCGCGTTGGCGCGTGGTAACGGGCGACATGCTGGCGAGCGCCTCGCGCGGTCGTGTGCCGGGCGGCCCCTTTGATCTGGTCCTGCTCGACCCGCCCTATGCTTTTAGTGCCGAGCCGGTCGAGGAACTGCTGCAGAACCTGGCTCAGCAGGGTCTGCTTGCACCTGGCGCTTATGCCCTGTTTGAGCATGCCGCCGCCGATGCGGGCGCGCATCCGGCAGGCTTTGAGATCGTGCGCGAGAAGCGCTACGGCATTACCTCGGTCGACCTGCTTCGTTGGGTCGGCAACGGCGAGGATGATGGTATCGATGGCGACGCACCCACGGAGGACGCCCATGAATGACACTATCAACCGCGTGATTGTCCCGGGCACCTTCGATCCCATCACATTTGGCCATATCGATGTGATCCGCCGCGCCCGTCGCATCTTTCCCAGCGTGATCGTCGCTGTTGCCGAGTCGCAGGGCAAAAACGGCGTGGGCACCACGTTTATGCTCGATGAGCGCGTGGCGCTGGCCCGCGAGGCGCTCGGCGATATCGACGGCGTCGAGGTCCTGCCCTTTACCGGCCTCTTGGTCGACTTCGCTCGTGAGCAGGGGGCGGGGGCCGTGGTCAAGGGCCTGCGCGCCATGACCGACTTTGAGTATGAGCTGCAGCAGGCCGACCTCAACTATCGCTTGGATAACGAGCTGGAGTCTATCTTTGTCATGAGTGCGCCGCAGTACGGCTATATCTCGAGCTCGGTCGTTCGCCAGATCGCCTCGCTCGGCAGCGATGTATCGACGTTTGTCCCGCCCAACGTGGTCGAAGCGCTCAGACATCGCTTTTCGTGACGTTTTTTATTGCCTGGTGGCATGTGGTAAACTAGCACGATGATATGTTACCTATGAAAGGAGACCGGATGCCGGGCGAGAATTTTCCTGGCGATAGGATCGTCAGCTTGGTCGATGAGCTCGAAGGGCTGATCGAGGAAGCCAAGCCGCCTTTCGGCAAGAACGCTCAGTTCAAGGTCATCGACGCCGACGTGTTCTTCAACATCCTCGACGAGATCCGCATGAGCTATCCCGAGGAGTGGCAGAAGTCCCGCCGTATCCTTAAGGAGCGCGAGGAGCTTATGGCTTCCGCCGCCGCCCAGGCCGATTCCATCATCGCCGACGCTCAGCAGCAGGCCCTCACCATTGCCGGTGAGCAGGAGATCGTCCGCTTGGCACAGCAGCAGGCCGACGACATCCGCGATCGTGCCCAGCAGTACGAGCGCGAGACGCGTTATGCTGCCGAGGACTACGCAGAGCAGGTCTTTACGCACCTGGAGGAGAACCTCAAGAGCCTGACCGGCACCGTTACCCGTTGCCGTCAGCAGCTCAACGAGGGTGCCGCCCAACAGAATGGTCAGTGGTAATGGCTGAGTTCCCGAGCGTTACTGTCGATCTTTCCGAGCAGCTCGAGTTCCCTGGTGATTCGTATCCGCTGACCGGTAAGGTCGATGTCGCCACCTACATGGTGGGCGAGAAGGAGTATCAGCTTCAGGACGGCATCGACTATGACGTTGTCTTTACCAATGCCGGTACCGGAGTCTTGCTCACGGGCATTGTTCGCGCGCACGCCACCGGCGAGTGCGACCGTTGTCTGGAGCCCGCCTCGTTTGATATCGCCGGCGAGATCGAGGAGTTCTACCTCTTTGAGGAGCCCGAGGATCCCGAGGCCTACGAGGACGGCTACGAGCTCCTGGGTGAGGATCGCATCGTGGATCTGGGTGAGCCCATCAACGATGCGGTCGTCATGGACACGCCGTTTGTGGTGCTCTGCAAGCCTGATTGCCGCGGTCTGTGTCCCACCTGCGGTTGCAATCTCAACGTCGAGCAATGCGATTGCGCCGCACAGGCAGAGGCAGAATGGGCCGCTGCCACGGAAAATCCATTTGCAGCATTGAAGAATCTCAAGCTCGATGAGTAAAACTGTGGTAGTATCGCTACTTGCGCGTAATCGCCACACTGGATAGTTCATAAGGAAGGTCACTATGCCCGTACCTAAACAAAAGCAGGGTCGTATCCGCACTCACACCCGTCGTTCCGCCAACATGAAGATCTCGGCTGCGGCTCAGTCCACGTGCCCCCGTTGCGGCGCTGTCAAGCTCCCGCACCACGTGTGCCCCAGCTGCGGTTTCTACAAGGACCGTGAGGTTATCGTTACCGAGTAACGCTATACTCTGGATGCGATGCCGTTCCAAATGGAACCACAATGGCCGGCTCAATGAGTCGGCCATTTTTGTATAAGGAGCATGTATATGAGTAACGTTCGCGTTTGTGTAGACGTTGTGGGCGGAGACGAGAAACCTCAGGTTGTTCTCGATGGTATCGAGGCTGCACTTGCCGCCGATCCCGATATCGAGGTCTTGGCAGCTGGCCCCGCCGAAATCGTCAATCCCTTTGCTGCTTCCCATGCACGTGTTGAGGCCCTTGAGGCACCCGACGTTATCGCCATGGATGACGATCCCATTCGCGCCGTGATGACCAAGCGCAAGTCCTCGATCGTGCTTGCCTGCCGCGCCATCAAAAAGGGCAACGCGGACGCGTTTTTCTCCGCCGGCTCCACCGGCGCCATGACCGCTGCCGCGACCGCCTACGTCACACCGTTTAGATATATGGCCGAAGGCAAGAAGCAGCCGGTGCGCCCCTGTTTGACCAATGCGCTGCCCAATCGTGCCGGCGGTCTGACGGTGCTGTGCGACATGGGCGCCAACCCCGATGTCGAGGTGGACGACATGGTGCGTTTTGCCCAGATGGGCAGCGCTTATGCCCGCGTTGTCCTGGGCATCGAGCATCCTCGCGTGGGCTTGCTTGCCAATGGTACCGAGGACGAGAAGGGCTCCAACTTTACCAAGGCCTGCTTCCCGGCCATGAAAGCCGCCGTTCCCGGCTTTGTGGGCAACTGCGAAGGCACCGACCTCACCTCGGGCAATTTCGATGTCGTCGTTGCCGACGGCATGTCGGGCAATATTGCGCTCAAGGCCACCGAGGGCGCTGCCAAGTTTTTGCTGCAGGAGCTCAAGGGCGCCTTTATGGCCTCGCTCGGCACCAAGATCGCCGCGCTGCTCATCAAAAAGCAGATGCGCGAGATTAAGGCCAAGCTCTCTGGTGATGCCAAGGGTGGCGCGATTCTTTTGGGCCTGCGTGGCGTGGTCCTAATCGGCCATGGCGCCACCTCGGTCGAGGCTGTTAAAAACGGTACGCTCGCGGCGGCCGAAGCCGTGCGCGCGGGGCTGGTCGAGAACGTCGCCAACTCCATGGACGGCATCGTTTTGTAAGAGCGAGTTAGAGCGCTGTTATGTGCCTCGCGGCCTGCTTCGTGGGGTAGAATCAGAACCGTGTCTTGGTACCGCCCGGGCGGTACCATTCTTTTGGTATTCATGCACTATGAGAGGAAGCGCTATGGACCGCTCCGAAATCTTCGACAAGATCGCCGAGGTCGCTGCTGACGTTCTGGGCGTCGATGTTGCCGAAATTAGCGATGAGACCACCTTTGACGATCTCGATGCCAACTCGCTCGAGCGCCTGCAGCTGGTTACGGCTATCGAGGACGAGTTCAACCTCGAGATCGATGACGAGACTCTGCTCTCGCTCAACTCTGTCGCCGACGCCGTCGACGCGATCGAAAACGCCAGGGAGGCCTAGGTCTTGGCTTTGTCTGAACGACTTACGCGTGCCCAGGAAATCCTGGGCCACGAGTTCAATAATAAGGTGCTGCTGCGCGCGGCCCTTACGCATCCTTCGGCCGTCGAGGGCCAGCCGGTTTCTGCCAGCTATGAGCGTCTTGAGTTTTTGGGCGATTCCATTTTGGGCGCCGTGGTTGCCCGCTCCCTGTTTGAGTCCTATCCGGAGTTTGACGAGGGCAAGCTTACGCGCCTGAAGGTGTCGCTCGTCTCGGGTGCCACGCTGTCCGAGGTATCCCATGAGCTGGGCATCGACGACATCATTATCTTTGGTGCCTCCGAGACCGGTACCGGTGCGCGCGGCCTGCACTCGGCGCTCGAGAACGTCTACGAGTCGCTCGTGGGCGCGCTGTACCTGGATGCCGGCTGGGATGTTGCGGCGGACTTTATCCATCGTACTCTCAAGCCGCACCTGGCCTCCGAGCGTGCCGAGCACCCCGCGAACCCCAAGTCGTTCTTGCAGGAGTGCGTGCAGGCAGACGGCCACGAGCCTCCCGCGTATAAGCTGGTCGGCTCCGAGGGCCCCGCGCATGCGCCCACCTTTACCGCTGTGGTGCTCATCGACGGTATTCGCCAGGGCCGCGGCACCGGTTCCTCCAAGAAGGAGGCCGAGGGAGCCGCTGCGCTCGAGGCACTCGACCGCATGGGCTACACCACCAACGGCGTGATTCTCAACAAGAAGCCTGTTTAAGCGAGGAACCGTGTATCTCAAGTCCCTCACGCTCAAAGGGTTCAAGTCGTTTGCCGACCGCGCCCATATGTCATTTGAGCCGGGCCTGACCGTCATCGTCGGTCCCAACGGCTCGGGAAAATCGAACATCTCCGACTCGATTCTGTGGGTCCTGGGCGAGCAGAGCGCCAAGCAGCTGCGCGGCCAGGCCATGGAGGACGTCATCTTCTCGGGCTCGTCGGCACGCAAGCCGGTGGGTGTCGCCGAGGTCACGCTGGTTCTCGATAACTCGGACCATATGCTGCCCGTCGATTTTGACGAGGTCGCCATCACCCGTCGCATGTATCGCTCGGGCGAAAGCGAGTACCTCATCAACTCGAGTCCGTGCCGCCTGATGGACATTCAGGACATCCTGCACGATTCGGGCCTGGGCAAGGATACGCATTCCATCATCAGCCAGGGTAAGCTCGATGCCATTTTGCAGAGCCGCCCCGAGGAGCGCCGCGCCCTCATCGAGGAGGCCGCCGGCATTTCCAAGCACAAACGCCGCAAGGAGCGTGCGCTCAAAAAGATTAAGTCGATGGACGACCACCTGACGCGTGCCCGCGACATCAATAAGGAAATCGCCCGTCAGCTGCGACCGCTGGAGCGTCAGGTCGATCGTGCGCGCAAGTACAAAGAGCTGTCCTCGCGCGCGAACGAGCTTACGCAGATGCTAGCCGTCGACGAGCTGCGTTCGCTGCAGTCGCAGTGGAACGACTTGGAGAGCCGCTCCAAGGAAGGTGCCGCCGAGCTGGAGCTTGCGCAGTACCGCTTGGGCGAAAAGGAACGCGAGCTCGAGAAGCTCCAGGTCATGCTCGAGGAAAAGGGCCTGTTTGTGGGCGATCTGGGCGAGCAGCGCCGCCATATGCAAGACGTGGTCGGCCGCATTAACTCCGATATGCGCCTGCTCGAGGAAAAGGGCCACAACATGGTGTCGCGCCTGTCCGACATGCGCGGCCAGATCTCGAGCTCCGAGCATCAGCGTCGTCGCGTGGTAGAGGAGCTCGAGGACGCGCGTGCGCAGCTTGAGGAAGTGACCGGCGCGCACATGCAGGCCCAGGAGGACGTTGACGCCGCTGGTCCTGCCGCCGCTCAGCTCCACGAGCGGCGCGTGGCGCTCGACAATCAGATTTCGCAGCTTACGCGTGAGCAACGCGATGTGCAGCGTGTGGCCGATAACGCGGCGCTCGAACTCGCCAAGGTGAAGGACTCGCTGAGCAACGCCGAGGTCGAGGACAACATGTACGCCTCGCGCCTGGAGCAGATTGATGAACAGCTCGAGGAGGTTACAGCATCGCTTGATAGCCGTCGCGACCGTGCTGAGGAGCTTGAGAGTGCCCTTGAGGCGGCTCGTCAGGCCCAGAACGATGCGCGCGAGGCCACCGAGGTCGCCCGTGCAGCCCTTAAGGACCTGCGTGCCCGCGAGAGCGAGGCGCGCAACAAACTGTCCGAGGTGCGCTCGGAGCTTGCCAGCCAAAAGAAGCTCGATGCCCGCATGGCTGACAGCTCGCCGCTCGTAAGCCGTCTGGTGGGCGCGCTGGGCGACGATGTTTCGGGCCGTCTGGGCGATGTGCTCGAGGCACCGCGTGAGCTCGAGGGTCTGGTTGAGCAGCTGCTCGCAGGTGATATCGATGCCCTGCTGTTCGATAACGCTGCCGCACTCGAGCGCGCCGGTCGCGCTGCCCTGGACCAGAAGAAGGCCTCGGGTGAGGCGCTGCTGATGGCGCGCGGCGTGAGCGGCGGTGCTGCTGCCAATGGCGCTGCCGGTACGCGTCTGGTCGATCGTCTGTCCGTGCGCTCCGGTTATGGCCCGGTTGTCGAGGCCCTTCTCGGCGGCTATTACGTGGTCGATGACTTGGCCGCCGCGTTGGCTGCCCCTGTCGTTGACGGTGTGACCTACGTGACTCCCGATGGCGCCCGCGTGAGCTGTGGTGGTCTGGTGCGCGTGGGGCTCGACGCCGGCGAGGCTTCGGGTGCCTTGGAGCGCAAGCGCCGCATCCGTGAGCTCGATGGCCTGGAACCCGATCTGGCTGCCATCTTTGAGCATGCTTCGGACCAAGTCGTTGAGGCCAACGCCGCCGTCGAGGAGGCACGTGCCGCCGAGGGCGATGCCGCCGGTGAGATCGCCCGTCTTGAGGGCGAGCGCCGCTCGCTGCTCTCCGAGATCGGCCGCTTGGAGCAAAGCGCCAACAATGCCGAGGTCGAGCGCGTGCGCATCTCCAAGCGCCGCGAGCAGGCCTCCGAGGCCGTTCGCGCTGCGCGCCCGCGCGTTGACGAGCTCACCCGTTCGCGTGACGAGGCGCGTGCACAGGCAAGCGACCTGGGTCTCCAGATTGCCGAGGCCAACGATGAGCTCGATCGCGTTCGCCGTGACGATTCCGAGGCCGCCGGTAAGCTCGCCGATGCCAAGGTGCGCCTGGCCCAGACGAGCGAGCGCCTGCGTTCGCTGAAGGGCCGCGTGCCCGATCTTGAGCATCGCCTGGAGGGTATCGACCGTCGTATCCGCGGGACGCGTCAGGCTTCGCGCTCGCTCGAGCTGCTGCGCCTGCGCGTCGACCCCATGCACGAACGCTATTCTGCCCTGTTGGAACGCGCATCGGATTGGGCAGCGCGCCTGCGTGACCAGGCCTCTCTGGAAGAGGCGGACTCCGCTTCGCTCAAGAAGACCATCGAGGATGCCAAGGCCGAGGTTGCCCGCGCTAAGGAGCGGGTCGATACCGCCACTGCCACGCAAAACGAGTTCAAGGTCGCACGCGGCAAGCTCGAGGTGCAGGTAGAGGCCGCCATTAAGGCCATTACCGCCGATGGCACCACGGTGCTCGAGGAAGCGCTCATGCTTCCCGCGCCCACCGACCGCGACGCCGCCGAGCGGGAGCTCAACCAGCTCGTGCGTCATATCAACAATCTGGGCCCCGTGAACCAGGTTGCCATGGAGGAGTACGAGCGGCTCAAGCGCCGCGCCGACTACATCGAGGACCAGCTGGCCGATCTGGAGAGCGCGCGCAAGGCGCTCACCAAGATTACCGTGGCCATCGACCGTAAGATGCGTAAAGCCTTCTTGGTGACCTTCGAGAAGGTCGATGCGAACTTCCGTGAGATCTTCGCCATGCTGTTCCCGGGTGGCCAGGCTCATCTTGAGATGACCGATCCCGAGCAGCCTGCCGAGACGGGCATTGAGGTTGTGGCGCAGCCGCGCGGCAAGCGCATTACTAAGATGATGCTCATGTCGGGTGGCGAGAAGAGTCTGACGGCGCTCGCCCTGCTCTTTGCCGTGTACCGCACGCGCACGGTGCCGTTCTATGTGCTGGACGAGGTCGAGGCGGCGCTTGATGACGCCAACCTGTCCAAGCTCATCGGAGCCCTCGATGTGCTGCGTTCCGATACACAGCTCTTGGTCATTTCGCATCAGCGCCGTACTATGGAGGACGCTGACGTTCTCTATGGCGTCTCGATGCAAGCCGACGGCGTCAGCCGCGTCGTCTCGCAAAAACTCGATCGCGAAACCGGAAAGGTCGTGAATGCATAATGGGATTCTTTGACGCTCTCTCGCGCGGACTTGAGCGCAGCCGCGAGGCCCTCAACGAGGTCTTCTACTTTGGCGGCGAGGTCGACGAGGACTTTTGGGAGGACCTTGAGGACACCCTCGTCATGGGTGACATGGGTGCCGAGGTCGCTATTCAGGTCTCCGATGACCTGCGCGATGCTGCTGCCAAGAAGAACCTTAAGACCGCCCCGCAGCTTCGCCGCGCTCTGGCCGAGCAGCTCGAGGGCCATTTTGTGCCTGTTGAGCGTGATCCGTTTTCCGATACGCCGAGCTGCGTGCTGTTTGTGGGCATCAACGGCGCCGGCAAGACCACAACGGTCGGCAAGATTGCGAGCGCCATGGCTGCCCGCGGCAAGAACGTGGTGATCGGTTCGGCCGATACCTTCCGCGCCGCCGCCATCGAGCAGCTCGATGTGTGGGGCCAGCGTGCCGGCGTACCGGTTATTAAGCGTGACCGCGGCTCCGATCCGGCGAGCGTGTGCTATGACGTGCTCGATGAGGCCGATAAGCGCGGCAGCGACCTGGTGCTCATCGATACCGCCGGCCGTCTGCACACAAGCCCCGAGCTCATGCGCGAGCTTGCCAAAGTGGTCAACGTGACGCGTAAGCGCGCCGCCAATATGGCTGCCGGCCCCATGCCTGTCTCGGTCGTCCTCGTAATCGATGCCGCCACCGGCCAGAACGGTCTGAACCAGGCGCTCGAGTTTAACGAGGCGCTGGGCCTGGACGGTATTATCATGACTAAGCTCGACGGCACGGCTAAGGGCGGTATCGCCATGGCCGTGGCCGAGAAGCTCAAGCTCCCGATCCTGCGCATCGGCGTGGGCGAGCAGGTCGATGACCTGCAGGAGTTTAACGCCAAAGATTTCTGCCGCGCCCTGGTGGGCGAGTCCAACTAAGGAGTAACCAGTGTTTGATTCCCTGAGCGATCGCCTCAACGACACATTTGACCGCCTGCGCGGCAAGGGTAAGCTGACCGAGGCCGATATCACCTCGGCCATGCGCGACATTCGCATGGCGCTGCTCGAGGCCGACGTTAACTTTAAGGTCGTCAAGGAGTTCGTTGCTAAGACCAAGGAGCGCTGCATGACCGCCGAGGTCATGGAGTCGCTGTCGCCGGCGCAAAACGTCGTCAAGATCGTGCTCGACGAGCTCACCGAGATGCTCGGCTCCACCGAGAGCAAGCTCGTTTTTAGTAACCGCATTCCTAATGTCATCATGCTCGTGGGCCTGCAGGGCTCCGGTAAGACCACGGCTGCCGTAAAGCTTGCCTACCTGCTCAAGAAGCAGGGCCGCTCGCCGTTGCTCGCCGCGTGCGACGTCTACCGTCCCGCCGCTGCCGACCAGCTGGCCACGCTCGGTGGAGAGATCGGCGTTCCGGTCTTCCGCGGCGACGGCGCGCACCCGGTCGACATCGCCAAGGGTGCCATTCAGGAGGCCGTCGACCACCTGCGTGACGTGGTCATTGTCGATACCGCCGGTCGTCTTCAGATCGACGAGCAGATGATGCAGGAGGCCGTCGACATCAAGAAGGCCGTCAAGCCCGACCAGGTGCTGATGGTCGTCGATGCCATGACCGGCCAGGATATCGTTAACGTCGTCTCGACCTTCGCCGATCGCACCGACTTTGACGGCGTGATCATCTCCAAGCTCGACGGTGACGCCCGTGGCGGTGGCGCACTTTCGGTGCGTCAGGTGACCGGCAAGCCCATCAAGTTCGTGAGCATGGGCGAGAAACCCGATTCTCTTGAGCCGTTCTATCCCGATCGCATGGCCAAGCGCATTCTGGGCATGGGCGATGTCGTCGGCATCATCGAGAAGGCCCAGGAGGCAGCCGATGCAGAGCAGCTCGAGGCTGCCGAGCGTATGCTGCGCGAGGGCTTCACCATGAACGACATGCTCGACCAGATGAAAGCCGTCAAGAAGATGGGCGGCATGAAGGGTATCCTGGGCATGCTCCCCGGTGGCCAGCGCGCGCTCAACCAGATGGGTGGAAACCTGGACGAGGGCATCTTTGACAAGAACGAGGCCATTATCATGTCGATGACCAAGGAGGAACGCCTGCGCCCCTCCATCATCAACGGCCAGCGCCGTGCTCGCATTGCCAAGGGCGCCGGCGTGACCCCCACCGAGGTCAATAGCCTTATGAAGCAGTGGGGCGAGATGAATAAGATGATGGGCCGCATGCGCACGATGGCCAATCAGGCGCAGGCCGGCGGCAAGAAGGGCAAGAAGGGCAAGAAGGGCAAAAAGATGCGCATGCCCAATATTCCCGGCCTGGATGCCATGGGTCTGGGCGGTATAGGCGGCATGGGTGGCCCCAAGTCCGACATGGACCTGCTGCGCCAGATGGAAGCGCAGATGCGCAATAAGAAATAGAGCTGTAATTCCAGCTTGATATGGCAAAGGCCACTCGGAAGCTACCGGGTGGCCTTTGTTGTTGGCTTTGATAGTTGGGCTGCGTTCAGCGTCGCGCCCCGAGCTCGCGGTGCCGTGCCGCTAGTGGCAGCCGCAACCCTCGTGGCCCTTGTGCTCGTGATGGCCGTGGCAGCCGCAGGACTCGCCATGCTCATGGGCGTGCTCGTGGTCGTGACCATGGCAGTCGCAGGTGGCCTCGCCGGTCTGCGCGAGCGTGCCCGCGATAAGGGCCTCGACGCAGGCGTCGCAGCTGCCCTGGGCGTCCGCGTAGACCGTGATGCCGGCCTGGGTGAGCGCGTTGATGGCGCCGCCGCCGATACCGCCGCAGATGAGCGTGTCGACGCCGCCGTTGGCAAGCAGGCCCGCCAATGCGCCGTGACCGGTGCCGCCAGTGCCCACGACCTGTTCGTTGAGCACCTTGCCATCCTGGATGTCGTAGATCTTGAACTGCTCGCTGCGGCCAAAGTGCATAAAGATGCTGCCGTTGTCGTACGTCGTTGCCACCCTCATGGTGTCGATCTCCTTTGCTGGCCATACGGCCGTTGCCGTGGTAATGGGGGAGTACGCGATATTGCCGCCTTCGATGATGAGCGCCCGACCATTGACCAGCGCATTTGCCACCTTGCGATGCGCTCGGCTGCAAATTGCCGCCACCGTGGCGCGCGCGATGCCCATGTGCTTTGCGACGGCCTCCTGATTGAGGCCTTCCAGGTCGCATAGCCGCAGGACCTCGAGTTCGTCGACCGTCATGTCGATGGCCTCTCCGCTGGCAAGGCCATCGGGGGTAAAACCGCGATATTCGGGGATGATCCCGACGCGGCGCAATTTTTCACGTCTTCCCGCCATACACTCTCCATATCTGACATATGTCAACAATAGAATAACGACCGTGCGGATTTACGCAAGGAATTTCTGGCATATGTCAGAAAATGAGGGCTTATGTTAGGACTGTGGGGCCGCTTGCGCCTGGGCTACAATGAATCTCGCTTATAGGCGACTGACAGGAGGGTCAATGAGCAAAGCTGATCAACAGTTTGTAACCATGTGCCGCGATATTCTGGACCATGGCACCACCACCGAGGGCCAAAAGGTCCGCCCGGTGTGGGAGGATGGCACCCCTGCCTATACCATTAAAAACTTTGGTGTCACGGCACGCTATGACCTGCGTGAGGAGTTTCCGGCGCTTACCTTGCGTCGTACGGCCCTCAAATCTGCCATGGATGAGATCCTATGGATCTATCAAAAGAAGTCCAATAACGTGCATGACCTCAACAGCCATATTTGGGATGAGTGGGCCGACGAGACTGGCTCCATCGGCAAGGCCTACGGGTATCAGATTGGGCAGAAGAGCCATTATGCCGAGGGCGACTTTGACCAGATGGATCGCGTGCTGTACGACCTTAAGAACACGCCGTACAGCCGCCGCATTATGACGAACACCTATGTGTTTAGCGACCTGTCCGAGATGCACCTGTATCCGTGTGCCTACAGCGTGACGTATAACGTGACGCAGCGTCCGCAGGATGATAAACCGACGCTCAACATGATTCTCAACCAGCGCAGCCAGGATATTTTGGCTGCGAACAACTGGAATGTGTGCCAGTACGCCATTTTGCTGATGATGGTCGCGCAGTCGGTCGATATGATTCCCGGCGAGCTGCTGCATGTGATTGCCGATGCCCACATTTACGACCGTCATGTCGATATCGTTCGCGAGCTTATTGAGCGTCCGCAGTTTGCTGCGCCCAAGGTAACGCTCAACCCCGATGTGCATGACTTCTATGCGTTTACGACCGATGATCTGATCGTCGAGGGCTATGAGCACGGCCCTCAGGTCAAGAACATCCCCATTGCGGTGTAGGTGACGCGCATGACGTGTAAGCTTTCTGCCATTGTCGCCGTGTGTGACGACTGGGGCATTGGTTGCGAGGGCGACATGGTGGTGTCCAATCGCTCCGATATGCGCCATTTTGTGGCGTGCACCAAAGGCTGTCCGGTCATTATGGGACGCAAGACGCTGCTGAGTTTTCCCGGCGGGCGCCCGCTTAAGAATCGACGTAATATCGTGCTCACGCGCGATGGGGACTTTGCTCCCATGGGCGTCGACGTGGTGCATAGCATCGACGAAGCGCTCGCCGCGGTAGCCGATGAGCCCGTTGCGTGGGTGATTGGCGGCGGCGAGGTATATCGACAGTTTTTGCCGTATTGCGTGGAGGCCGAGGTTACGCATGACCATTGCGTGCATGACGTGGATACGTACTTTCCCGATTTGGATGCCGATCCCGCGTGGGAGATTGCGCGGCGTGACGGTGTTGCCACGATTGCCTCGGGCGAGGGAGACGAGGGTGTCGATTATGAGTTCGTGACGTATCGTCGCGTTGAGGCGTAAATCGTCTGGCGTGAACGGTATCATCGGGTTGTTTGAATGCATGGGGCGGCGCTTAGCGTCGCCTCGTTTGGTATAGATGTGCTGTAAAGAAGGGTGCGGGCTGGCTGCTATGACTGATGCCGTTGAGGTGCTGCGAATCGATTCTCTCGAGGACGAGCGGCTCGATGCCTACGTGCGACTGACCGAGCGTGAGCTTCGCTGCGTGCTGGAGCCGCAGAAGGGCATTTTTATCGCCGAGAGTGCCAAGGTCATCGAGCGTGCGGTTCGCGCCGGATACCAGCCGGTGAGCTTTCTTTTGGGCGAGCGCTGGCTCGACCAGATGATGCCGCTGTTTGAGCGCCTGATTGTGCGCGAGGGCGCGGGTCCGGTTCCCGTGTTCGTTGCCTCCATGGAGCTTATGGAGCAGCTGACGGGCTTCAATGTGACGCGCGGTGCGCTCGCGGCATTCCGTCGTCCACGTCAGATTCCGGTAGCCGAATTCTTGGGTGGCGTCGTCGATGCGGCGGGGGAGCGCCCGGTGCGTGTGTGCGTGCTCGAGGGCATTGTCGACCACACCAACGTCGGCGCGATTTTCCGCTCGGCGGCCGCGCTGAACGTCGATGGCATTTTGGTGAGCCCTACGTGCTGCGATCCGCTGTACCGTCGCTCGGCCCGCGTGAGCATGGGCACGGTGTTCCAGGTGCCCTGGACACGCATTGGCAGCGAAGCGCGCGTATGGCCGCATGATGGGCTGGCGGCGCTACACGATGCCGGCTTTTCGTGTGCCGCTATGGCGTTGACGGATGATTCGGTGTCGCTGGACGATCCCGCGCTCCAGGAGATTGACCGCCTGGCAATCTTTATGGGCACCGAGGGTGCTGGCTTGGGCGCCAAGACCATTGCAGGCTGCGACCGCGCCGTGCGTATTCCGATGGCGCATGGGGTCGATTCACTCAACGTGGCCGCGGCAAGCGCTGTTGCCTTTTGGCAGCTGTGCCCGCATGTGAGCAACGAGTACCACTACCAGCCGGGGCTGTATCACTAGGCAGATAGTTAGCACCGGGCTCTGGTTCGGGGCGTTTCGGCCGACGTCGGTCGGTGCTAAGCTGGTATTGGCTTTGGTCTTAAATTGCCGTTTTGTTGTTTGACGTACGCTGGTGGGGAGGGCGTGTGGCTAAGAAATCTACGGCTATCGATGTAACGCAGGGTGTCATTTGGCAACAGCTGCTGTCGCTGTGCGTCCCTATCTTCTTTAGCTCGTTTTTTCAGCAGGCTTACACGCTTATTGGTACGTATATCGTCGGCCAGTTTGGCGGCAAGCTCGCGCTGGGTGGCATTCAAGCCACGATGGTGCTCACCGAGCTCTGCATTGGCTTTTGCGTTGGCGTTGGCGCTGGCTGCGCGGTCATTACCGGTCAGTATTTTGGTCAGCACGATGATGAGCGATTGAGTCGTTCGGTCCATACGGCCATGACGTTCGCGCTGGTGGGCGGTATCGTTTTCTCGATTCTTGGCATAGTGTTCGTTGAGCCCATGCTGGTACTTATGAACACGCCGCATGAACTATTGGCCGAGGGCGTGGCCTATGCTCGTTGCTATTTTGCCGCCATGGTTGCGGCGCTGCTGCTCAATATGGGAACGGCGCTGCTGCGCGCCGTGGGCGACACACGCGGTCCTGCTGTGATCATTGCTTCCGGCTGCCTTGTTAATGCGGTGCTGGATGTCATCTTCGTTGCCGTGCTTCATATGGAGGCTCTGGGGTGCGGCATCGCGGTGGCGCTGACCATTTGCTCCAACGCCACGATGATCGTGATTCGTATGATGCACGCTCCGGGTGCGTGGCGGCTTTCACTGTCCAAACTCTGCATTGATCCTGGCATTTGTAAGAGCATGATCTCGTGTGGTCTGCCGCTTGGCTTTCAGTCTGCTGCGTATTCGATTTCCAACGTTTTGATTCAGGTGTCGGTCAACTCGTTTGGTGCCGATGTCACCACGGCGTGGGGTCTTTCGGGCCGTTTGGATGGCATTGTCTGGATGGTTACCGAGGCGCTTGGCGTTTCGATCACCACGTTCTCGGCACAGAACTTTGGCGCGCGCAACTACGAGCGCATGCGCAAGGGCTACCATACGTCGCTTGTGCTGTCGTTTATGCTCATTGGCGGCCTGTCTGCCGTGCTGCTGGTGTTCTCGGGTCCGTTGTCGCGTCTGTTTGTCGACGATGCTTCGATTTCGGCCTACACCACGACGATTCTTCATTTCATCGCGCCGTTCTACGCGATCTTCTCGATTATCGAAAACGCGTCCGGCTCCATCCGCGGCGCTGGCGTGAGCTTCCAGCCTATGATGCTCACGATTTTTGGCACCGTCGTGCTCAGGATGATCTGGGTGTTTGCGATTATGCCGTTCGATCCGTCGCTTGAGCACCTGCTGCTGGTTTACCCCGTAACCTGGCTCATCACGGCCACGATGTTTACCATCTACCACCACAGCGGCAACTGGCTCGGCCGCGCCACCGCCTAATGATCCGTAGGGGACGGAGGAAAACGGATCATTGACCTGGCGATAAGGCAAAATGATCCGTTTTCCTCCGTCCCCTACGGATCATTTAGTATTCGATGCCTTGGCGGGCTAGGAGGCCTTCGTCGAAGTAGTGTTTGACGGGGCGCATTTCGGTTACTAGGTCCGCGAGATCGGCCAGTGGCAGCAAGCCGCGGCCGGTGAGCACGAGCTCTGTGGTGGTCGGTTTCATTGCGATCAACGCTTCGACATCTTCGCGCGTCACAAAGCCTCGGCGCATGGCTTCTCCCAGCTCATCCAAGATCAGCATGTCTACCTGGCTAATCTGCTCGCGTGCGAGCTCCATGATCTGCGCGGCGCAAGCCTCGGGCGTGTCGCGATCGGCCTGCACAATGCGCAGTCCCAGGCGCGGCGCGGCATCGTGTTCGGCGCAGTGCAGCTTCTTGGCAAACTGCAGCATGAGTACGTTGAGACCATAACCTGTGGCACGCAAAGCCAGCCCCAAGGCGGCCGTGGTTTTGCCCTTTCCGTCGCCCGTGTAGATCTGAACCTTGCCGACTTCCAGTGATGCCATCTCTGTCCTTTCGTGCCCGGCGTCGGTTTATCGTCGCTCGGGTTGGGTATTCTAGAAACCATTATCAACCCCAGTAGATGGAGTTCAAGCAGATGGAGATGGATGACAACAAACGTAGACGGAATATGATCCTCTACGTGCTCATCGCCTTCGTCGTCTACCTCGTGCTCTCGACCGTTCTGTTCCCCAACATCGGTCACACGCAGCAGATTACGAAGACCGATTACTCGACGTTTGTCAAAGCGCTCGATAAGAAGAGCGTCAACAAGGTTGAGTACAACACGGACGATTACACGATTTATTACACCAAGAAGGGCGAGGACGAGAACATCGCCTACAAGACGACCGGTGTGCCGAATGATGCGGGTTTTACCGATCGCGTGCTTGAATCCGGTGCGTCCCTGGAATCGGTCGTTCCCGACAAGAACTCGGGTTTGATGACCTACTACCTGCTCACCCTCATTCTTCCCATGGCGATTTTCTTCCTGATTGGCTGGTGGCTCAACCGCCGCATGAAGAAGGCCATGGGTGATGACGGTCCGTCGATGAACTTTGGCGGCGGTGGTTTTGGCGGCGGTGGACTGGGCAAGTCCGGCGCGCGCGTGATCGCCTCCAAGGACGTGGGCGTGACCTTTAAGGATGTCGCCGGCCAGGAAGAGGCCAAGGAGTCCCTCAAGGAGGTCGTCGACTTTCTGGAGAAGCCGCAGCGCTACGAGGAGATCGGCGCCAAACTGCCACGCGGTGCTCTCCTTGTCGGCCCTCCGGGTACCGGTAAAACCCTGCTCGCCAAGGCTGTGGCCGGCGAGGCGGGCGTGCCGTTCTTTAGTATTTCTGGTTCTGAGTTTGTTGAGATGTTCGTTGGCCGCGGCGCCGCTAAGGTTCGCGATCTGTTTAAGCAGGCCAAGGAAAAGGCCCCGTGCATCGTGTTTATCGACGAGATCGATACCATCGGTAAGAAGCGCGATGGCGGCGGCTTTAGTGGCAACGACGAGCGCGAACAGACGCTCAACCAGCTGTTGACCGAGATGGACGGCTTCGATAACCACAAGGGTATCGTCGTTCTTGCTGCTACCAACCGTCCCGACAGCCTTGACCCGGCCCTGCTGCGCCCCGGTCGTTTTGACCGTCGCATCCCCGTTGAGCTGCCCGACCTGACCGGACGTAAGAACATCCTCGAGCTGCATGCAAAGAGCGTGAAGACGGAGCCGCCGATCGACCTGACCGCGATTGCCCGCGCCACGCCCGGTGCCTCGGGCGCCGACCTGGCCAACATCATCAACGAGGGCGCGCTGCGTGCCGTCCGCGAGGGTCGCAAGCGCGCGACTCAGGATGACTTTGAGGAGTCGGTGGAGGTCGTCATCGCCGGCCAGCAGCGTAAGTCCACGGTTCTGTCCGACCACGAGAAACAGGTCGTGTCCTATCACGAGATCGGCCATGCCATCGTTGCCGCCCGCCAGAAGGGTTCTGCGCCGGTTACCAAGATCACCATCGTGCCGCGTACGAGCGGTGCTCTGGGCTACACCATGCAGGTCGAGGAGGATGAGCGCTTCCTGACCACGCGCCAGGAAGTCCTGGACAAGCTCGCTGTCTATTGCGGTGGCCGTGCAGCCGAGGAGCTTATCTTTGGCGAGATGACGACCGGTGCCGCCAACGATATCGAGCAGGCCACCAAGCTCGCCCGCAACATGGTGACGCGCTTTGGCATGTCCGATGAGTTTGGCATGATGGCGCTTGGTACCGTTCAGAATGCGTACCTCAACCAGGATACGTCGCTCACCTGCGCCCCCGGTACGGCCGAACGCGTGGACGCGATCGTCGCCAAGCTGATCGAGGATGCGCACGACCGCGCTCTGCAGATCCTCAAGGAGAACAAGTTTAAGCTCCATGAGCTGGCTCGTTATCTGTACAAGAAGGAGACGATCACGGGCGAGGAGTTCATGAATCTCCTCACGCGCGAGAATCCGCTGATGCCAAAGCAGCAGTAATACTGGTTGCGCAGTGTCTATCGCCCCATTTGAGTGTCCATCTCAAATGGGGCGTTTTGCGTGGGGAGAGTTGAATATGAAAATCGTGGTAAGTGCCTGCTTGATGGGCGAGAGCTGCAAGTATAACGGGCTCGATAACTACCATCGCGAGCTGGTCGAAGCGTGCGAATGCACGGGGACCGAGGTACTCTTGGTGTGCCCTGAGGTCTTTGGCGGCCTGCCCACGCCGCGCAAGCCGTTCGAGATTGTGAACGGCGAGGTCCGTACCTGCGAGGGCATTTCGGTCGATCGCGAGTTTCGCCTGGGTGCCCAACGTGCGCTCGATATGTGCGAACAGGCGGGCGGCCCGTCCGAGATTGTTGCGTGCATTTTGCAGGATCGCAGTCCGTCGTGCGGCGTGGGCCATATCTACGACGGATCCTTCAGCGGCACGCTCACAACGGGTAACGGTGTCTTCGTTGACCTGCTCCTGCGCCACGGCTACCGCGTGATCCCGGCAAGCGAATTCGATCCCAGCATGCTGGAACATTGTCCATAGCACTCGAACCCAACACTTCCTCACGGGTGACCGTTTTGGCATCATCCGTGAAGTTGATATTGAGTACGACCCGGTCATCAAAGACGTAGACCGAGTTGACAGGCGCCGTACCCAGGCAGCCCCTCCCCGCGGCCCTCGCGCAGGAACGCGCACACGGCCTTCCCGTCTCTTGCGCCCCTCCTGGAACTGTCCACATCAGTGTAGCCAATTCAGTCCGCCAAGGGCTGAAGCCCGGACAACGCGGCGATGGAGGGCTTCTTCGGCCTGCTCAAGAAGGAGTTCTGGCACGGCAGGGACTGGTCGGACTGGACCCCCGCCCGCTTCATCGAGGAGCTCGGGGGCTGGATCGGTCGATACAATACGGAGAGGCGCAGCGATACGCTCGGTGGCCGCACGCCGGCCGAGTTCCGCTCCGCGCTGGGAAGGGCCGCGTAACGGTCCAAGAAATCGTCCGCAGTCCCCATTCTTGCCCCTTTGGGACAGCTTCTTGTTGGGGCGTGCCTGCCCCAAACCCTGCTAGGAACGAGTACAGCAAACTGGAATTATCAAATTAGTCTTTGCAAATTACCTTTGAACCTTCACCATCAATTACAATTCCCTGACGGTTGTTAATTGGGCATAGATTCAAATCCGAAAACTCAGTCATTATTTTCTCGGTA
>UQPI01000031.1 GCA_900542945.1 uncultured Collinsella sp.
AAAGCGTGTTGAGGGGATTGACCAAGAGCGAGGCGGGATCAAATTGCTCGTGCACGAGCGCCCGTAGTGTTTCCGACTGGTTTGAACATAGCTCAGTGTCTCCAAAGCGAATGCCGTTAAGTACTATATTCACTAATTCCTGGGTGTTCTTAGCGTTCTCAAACAACTGGGTTATTGTCTCGAGGAACTCTCTACCTGTTGCCCCGCTGCAACGGAGGTAGTCATCAATAAAATATTTAAGTGATTGGGGCTCAGTTTCAAGTGAGTCTTCGAGAAGGTCCCTAATTTCAATGGTTTCTACGCCATGCTTCTCAAGCAATTGAACCATGGAATCGTGCTCATACATTGCTTTGTCGAGGTCAAAACGACCGCTCCATTTTCGCAGGGAGAAAACTTGGCTAAAGTCGGCATCAGGGTAGTTTTGTGTTTCAGCTCCTGGTCGATGGACAAGTACAGCTTTTAAATGACCGATTTCATTTGTTACGTGTATGCCTTGCATGTCTGTCTCCTGTCCTGCTGGTTTTTATAGTTTTTATATAAGGCTAAGGCAGGTTCCTTGTTGTGTTGCGGAAAAGTTAAAAGACGTATGTAATTGACAAATAACATCAATTTTAATAATCAGATTGATTAATAACGTCACTTTAGCTGCCGTTCATAGGTGAAAAGCGACACGATGGCGATGGTTGGCCGACCACCGCTGAGCAACCTCATACATTTATGGTGCCAGCTGGATAGATGGGAAAAGGAATGAAGGAGGAGATATGGCAGTGGAAAGTTCGAAAGGCATCAAGCAGTTCAAGGTCCCGCACGTATATGCGATCATCTTTGCACTTATGGTCATCTTCGCTGTTCTCACGTGGATTGTTCCCTCTGGGTCCTATCAGCGTCAGGAGGTGAACGGTCGTGAAGTCACTGTCGCAGGTACGTATGAGCAGAGTGAAAAGACATATATTGACGAGGAAACCGGGGATGAAGTAGATCTCAGACAAGGCGTCTTCGATGTTCTTCAGGCTCCAACGCGCGGTATACAAGAGGCAATTGAGGTCGTTGCATTCATCTTGATTGTGGGCGGTTCGTTTCAGGTTATTACTAAAACGGGCGCTATCACGAGCGGAATGGGTCGTGTCGTTCGCCGCTTTAAGAACAAAGACATTCTAATTATTCCTATTGCGATGGTTCTCTTTGCATTGGGCGGAACGAGCTTTGGCATGGCGGAAGAAACTCTCCCGTTCTTTGCGATCTTCATGCCAATTATGATGGCTATGGGCTTCGACTCGATGACGGCGTTCATGGTCGTGTTCGTTGGAGCGCGCACGGGTTACATCGCCTCAACGATTAATCCGTTTAATGTTCTCATTGCGCAAGGTATTCTTGGTATTCAGGGCAACCCCCAGCTGTGGCTGCGTATGATTGCCTGGGTTGTTTTGACCGCCGTTGCAATTACTTGGGTTGTCCTCTATGCACGAAGGGTAAAGAAGAACCCTGAGTCATCGATCACATTTGAGGATGATATCGCCAAGAAAGTCGAGTTCGCTGCCGATGAATCTGCCCTTGATGCGGAATTTACGGGTCGTCAAAAAGGCGTGCTTGCGGTATTTATCGCTGGAATGTGCCTTATCATCTGGGGACTTGTGACCCAGGGCTGGTATATGAACGAGATTTCTGCGGTCTTTTTGGCCATGGGCCTGTTGGCTGGTGTTATTGCAGGCTTTAGTCAGGACGTCATCGCTCAGGAATTTGTTGCGGGTATCGCTGACTTTGCTTTCTCGGCAATTGTCGTTGGACTTGCGCGTGGCATCCTTGTCATTGCCTCTGACGGCATGATCATCGATACCATCCTCAATGCGCTCGCCACTGGTCTGGGCGGCATCCCGGCGGTTCTCTTTACTACGCTTCTTTATGCGGTTGAGAACCTCCTGGCGATTCTGGTTCCCAGCTCATCTGGCCTTGCAGCACTGACCGCTCCCATTTTTGGACCTTTGACCGAACTCATGGGCCTTAATCCCGAGGCTGCCGTGTGGGCTCTCTCCATGGGTAGCGCGACGATGTCTTTGATCTGTCCTACTAGCGCCATTCTTGTAGCGGGTTTGGGCGTGTGCAAGATCAAGCTTGGCCAGTGGTGGAAGACCGTTTGGAAATTCTTCTTGGTCGTGTCGCTCATCAATATCGTATTCGTAGCAATCTCGGGACTTATTGCCCTGTAGGTTTCATAGCTGAAATGGAGTAACAGGAATGTCTAAAGGACTGAATGTACACAGCGAGATTGGTAAGCTCAAGAAAGTTGTGCTTCACCGCCCCGGTCGTGACCTTGTGAACGTAAAGGCAGAAGAGTTCGAGGATGTCTGGATTCACGACTGTTTCTATCTAGATGTGGCTCAAAAGGAGCATGATGCCTTTGCGGATCTTCTGAGGAGCGAAGGTGTTGAGGTTCTCTATATGGAGAAACTCGTTGCTGAAGCGCTGGATGCATGCCCCTCGGCTCGCGCTGAGTTTACCGATACATTTATGGCTGAGAGCGGGATTGTCAATCCTATGCTTGAGCAGGCTGTTCGTGAAAAGCTCGACGCTATTTCAGATTCGTATCAGTTTGTACTTGAGGCTATGGGGGGGTATCGTTATCGTGACCTTGAGCTGCCTCGCGTTTCGACTACGCTTAGTATGATGGATAATGAGGATGCGAAGCCCGATGATTTGGTGTTGAAGCCTCTTCCGAGTTCATATTTCTCTCGCGATCCTCTTGCTTCCGTGGGCAAAGGCGTTCTGCTTCACCATATGTATTGGAAACAGCGAGATCGTGAAGTGCCCTTCTATGAAGCGATTTTCAAATACCATCCCGATTATGCAGGGACTCCGATTTGGTACGACCATAAGAATCCCTGGCATATCGAGGGCGGTGATGTGCTTAACATTAACGCTCATACCTTGGCTATTGGAATTAGCCAGCGAACTGAGGCGGCTGCGATTGAGGAGCTTGCAAAGAATTTGTTCTGGGGATCTGGGAGTTCTGAGATCGATACCGTTTACGCTATTAAAATCCCCAACGGCTATGCTTACATGCATCTTGACACCGTTTGCACCATGGTGGATTTCGATAAGTTCACAGTTTATCCCGGTATTTTTGAGACCCTTCGTGTTTATCGTCTGACTCGTGGTGACTCTGAGGGAATGGTCGCTGTTCAAGAGATTGATGACACGCTTGAACATATTCTTGAAATGGCTACTGGCGTGGAGAAGGTGCAGCTTATTGAGTGCGGTGCCGGCGATATGGTTGAGGCATCTCGCGAGCAGTGGAACGACGGGTCGAACACTCTTGCCGTTGCTCCTGGTAAAGTCTGTGTTTACGAGCGCAATGTTGTCACAAATGATGAGCTCTACAAGAACGGTTTGGAACTTTTGGTCGTTCCCTCCGAGGAACTGTCCCGCGGTCGTGGCGGCCCGCGCTGCATGAGCATGCCCTTCTGGCGCGAAGATATTTAGTTGCAAATCCACTGTGATAGGAGATGGCGAATATGGGTGTTAATATCGCTGGGCGCAGTTTTCTGAAGCTGCTTGATTACACGACGGAAGAGATTGAGTATCTGCTTGAGCTTTCTGCTAACTTCAAAAGCATGAAGCGTGCCGGTGTTCCGCATAAATACCTTGAAGGCAAGAATATTGTTTTGCTATTTGAGAAGACTTCCACGCGTACTCGCTGCGCCTTCGAAGTTGGTGCACTTGACCTTGGTATGGGCGTAACTTATTTGGATCCGGGCTCGTCCCAGATGGGCAAAAAGGAGTCGATTGAGGACACGGCTCGCGTCCTTGGCCGCATGTATGACGGAATTGAATACCGCGGCTTTGAACAGGCGAAGGTTGAGGAGCTTGCCGCAAAAGCTGGGGTTCCCGTTTGGAATGGGCTGACTACTGAATTTCACCCGACTCAAGTGCTTGCCGATATTCTGACCATGCGTGAAGAGTTTGGAGAGATTAAGGGCAGGAAACTTACATTTTTTGGTAAGGCGGCCGGAAACGTCGCCGATTCGCTCATGGTCATTTGCGCTAAGCTCGGCATTAACTACTGTTCTTGCGGCCCAATCGGGGGAAATTCGGAGGGGGCTACATCCTATGATCCTGAACTCCTTGCAGAATGTAGTCGTATTGCGGCCGAGCATGGATCGACGATTACCATTACAGAAGATATTGAGGAAGGCGCTCGTGATGCCGATGTAATTTACACGGATGTTTGGGTTGGCATGGGTCAGCCCGCAGAGCTGTGGGAAAGCCGCATTAAGCTCATGTCGCCGTATCGTGTGACCGCTGAGGTGATGTCTATGGCAAAGCCCGAGGCGATTTTCCTCCACTGCCTTCCGAGCTTCCACGATACTAATACTACTGTTGGTGCCGAAATTGCTGAGAAGTTTGGAGTTGCCGAAATGGAAGTCACGGACGAGGTTTTTGAGTCCGATAAGTCTCGTGTTTTCCAAGAAGCGGAGAATCGCATGCATACGATTAAGGCGGTGATGTACGCAACGCTTAAGTAGCGGGGCGTTGAGAAATCAGTCGCAAATCTGTTTGCCATACTATATTTCTCTCAACAAGCTGATAGGATACAGGGGAGAATGATGCGCGCGTCAGTCGATTTTTTCGACTGACGCGCTTTGTGAAAGAGGCAAAGATGCGTACCGATGATTTTGACTATAACCTGCCCGAAGAGCTCATCGCCCAGGCGCCTGCCGAGCCGCGCGACTCCTGCCGCCTGCTGGTGGTTGATCGCAAAGGCTCCGAGACAGGAACGCCGCTAGAGCATGGCGGCACCGTCGAGCACCGCATCTTCCGTGACATCATCGACTATATCGAGCCGGGCGACGTGCTCGTCATCAACCAGACGCGCGTGATGCCGGCTCGCCTGATTGGCCGCAAGACGGGCTCGGGCGGCGTGGTCGAGACGCTGCTGCTCAAGCGCCGCGAGGATGTTGACCCGCTGGGTCACGTCTGGGAGTGCCTGGTCAAGCCGGGCAAGCGCCTAAAGCCCGGTGCTCAGATTGAGTATCGCGCCGGTGGCGCCCATGCGCCCGAGGGCGCACCCGTGGTACTGACGGCCGAGGTCGTCGACTTTGTCACCGATAGCCGCGGCGGCCGTCTGGTGCGCTTTGAGCCGGCCGGTTGCAATGCCGCCGGCGACCCGCGCACGCTCGACGAGGCCATCCATGCTGCCGGCCACGTGCCGCTGCCGCCTTACATTACCGATTACGAGGGCGATCCCGAGAAGTACCAGACCGTCTACGCCATGAAGGAGGAGCACTCGGCCGCTGCTCCCACGGCTGGCCTGCACTTCACGCCCGAGCTCATGGCTGCCATCGAGGCCAAGGGCGCAAAGTTTGCCGCCGTCGAGCTCGAGGTGGGCATCGACACCTTCCGCCTGGTGGAAGAGGACGACCCCACGCAGCACGTCATGCACACCGAGCGCTACCACGTGTCGCAGGAGGTTGTCGACGCCGTGCATAAGGCGAAGGCCGAGGGGCACCGCGTGATCGCCGTCGGCACCACTGCAGTGCGTTCGCTCGAAAGCGCCTTCGATGCGGAGGCACCTGTGTCCGATCCGGCCGTGACAGCGCGCTATTTTGAAGGCCGCGAGGACGGCGCTGACACGCTCGGCCGCGGCGACATCGTGGTGCGCGAGAACGCGACGACACAGCTCTACCTTATGCCTGGCTCGACCTATCATGTGGTCGACGCGCTGATCACCAACTTCCACGTGCCGCGTTCCACGCTCATGATGCTTGTGAGCGCGCTTGCCACCCGCGATCAGATCATGGATGCCTACGCCGCCGCCATCGAAAAACGTTACCGCTTCCTCAGCTTTGGCGACGCCATGCTCATTCAGTAGGTTACGGCGTTTTCCAAACGCCGTAACCGGCCGACGCTGTGCGGGCCGCATTTGGACAATCTGACGTTCAACTTCAAGGGCGCGACCAGAAGGTCAGCGCCCTTTCGTTTCACGTCACCTTGTCTCAAATGCGACCCGCTCGCTGGCGTTGCCAAGACATCGGCGTCGCCTTGGTCCGGACTAGTCGTTTGGGGCACTCATTGGGGACGTACTTAAATGAGTACCTGCGGAATGAGAGTGGACAATCTCCCGTTTTTGGCCCGTCTGCGGGCTCAAAGTGGGAGATTATCCACTCTCATCATTGATTAGTCGTTGGGGACGTTCTTGTTTGACTGGTCGTTTAAGAACGTCCCCAATGACTACTTGCTTGTGAAGAGCCAGATCAGGACGATCACCAGAATCGCGGCGATGATGCAGACGATGGCGCCGGTGAATTTGACGCGTGAGTCACGGGTGCGCTCGCGCACGTCGTCCTCGGCGGCTTCGAGCTGAGCCACTTCGTGCTCGGTTTCGGCGTGTTCGGCCTTATCGCGGGCCAGGGACCCCGCGAGCGACTCGGTAATCTCGGGATGGTCGTGCACCTCGGTCGCCTGCTCGATGATCGATTGGGCATGCGCGATGTTTGCCCGGGCATTGGCGATAGCCTGCTCTTGCTCTCGCCGTGCCTTGTCCTCGGCGGCGATCTTCTCGCGCAGTTCACGCTGGCGTGTAGCGGCGGCGGCTTTTGCGGTTTGCAGCTCGTCGCGCGCGGCATCGGCCTCGGCTGTCACGGCCTGATGGGCGCGTTTGGCGTCGGCGATGGGGGCCTGCGCCTGCTCGACGGCGAGTTCGGCGGCTGCGAGTGAGTGCTCAAGATCGGCGGTGATGTGCGGGACATCTTCTTCGGCCTTGCGCAGGGCATCGGCCGTGTCGGAGATCTGCATCGAAAGCTCGCTGGTACGCACCGTGTAATTGGCGGGATTTGCCGAAGGGTTGCGCTGCAGCTCGGCATACTCGCGACGCAGCGTTTCGAGTTGAGCACGCGTGGCGTCAACGGTTTGCTGCGCGGCGGCAACGCCGGTATCGCGCTCGGCCTGCACCTTTTCGCGGATGCGCTTGGAATCCTCGAGACGCCGAACCAGTCGATTGCCGGTCTCGCGCGAGTTGGCTTCGCGCGCCTCCACGGCGTCGAGCGCTGCTTTGAGACGTCGCTCGGCGGCGTCGTCCTCTTCTTTCATTTGCTCGAACTGCGCCTTGAGCTCCGCTGTCTTAGCAGCATGGGCATCGCGGCTGATTTCTGCTGCCGCCGCGGCCTTTTGGGCCGAGTCGATTGCCTGGCGCTGCTCGGCGACGATTTGGTCGTAGCGGCCTGCGATATCCTGGCGTGTCTCGAGTTCCTCGCCTTGGTCGGCGATGCGCTGATCAAGTTCGGCCAGGTGAGCGCGGGCGTCCGCGAGCGCCTTCTTTGCGGCATTCATCTCTCGCATGGCCGAGGCGCCCTGGGCGATAAAAGTGCCCACGGCGTTGGCGGTGTTTGAGACGGCGGTCCCCAGATCGCGGCTGGCTGCAGGGGCTTGCGGGGCGGTCGGGAGATCGGCCTCGGCCGTGCTCGCATCGGGCGCCTGCGGCGTGGCGAGGTTGCCGGTGCCGCCCTCGATCACGGAAAAGCCGGCAGCGTGTGGGTCAACCGCATCGGTGCCAATTGTGGGGTGCTCGAGCTGCAGGAACGAGGGCATGGTGCTGCCTTGATCGGCAACGGGGGTCTCGCCGGGCACGAAGGTCGAGGCGGCCTCGGCGGCTTCCTCTTCCTCGGCGTCCACGTCGGCGTCGGCCACGGCGTCTTTCATCGCTTTGACGGCATCCATCATGGAGTCCATGACGGCGTCGAGCTCTTCTTCCGAAGACACCTCGATGGGGCCCGCTACCTGTACCGCGGGCTTCGCATCGGGCTCGGTGCCACCTGGTTCCGACTGCTCGTCTTCGCCTTGCTCGACAGTACTATCTGCGTCTGTGACCTCATCTGCGGTGGCGTGCGTATCTTCCGCCGATGCATCGGCGGGCGCGTCGGCGCAGGTAGGAGTATCGCAGTCGTCGATAGCGCCTGCGGAATGATCAATATGCTGCTGAGTCTGGGGGTCCAGCTCGTCTGTCATAGGCATGTGCTCCTCATCGTTGTTTGTCACCCTATGATAAAGTCTCGCGCCGACATCCCGTGCGCTGCAGCAAAGTTTCAAAACGTGTTCGGTGACTCGTTTGGGTAACAAATATTCGGCCTTTTTATCCAGATCGTGCTTGACATCCCCTTCGCCGAATAACGTTGTGCCGTTCGCCTGCTACGGTCTTTATTTTTCACTTGAACACGCTAAAGTTGCATTTCAGCTTTTGGTGCGTGAATTTGGACGCGCGCAGTCGGCGGGCGTGCCCGTCGTGATTTGAAAGGACTTTTTTATGGGACTTTTCACTGGTAAGACCGTGATCATCACCGGCGGCGGCAAGGCCACGCTTAAGGACGGCTCCGCTGGCTCCATCGGCTACGGCATCGATATCGCATTTGCCAAGGAGGGCGCAAACCTCGTCATTACCGGCCGCAACGTCGCCAAGCTCGAGGCTGCCAAGGAGTCTCTCGAGGCTGAGTACGGCGTTAAGGTTCTGCCTGTTCAGGCCGATGTTTCGGCTGGTCAGGACAATGAGGCCGTCGTCCAGAACGTCATCGACAAGGCTATTGAGGAGTTCGGCCGCATCGACGCCGTCGTCAACAATGCTCAGGCCAGCGCCTCGGGCGTGACCATCGCCGATCACACCATGGACCAGTTCAACCTGGCCATCTACTCCGGTCTGTATGCCACCTATCTGTACATGCAGAAGGCCTATCCGCACCTGAAGGAGACCAAGGGTTCCGTGGTCAACTTTGCTTCGGGCGCCGGCCTGTTTGGCAACTATGGCCAGTGCAGCTATGCCGCCGCCAAGGAAGGCATCCGCGGCCTGACCCGCGTTGCTGCCAACGAGTGGGGTCCCGACGGCATCAACGTCAACATCGTGTGCCCGCTTGCTTGGACCGCTGCGCTCGAGAACTTCCAGGATGCCTATCCCGAGGCGTTCAAGGCTAACGTCCACATGCCGCCGGCGGGCCACTACGGCGACGTCGAGAAGGAGATCGGCCGCGTGGTCGTTCAGCTCTGCGGCCCCGACTTTAAGTACATGAACGGCGAGACGGTCACCCTCGAGGGTGGCATGGGCCAGCGTCCCTAACAGTTACGCGGTTCTACGAACCGCGTAATCAGCTGACGCTGCAAACCCGCCAGAGCGGCAATCTGACGTTCAATTTCAAGGGCGCGACCAAAAGGTCAGCGCCCTTTCATTTCACGTCACCTTGCTCGCTCTGGCGGGTTTTCGCTGTCGGTGCCATAACATCGGCGTTTGCGTTGCTGGGAACAGCAGGGCATCGGCGTTGCCAAAACATCGGCGTTGGCGTGGCTGGTAAATAGCTCCACTCATTGGGGACGTACTTAAATGAGTACCCGCCGAACGAGAGTGGTTAATCTCCCGTTTTTGGTTGGTGTTTCGGGCCAAAGTGGGAGATTATCCACTCTCGTTTGCTGTCCCCTTTGCACCAGTTTCTGTCGAGTCGGTACGGTTCGATGGTTGCTCGTATAATGGTTTGCGTATGAGCCACAACCAAGGAGTTCCAGTTTATGGATCAAAACCTGTTTAAATTCGACCTGATCGCCGAGGATCCGACCACGCACGCACGTGTCGGCGTGCTGCATACCCCGCACGGCGACATCGAGACGCCGATCTTTATGCCCGTGGGCACTAAGGCAAACGTCAAGGGCATTCCTACCGAGACTGTCAAGAAGCTCGGCGCCCAGATCGTGCTCGCCAATACCTATCATCTGTCCATGCGTCCCGGCGAGGATACCATCGCCGAGCTGGGCGGCCTGCACAAGTTCATGAACTGGCACGGCCCCATCCTCACCGACTCGGGCGGTTTCCAGGTCTTCAGCCACAACGATGCCGTCAAGCTCACCGATGAGGGCGTGCGCTTTATTGTCAACGATTACGACGGCCGCCACGTGTTTTGGACGCCCGAGGACAACATGGAAATCGCCATGAAACTCGGCTCCGATATCTGCATGCAGCTCGACCAGTGCCCGGGCTATCCCGCCACGCGCGCCTACGTTGAGCGCGCCGTTGAGCTGTCGAGCATGTGGGCCGAGCGCTGCTATAAGGCGCATACCCGCGATGACCAGGCGCTCTTTGGCATCGTTCAGGGCGGCATGCACCTGGATCTGCGCCTGCGTTCGCTGCGCCATCTGGAGGAGTGCGGCGACTTCCCGGGCTATGGTATCGGTGGCTATTCGGTGGGCGAGGATCACGAGACCATGTTCGAGACCCTGGCGCCGCTCGTGAGCGAGTACATGCCCAAGCATAAGCCGCGCTACCTGATGGGTGTCGGCAACCCCACCACGCTCGTACGCGGCGTGGGCGTGGGCATCGACATGTTCGACTGTGTGCTGCCGACGCGCACCGGTCGCATGGGTACGGCGTTCTCCAGTGAAGGTCGCCTTAACTTCCGTAACGCGCGCTTTGCGCACGACGACGGCCCCATCGACCCCACCTGCACCTGCCCGGTGTGCACGGGCGGCTACAGCCGCGCGCTCATTCGCCACATGGTCACGCAGAAGGAGATGCTCGGCGGCATTTTGCTTTCGATGCACAATATCTACTACCTGCTCAACCTTATGCAGCGTGCCCGCCAGGCCATTATCGAGGGCCGCTACGGCGCATTCGTGAGCGATTGGATGAATAGTCCTGCCGCGGTGGATTACTAAGAGCCGCGACCGCTGACCGATGCCTTGCAAGCGCATGATGCATCATGGGTACCATACCGAATAGTTGATGTTCGGGCGGGTGTTTGACGCATGGCGTCGACCCCGCCCGTTTCTTTTTTCGATAGGAGTATCCCATGATTAAGAATGAGAACGTCGAGGGCGAGCCGGCCTACGACGAGACGTACCGACGCGGCCCCGTGGTTATGCGCGGCCCCATGATTCCTAAGGACAACACCTACGCCAACCTGCTGGCGCCCGAGGGCTCGACCGACTGGCTGCACGCCGACCCCTGGCGCGTGCTGCGCATCCAGGCAGAGTTTGTCGATGGCTTTGGCGCGCTTGCCGAGCTTGGTCCTGCAGTGACCATCTTCGGCAGTGCCCGTACGCCCAAGACCGATCCGCTCTACAAGGCGGCGCGTACCGTCGGGCGCAAGATTGCCCAGCGCGGCGTGGCGGTCATCACCGGTGGCGGCCCCGGCATCATGGAAGCGGCCAACAGGGGAGCGGCGAGTGTCAACGGCAAGTCGGTTGGTTTGGGCATTGAGCTGCCGCACGAGCAGGGGCTCAACAAATACGTGAACCTTGGCATGGACTTCCGTTACTTCTTTGTGCGCAAGACCATGTTCGTCAAATACAGCTCGGGCGCCATCGTGTTTCCCGGTGGTTTTGGTACGCTCGACGAGATGTTCGAGGTGCTTACGCTGGTGCAGACGCACAAGGTTAAGCGCATGCCCCTCGTTTTGGTGGGCACCGAGTACTGGCAGGGCCTGTTCGACTGGCTCAACGGTCCGGTGATGGATGCCGGCATGATCAGCCCACTCGATCCAGACCTCGTCCACATCACCGACGACCTCAACGAGGCCGTCGACATCGCCCTGAGCGGACTGATGTAGAGCATTCGTGTCCACGCGACATGAATATGCATGGCAATCTGATGCTATCTAACATCACATTGCCATGCATATTGGGTATACTGATGCAAAAGACGAGAGCGAGGAGGTCGCAAATGCCTGCAGCAACAGTTAAGCCTACGACGGTTCGCATCGAAGAGGGGCTCAAGGAACAGGCGACTGAGTTCTTGGATTCGGTTGGCCTGAGTCTCAATTCGTATCTCAACCTTGCTGTTCGTCAGCTTGTAAATCAGCGAAAGATTCCTTTTGAGATTGTTGGTCGATCCGAAGTTCCCAATGAGGCAACGAGGCGTTCCATGGTGATTGCCGAGGCTCATGAGTTGGGGATTTTGCTGGACGATAGTCCGTCATTCAACAACGCTGATGAGCTTATGTCATTCCTCGATGAGGACTAGCGATGTTCGAGATTAAAGTCGAGGCTCAATTTAAGGCGGACTACAAACGAACGATGCGCATGCATCCGCAGTTAAAAACCGAGTTTAGGGCGGCGGTCGCAGAGCTTGCAGCTCGCGGCTCGCTTCCCGCGGAATATGGCGCCCATGAGCTTTCAAACCCGGGCGGAAACTACAACGGCCACATCGATTTCCATCTATCCGATGGCTTGGTCGATGTGGTCGTGCTCTACTTGCCGTATAAGACTAATCCTGTGATCCGACTGGTCAGAATGGGCTCGCATGAGGAGCTGTTTCAGGGCCCGCAGGGCTGATTGCTCGCTTATGATTCGCAGGGGATAGGGATTGATTCGCGGCCGATTGGCCAAAAACGGCCCCTATTCCACCGTAACTGTTGGAGACGTCCCGTTCGTGGCTGCGACCTCCGGTTCTCCTCTTCGCTGGATTTCGCTTAAAAGCTCGGCTGCAACTTCGCTGCTTTTGAAACGGATGCTGCAGTCCTCTTTCTTAGGAAAGGCCAGTAATGGAATGGTTCCGTACCAGACGGTTTCCTCGTCAATTACTGACGCGCACAGGCGCCCTTCGTCTTTGATGGAATAGTCGACGTTTATCTCGGTAAAAATCGCTTTCACGTCATTGTGCGGAGTCGAGGCAATTAAAATCTCAAGGGCAATCCCACGGGCGGCGGCGCCTGTGAGTACGGCAGCGAGCTTTGCGAGGCATGCAGCGGATGCGTAGGGCGCGGCAATAAAAATGCTTTTCGTTGCGCGCGCGATGTCATCCGCTAAGGCCTCCACGGCCCTTGCCGGCCTAACGAGGATGTTTTGATCGGCCCGTTTGTTGTCATTTGCTGCAAAGACTTCATACCCTAGCTTTGCGTAGGTCTTGAGTCTCTTCTGGTACATACGCGCGAGCATGGGTATCGACAAATCAACATAGTCGAATATCTCAACCCGCTGCTTGCCCTCGTGACTTCTATGTAGTCTGCCTGCCTGCTGCGTTATGCTGCCGTCCCAAGATATCGGTGTGGCAATGAGCGGAGTGTCAAGGTAAGACAGGTCGAAACCCTCGCTCAGAAGGCTTTCGGTTGCGATGATAATTCGATGCTCATGCTCGAAGCCGGGAAGGCTGTTCAGTATTGCCTTTCTTTCTTTGGCGTCGATTTCTCCGGTTAAGAGTATAGGTTCGTGTCCGCGGCTTTGAAGCAGCCTACATAGCTCTTCGGCATGTTTTTTCCTTTTGGATAGCACAAGCGGATGTCGACCGTTTGACGCGGTCTCGAGGGCATCGTCGACAATCGCTTCGTTTCTCGCTGTGTGCGCACACAGGAGATCGAGAACTTGATTAAAGGACGCCCCTGGTTCGTAGGCGGGTAGTCGAACTCCGGTAAAACGCGGCCTAACAACGCGCTGAATTCCCTGTTGGATTGCTTGCGTTTTTGGATCAATGACATGGCGAAGCGGGCCGCAGAGCATTGAGAGTGCTCGCGTGAGTCCGTCCGAGCGTTCGGGCGTCGCGGAAAGGCCGTATACATATTTGGCTGGAGCGGACTTGAGGACGAGCTCAAGCTGTGGTGCGGCTGCATGGTGACATTCATCACAGATGATGAGGCCGTAATCACGAACGAACTCCTTGGCTATTGGTTCTCCGGTCTGGGGGTCCTTGCTGGACAAAGACTGGAATGAAGCAATGTCGATGAGATGGCTTATGGCGGTTTTGCCTCCTCCGATTTGGCCAATGAGCGGAGGCTGCCTTTTACTGATTCGTCCTTTTGGGGTTCGAACTGGCTTTCTGTTATCCGTAATGTCGATAAACCGTTCGAGCTGGGATTTCCATTGGGCAATGAGCGCAGTCTTGGGAACGATGACAAGCGTTGGAAGACCGATGGCAGCAATAAGATAGGCTCCAATGACGGTTTTCCCGAAACCCGTCGGCGCGGACATGATCCCGTCTTCACAGTTGAGCATCTGTTCGGCGGCAATTTGCTGTTCAGGGCGAAGAGCCCCTTTAAATGTCATCACAATTGGATTGCCCGACATGCGCTTGTCTGAATAGTGAGCAGAAGCGCCGGCTTCTTGAAGCAGCCGCTCGAGTTGTGCTTTACAGCCTCTGGGAATCGCAACGCAGCCATCTCTAAGTTCGCTGAGGTCTATGTACCGCGGTTTGCCGAATACCGATTGGTGCATTGATTGGGCACGGAAGAATTCCGGGTTGGCAAATGTTGCAAGCCTGCGAACCTCCATCTGGGCGGCCGGGCTCAGAGATTTTTCGGTTATGTAGAGCATATCGGCTTGCGTGACGGGTAGCGATGACGGGAAGTCCTGCGGCGCGAGCGGAAGCCGCTTTCGCGGCCTCTGAGAATGTGGCGCGGCGGTGTTTCCCGCCACTGCAGCTGATATTCCATGCGGTTTATTGTCGATGCTTTCGATCAGATTTTGCACCGTTGCATGTGGAATCAGCTGAATTTGCGAAAGGTAAAGCCATTGATCGGGAAAGGGCTCAAATTGCTCGTCAACAAATACACTGTTCCCTTTTCGCTGCGCTTTTCCTTGAAAAGGCAGTGCTATGAGATTTCCGAAGCCGCCCTCAGGAATGGTGGACTGCGCGGGCAGCATCCGGTCAAAAGCTTCAAAGGTGATTGTCTTGTTGAGCGCCGCCGCTTCGGTGATAAGGCTGCTTCCAAATTCTCGTGCGATCTTTGCGCTGGTGAGCTCTAGGAAGAAAAACCAGACATGTGCGCCGTTACCTGATCTCGATCGCTCGACTGCAGCATCGATTCCATGGTTTTTTGCGACAAGCCGAATGGCGTTTGTCGCTTCTTTCCAATCGGATCCGTCAAAGTCGATGACCAGGACTTTTGTGTTGCTGTCACTATCGAGAACGTATTGACCTATGACGTCTCGGAGCCTGTCGTCGTTGCCTTTGAAATGGGCGATGATCGTGGCATCGCTCAGCTCGGGGAAGATGCGGTTGCCGCATTCCGCGCATTTGGTTTTCTGACGATTTAGTTTGGGGCAAATGCCTGCCTTCCACTCATTTGCGCAGGCTGGTGTATAGCCGATTCCCCCGTCTTTTCTGCGGTACCCATGAGCGTAAACATCTTTGCGGCCAGTAAAGAGATTGCGAAAGAGTTCCAATTTGTCGCGCGCTGTGCTCGCACTGGTGACGATTCCCTCGACCTGTGCCCGTCTATCGAAAGATTCGCCAGCTTTCTCCCATTCTTCCAGTGTTGCGTAACGGATGTCTGGACCGTTGCCGCAGATGACGATTTGGCTGTGCGGCTCCGATACATGGGCGACGGTTTTCTTGAATTGGAATAGCGTGCCCCCGATGAGGGCGTATTGATGCGTGACGGTGCTCATGTAAATGCCGTTCTTGTCGGAGTTCATTGAAATGAGGGTACGTTATTTTGATTTTTAAGGGACTCGACTCTGATTTTGGTTCGGCGATAGCGGAGTACACCTCCGTGAGTGGTGTTTGGCTGGTGTCAAAATGTGCGGTAGCTGTTGCTGAATGGGTTTTGGCGGCCATGAGGTGGGCTGGAGGCGCAGGAAACTATCCTCGAATAGACCCTGTGGGCAAAAAATGGTAAATATGAGTACTGTGGTTTGAGCAGTAACATATCATCTGGAAAGTATTTAAGACCAATCGATTCGGATTGGATAGAATCAACCCTCTAAATATGACGATTCGGGACTTTATGACGCTCGGAATTGACAGAAGATGGCAAATTCAGCCAGATTGCGCTGTTACTAAACTGGTAACAGTACTCATATTTGCCATTTTTTGCCCAGAGGGTATCGCAAGGGGGTTGGACAAAGCATCGATCGCCGCCAATTTCTCGATTGGCTGGTTGGGCGGCAATGAAGTTGCGGCGTAATGGGAAGCGTTTCGCGGCCTTTTGGCTAAAACGGCCCCTTTTCCGCCGCGACTCCTAAAAAGACGCCGGCGCGCCTTGAGTTGCGGCGCGTCGGCGTGATGGCTTTGTTGTGGCTGGGTGTACTTCGGTTGTTCGACGGCTTTGGCATGTCCGATCTTGCCAGGCAAGCCTTGTTACCGTTTAACGTTTGCCCAGATAAAACCTGCCAAAATAAACCTGTCCCTAATTGGCAGGTTGGTAGCGGGGGCAGTAACTGATGGCGATGGCGTCGACGCCTACGTGGGTGGCGATGGTGCAGCCGATGGGGCCGGTGCCGGCGTCTACGTAGTCCTGGCCTACGAGCGCTTGGTTGACGAGCTCCTGCTCCTCGGCGGCACCGGTCGTGAGCACGCGCACGCTGGAGCCCGGGTGCTCGGTCAAAAATGCGAGGCAATCGGCCATGGTGTTGGCAACGATGCGCTTGGCTCCGCGGCCCTTCTTGACGGCCTTGATCTCGCCCGATTTCCACTCCGGCGAGACGGCCAGGCGAATGTTGAGCATTTGGGTGAGCTGGCCGGCGAGTTTAGGTGCGCGGCCGTTCTTGACCAGGTTCTCGAGCGTTCGGGGAATCAGCAATAGGTGTGCGTCGGGCAGCGTCGCGCGGATCTGCGCCTCGGTCTCGTCCAAGCTGCGACCGTCCTCGCGCATGGCGAGCGCGTACTCCACCAGCAGGCCCTCGGCACCCGAGCCGGTGCGCGAGTCGATGCAGCGCACGTCGAGCTCGTGGGTCTCGGCCGTCAGGCGTGCGTTGGAATAGCAGGCAGACCACTCGCTGCACAGCGAGATAAAGATGGCGCTGTCGTGGCCGTCGGCGCGCACACGGTCAAAGAGCGCCTTGAACTCGCCGGCGCTCGGCTGCGAGGTGTGCGGCAGCTGCTCGGAGCCGGCCATACGCGCGACGTATTCCTCGGCGGTAATCTGCACCTGGTCGAGCAGGTCCTCGCCCTCGATAATCACATGCAGCGGAATCACGTAAATGCCGAGCTCTTGGGCGCGGGCGGGGGAGATGTCCGACGTGGAGTCGGTTATGATGGCAAAAGACATAATTGCACCTTTCGTTGGGGCGCTTGCGCGCCGCCTTCTGAGAGCAAAGTGCGACAAGTATAGTGGAGTTGCTCTACATTGCTAGGTTCAATTGTTGAATAGTCAACAGTTTGAAGCGGTGGTGTGGAAATCGTCAATTGGGGAAGAGGGGCGCCGATGGCGGCATTACAACTATGTGATCGGCTGGTCGTGTTGTTCGATTTTGACGGCACGGTGGCCGATACGGGTCGGGCGGTGATGACCTCGACGCGCAAGACGCTGGTTGCGCGCGGGTTTTCGGAGGCGCAGATGGGTGATTTGCGCCGTATGATCGGGCCTCCGCTGTGGAAGAGCTTCCACGACTTTTACGGCTTCTCGCGCGAGGAGTCGCTGGTGGTGGCAGACGAATATCGCGCCTTTTTCGATGAGTTGGGACCGGAGGAGTATCCCGTGTTCGACGGGATCCCCAAGCTGCTCGACGGGCTGGCCGCCCAGGGCAAGCGTATGGCCGTGGCGACGTCGCGCATGGAAGCAAAGTGCATTGACATGGTGCATGAGCTGGGACTTTGCCAGTTCGAAACCGTGGTTGGCATGAACCCGCCGCAGGGACGCGAGACCAAGGCCGATTCGGTCCGCGACGCCCTGGCGGCGCTTGGCGCGACCGCGGACGAGGCCGTGATGATCGGCGACCGCTTTAACGATGTGGAGGGCGCACACGCGATGGGCGTGCCGTGCATTGGCATCTATTCGGGCGCGGCGGCGCCGGGTGAGCACGAGGCCGCGGGCGCCGATGCGGTGGTGCATTCGGTGGCCGAGCTTGCTAAACTTTTCTCTATATAGGTACTTGATGTGAGGGGCGGCATACTTGCCCCTCATTGGTAAGGAGGTCGTCCATGAATCAGGTGGAGCAGAGCGTTGCCGAGTATGTCGACGAGGTTTGGGAAGATGTCGTCACCGATATCGAGCGGCTGGTGGGCTATCCGTCCGTGGCGGTTTCTGCCAATGCGGAGCCCGGCGCGCCGTTTGGCCGCCCGGTCCGTGACGCGCTCGACTGCGCGCTCGGCATCGCGCAGAAGCTCGGCTATCAGACGAGCGACGACGAGGGCTATGTGGGCATTGCCGATATCCCTGGTCGCGGCGACAAGCAGCTCGCGACCATCTGCCACGTGGACGTGGTACCCGCCGGCCCGGGCTGGAACACCGACCCGTTTGCGATGGAGCGTCGCGAGGGCTGGTTGCTCGGCCGCGGCGTGATCGACGACAAGGGTCCGGCGGTGCTGTCTCTCTACGCCGGCGCCTATCTGCTCAAGCACGGCATTGTGCCGCGCTATACCTTCCGCGCGCTGCTGGGCTGCGATGAGGAAGTAGGCATGTCCGACGTTCACCATTATCTGGAGAACCACGCAGACCCCGACTTTCTGTTTACGCCCGATGCCGAGTTCCCGGTCTGCAATGCCGAGAAGGGCCAGTTTGGGGCGACGTTTGTGAGCTCCAAGATCGACGGCGGGCGCATCGTGTCGTGGAGCGGTGCCGAGGCGAGCAACGCCATTCCGTCGCAGTCTATCTGCGAGCTTGCGATTGCCGCCGATGAGCTGCCGGCGCCCGTTGAGAACGCTGATCGCCTGGAGATCACGGCACTCGATAACGGGCATGCGCAGATTTTCGCCCACGGCATTGGCGGCCATGCCTCGATGCCCGAGGGCACTATCAATGCCGTCGGCCTCATCGTGGGGTATCTGCGCGAGGCCGAGGACGCGTTTGGTGCCCGCGGCGAGCGCCTGCTGACGCCTGCCGAGCACGAGTTCGTCAAGTTCTTGGCCTTTGTGCACGCGGACGCCTATGGCCGCGGCCTGGGAATCGATGCGACGAGCCCGGCGTTTGGCCCGCTCACCTGCAACCCCGGCGTCATCCGCGTGGTGGATGGCCACATTGAGCAGGTCATCGACGTGCGCTTCCCCGATAGCACGAGCGCCGATACCATTCGCGAGCAGCTAGAGCCGCTCGTGGGGCGCTTTGACGTGACGTGTCGCGTGGGTCATGCAAAGGTGCCGTTCTCGGTTTCTGCCGACGACCCGGCCGTGAAAGCGCTTATCGATACCTATAACGAGTTTACGGGCAAGCATGCCGAGCCTTTTGCCATGGGCGGTGGCACCTACGCGCGAAACTTTGCGCGCGCCGTGTCGTTTGGTCCCGAGGAGACCGGCCTGGAGCTGCCCGCATGGGGCGGCCAGATGCACGGCCCCAACGAGTGCGCCAACGAGGAGCAACTCAAGCAGGCACTCAAGATCTATATTGTTGCGATCCTCCGGTTGAATGAATTAGAGCTTTAAGGTTACGCGGTTTCCCAATCTAAGTTGCGGTGGAATAGTTCCTAGAATGGGCCATTTGATGGCCAAACAGGAACTATTTCACCGCAACTTTGTTTTTATTGGTGTAAAAGGTGCGCCATGCTTGGGTGGGGATTGTTATCCGTTTGTAAAGGCTGGGCAGAGCTTGCGGTAAGGGTCTATCAAATGCCCGTAAGAAACCGCAGTTGGCGCGGACGCCGCCCGATCGAGGCCGTATCTTTCCAAACAGCAAAGCGGGCAGGGTGCCCGCGAGTCGCATGTATGAAAGGAAGATCATGCTCGATCAGGCTTATTCTCGTCGTCAGTTCCTCGGCCTCGCTGGTGGTCTTGCCAGCATCGTCGGTCTCGGTCTCGTTGGTTGCGGCGGCTCAGGTGCCTCCGGCGCCGCCGACAAGGGTAGCGCCGCTGCTGCCGAGTCCGTCTCCGGCGAGGTGACCTACGACGGCGCCTCCTCGTTCCAGGCTCTCGTCGAGGCCGCTGCCGAGAAGTTCATGGATGCCAACCCCGACGTCTCCGTCTCCGGCTCGGGCAACGGATCGGGCAAGGGTCTGACCGCTGTTGCCGCCGGCACCGTTACCATCGGTAACTCCGATGTCTTCGCCGAGACCAAGCTCGAGGCCGACCAGGTCAAGAACCTCGTCGACCATGAGGTCGCCGTCGTGGGCATGGGCCCCGTCGTCTCCAAGAACGTCAAGGTCGACGACCTGTCCCTCGAGCAGCTCAAGGGCATCTTCTCCGGCCAGATCACCAACTGGAAGGAGGTCGGTGGCGACGACGCCAAGATCGTCGTTCTCAACCGCAAGGCCGGCTCCGGCACACGCGCCACCTTCGAGGCCGCCGTCTTTGGCGACGAGGCCGTCGACTTTAAGGGCGACGCCGAGCTCGACAAGTCCGGCGACGTCCAGACTCAGATGGGCAGCACCGACAATGCCATCTCCTACCTCGACTTCTCGCACTTCGACGACTCCAAGTTCAACGCCATCAAGGTCGAGGGCGTGGAGCCCAAGAGCGCAAACGTCACCGACGACTCCTTCAAGATCTGGGCGACCGAGCACATGTACTGCGCGAAGGACGCCGACGAGGCCACCAAGGCCTTCCTGGAGTTCATGCTTTCCGACGACGTCCAGGGCAAGCTCGTCGAGGAGCAGGGCTTCATTCCCGTCTCTGCCATGAAGGTCGTCAAGGACGCCAGCGGCAAGGTCTCCGCTAAATAAGTAACCGCCCCGGAAAGGTTTGCAATGGCAAAACAGCTGCCAAAGCGCGACCTTGAGAACGTGGGCCTGGGCGTCACGGGTGCGTGCGTAGCGCTCGTGACGCTTGTCGTTGCCGCGCTCATCTTTATGGTCGCCCAAAAGGGCCTCTCGGCTTTTGTCAAGGACGGCGTCTCAGTCGTCGAGTTCTTTGCCGGCACCAAGTGGGACCTGGCCAACACAGCCGAAAACGGCCTGCCCTACACCGGCGCCCTGCCCCTGATCGTCACCTCGTTTGCGGTCATGGTGCTCTCCACGCTTATCGCGCTGCCCATCGCCATCGGCTCTGCCATCTTTGCGGTCGAGATTAGCCCTAAGTTTGGCTCCAAGGTCTTTCAGCCGCTTATTGAGCTTTTGACCGGCATTCCCTCGGTCGTCTTTGGCTTGATCGGCTTTCACGTTGTCGTCGGCCTTATGAAGAGCGTTTTCCACGTGAGCACGGGCCTGGGCATCCTGCCCGGCGCCATTGTGCTGGCCGTCATGATCCTGCCGACGATGACCACGCTTTCGGTCGACGGCCTGCGCGCCGTGCCCGACAGCTATCGCCAGGGTTCGCTCGCGCTGGGCTACACCCGCTGGCAGACTATCTGGCACGTGGTGCTCAAGTCCGCCATGCCGTCGCTCATGACCGCGGTCATCCTCGGTATGACCCGCGCCTTTGGCGAAACGCTCGCCGTGCGCATGGTTATCGGCGGCATCGAGGCCATGCCGACGTCGCTGCTGTCGCCGGCCTCGACCATCACCACCACGCTCACCACGTCTATGGCGGTTTATGCCGAGGGTTCGGCCCAGGACGATGTTCTGTGGGCGCTCGGTCTGCTGCTGATGGGCATGAGCCTCATCTTCATCCTGATCATCCACCTTATCGGCCGCAAGGGGGCGAAGGCTCGTGGCTAGCACGCGCATTCATATCGACGAGGCGAGACTCGGGCGCGTCCAAAAGCAGGACCGCATCGCCACGGGCGTGCTGACGGCGATCGCCGTCATCGTCATACTTATCGTCGTCTCCATGGTGGCCTATATCCTGTTCGAGGGAATCTCGACGCTGTTCCAGCCGGGCTTTCTCACGGAGCCGTCGCGCGCCAACGGCACCCAGGGTGGCGTGCTCTATCAACTGTTCGACTCGTTCTATCTGCTGCTGATTACCCTGATCATCTCGGTGCCCATCAGTTTAGGCGGCGCGGTCTTCCTGGTCGAGTACGCGCCCGATGGGCCTATTCGCGACATCGCCTCGACCGCCATCGAAACGCTGTCCTCGCTGCCTTCCATCGTCGTGGGCATGTTCGGCTTTCTGGTGTTCTCGGTGCAGCTGGGCTGGAAGTACTCCATCATCTCCGGCGCCGTCGCGCTCACCATGTTCAACATCCCCATCCTGGTGCGCGTGATTCAGCAGGCGCTCGAGGACGTGCCGCAGGCCCAGCGCGATGCGTGCCTGGCTATGGGCCTCACCCGCTGGGAGGCTACGCTGCACATCCTGATTCCCGAGGCCATGCCCGCCATCGTGACCGGCATCGTGCTTTCGGCCGGCCGTGTGTTTGGCGAGGCCGCGGCGTTGCTCTTTACCTCGGGCATGAGCTCGCCGGTTCGCTTGAACTTCTTGAGCTTTAACCTGTCGAGCCCCACCTGCGCTTGGAACGTGTTCCGCCCCGGTGAGTCGCTCGCCGTGCATATCTACAAGATCTATGGCGAGGGCAGCCCCGAGGCTCAACAGATCGTTTGGGGCACCGCGGCGCTGCTGATGATCTGCGTGCTGCTGTTTAACGTGGTCGCCCGTATCGTGGGCAAACAACTGGCAAGGAAGATGACAGCCGAATGAGCGAGATGAATGCAACGCCCGTAACCGAAGCGGCATCGTCCGAGACCCAGGACTTTTTGTCGAGTGTGGGGGAGAGCGAAAAGCGCGTTCGTGTGAGCGGCAAGGCCGTGAGCGACGAGGTCGTGATCTCCACCAAGGACGTCAACGTGTACTATGGCGACCGCCATGCGCTACACGACACGTCGCTCGACTTTCACAAGGGTGAGATCACGGCGCTCATTGGGCCTTCGGGCTGCGGTAAGTCAACCTTCTTGCGCAGCCTCAACCTCATGAATCGCGAGATTCGCGGCTGCCGCGTGGAGGGCGAGATCAACTACCGTGGGCGTAACATCAACACGCGCCGCGAGAACACGTACGAGTTGCGTCGTTCCATTGGCATGGTGTTCCAGCAGCCCAACCCGTTCCGCAAGTCCATTCGCGACAACATCACGTTTGCGCCTAAGCGCCACGGCATCACCGACCGTGACGAGCTCGATCGCATGGTCGAGGAGAGTCTGCGCGGCGCGGCGCTGTGGGACGAGGTCAAGGACAAGCTCGACAAGAGCGCCTATGCGCTTTCAGGCGGTCAGCAGCAGCGCCTGTGCATCGCACGCACGCTGGCGCTCAACCCCGACGTGATTCTGTTCGACGAGCCCTGCTCGGCGCTCGACCCCATCTCGACGCTGGCGATTGAGGACCTCATGTCGTCGATTGTGGCTGAGCGCGCCATCGTCATCGTGACGCACAACATGGAACAGGCGTCGCGCGTGTCCAACCGCACGGCGTTCTTCTACATGGGCGATATGGTCGAGTACGACGAGACTGACGAGATTTTCCAACGGCCCAAGGATCAGCGGCTGAATGATTACCTCACCGGCATGTTCTCCTAGTCCGGGACATGCTTGAGGCCCGCGGCGGCCACGGTCGCCACGGGACTGATTGGAGAGGCGGGTCATCTCTTGCGGGAGATAGCCCGCCTTTTTTGTTGCATGCGGCCGTCGACCTACCAAAAAGGGACAGGTTTATTTTGGCAGGTTTAACGTTTTACCATGGAGCGCGCTCGGAGTGTCCTGGCGTTTGCCCA
>UQPI01000032.1 GCA_900542945.1 uncultured Collinsella sp.
TATGACGTTCTGATTCGTAGTCAGACCCTCTATCCAGCTGAGGTAACGCCGCAACTTGTTGATTATTATGCACAGGGACTGAATAATGGTCAAGCATTTTTTCAAAAAAAGTTATCGAATTTGATTTTTAATCATTTGGAGGGCTTGGCGCGATCTTCGACGCATCGCGATATAAGAAAAGCCTCCGTTACCGGAGGCTTTAAAGTTCAGTTGGTGCGGCGTATAGGATTCGAACCTATGACGTTCTGATTCGTAGTCAGACCCTCTATCCAGCTGAGGTAACGCCGCAGCGCAAAACATATAAAACCACTTTAGCTTATTGGAGTCAAGCACAATCTCAAACTTTTTTTTGGAACGCAGTTTTGTCATGCTGTTCCGCATATACCGTCGTTCCCCGTACGATCGATTGGCTTTTCGATCACGTCAAACTTAGCATCAAGTTCCCTCAGGAGCGATCTCACCCGCTGGGCACAATCATAATCGGCAAACGAGATACTCAACATGCGAGCAACCTGGTTAGATGTCCGGACCCCATAGAAATGCTCCAGGGCCACAAGCCCCTCGTGCGCCACAAACGTCTCAACCACATGCGGCGACTCCTCGTAGCACCATTGGGTCAACGGACCCTCGCTCGTCTGTCGAACCACCAGGCCACCCATGCCAGACGGCTCACACGTCACAAGCAGGTACTCCCCGCCCTCGTCGCTCTCAAACAAAACCACCAGATCATCAAACAGCTCCATCGCGTCCCCTTTCTCTCGCTCTTATTTAGCAAAAGCATAGCAGGTAGATGGCTGTATACAGAACAGTTGTTCGTGTGTTTTCTATTGAGCTGTCCGCACAGCATGGTATGGCCGCACACAAAAAGGGCACCCCAAAAAGGAGTGCCCTAGCAAATCGCTTATGCAGCCAATCTACGCGACCGGCTCGATCTTCTCGAGGCCGCCCATGTAGGGACGCAGAACCTCAGGGATCGTGATGGTGCCGTCAGCGTTCTGGTAGTTCTCCAGAATGGCTGCCATGGTACGGCCAGCCGGCAGACCGGAACCGTTGAGGGTGTGCAGATAGCGCGAACCCTTGAAGTTCTCGGGGTCACGATACTTGATGTTGGCGCGACGGGCCTGGAAGTCACCGCAGTTGGAGCAGGAGCTGATCTCCTTGTAGGCGTTGTAGCTCGGCAGCCAGACCTCGACGTCGTAGGTCTGACGGGCGGAGAAGCCCAGGTCGCCGGTGCACAGGCTAATCACGCGATACGGAAGACCCAGCTGCTGCAGCAGGAACTCGGCCTCGGCGGTCATGCTCTCGAGCTCCTCGTCGGACTCCTCCGGCTTGGCAAACTTTACCATCTCAACCTTGTCGAACTCGTGCTGGCGAATGATGCCGCGGGTATCGCGACCAGCGGAGCCGGCCTCCTCGCGGAAGCAGGGGGTGAAGGCGGTGTAGCGGCGCGGCAGGGTATCGGCGTCGAGGACCTCACCGGCGTGCAGGTTGGTGAGCACGACCTCGGCGGTGGGGATCAGGAAGTTGTCGCCCGAGACGTGATAGGCGTCGTCCTCGAACTTGGGCAGCTGGCCCGTGCCGAACATGGTCTGACGCTTGACGACGATGGGCGGCCACCACTCCTTAAAACCACGGCTGGTGTGCGTATCGAGGAAGAAGTTGATGAGGGCGCGCTCAAGACGGGCGCCGGCGCCACCGAGAACGGTGAAGCGGCTGCCGGAGAGCTTGTTGCCGCGCTCGAAGTCAAGGATGTCGAGGTCGGTGCCCAGATCCCAGTGCGGCTTAAAGTCGAAGTCGAACTCGCGCGGGGTGCCCCAACGACGACGCTCGATGTTCTCGTCCTCGTCCTTGCCGTACGGCGTGGCCTCGCAAGGAATGTTGGGCAGGTGAGCCATGAAGTCGTACTGCTCCTGCTCGAGGGCGGTGCGGCGCTCGGCCAGACCGTCAATCTTCTCGTTGACGGCGCGCACGGCCTCCTTGGCGGCCTCGGCCTCGTCCTTCTTGCCCTCCTTCATCAGGGCGCCGATCTTCTTGGACTCGGCATTGCGCGTGGCTTGAAGTTCCTCAACCTCGGTGATGACGGCACGACGCTCGTCGTCGAGCTCAAAGAACTTCTCGCGATCCCAAGACGTCTGGCGGTTAGCCATGGCGACATCGATGGCATCGGGGTTCTCGCGAACAAACTTGATATCAAGCATTAGATCCTCCGGCGATATACATTCCATTTAGGTTGCAACCTTGTACATGTATGGGCAAGTATATACTTATGAGCGTTTACGACCCAACTCAACTACGCAAGAAGGCACCCAATGGACGCAGTTTTTTCCTTTTTGTTTGGCACCCGCACCGGTTTTGCCATCCTTTTCGCCGGCGGCATCCTGCTGTTTGCGATTATTGCCTTTGTAATGGAGAAGCGCACCCATAAGATGTATGTCGACCGCGGCCCCAAGTCCGAGGACGAAGAAGACAGCTTCTGGGACTAACCTGCCAAAAAGGGACAGGTTTATTTTGGTCGGTTTTATCTGGGCAAACGCAAGTGCCCCGCAACTGGAATTGAGCCAGTTGCGGGGCACTTTTCGCTAAAAGGACAAAACCGCAGGAAAAACCTGCCAAAACAAACTGTCCCTTTTTTGGTCGGTTTTACTGGAGGGTTGCGTCGATTGCCTTGACCAGGGCGCTGCGCATGCCGGCGTCCTCGAGCGCAACGACGCCCTTGATGGTGGCACCACCGGGCGAGCATACGGCATCCTTCATCGCCGCAGGATGCTGGCCAGTTGCAAGCTGCAGCTTTGCCGTACCCAGCACCATCTGGCTCACAATGCGATAAGCATCCGCACGCGGGATACCGTGCTTGACCGCCGCATCGCCCAAGGCCTCGATTGCCATGGCGACAAACGCCGGAGCGCAACCACCCACCGTGCCGCCCACAAACAGCAGGCTTGTGTCGAGCTCGACGACAGCGCCAAGCTTACCGAGCAGGTCGAGCACCACAGCACGCTGTTCGTCGTTAAGCGTCGAAGCCTTCTCGCAGGCGATGACGCCCTCGCCCACCGAAACCGGCGTGTTGGGCACCGTCGAGATATGCGCGACGCCCGGCAGGACCTGCTCCCACTTGGCACTGTCCCAGGTCCAGGCAACCGACAGAACGACCTTTTTGGCAAGAGCATCCTTGAGCGGGGCGAATACCTTCTCGATCATGTACGGTTTGACCGCAGCGACCACGATATCGGATGCGGCGACAACCTCGGCGGCATCGTGGCAGGCGACCATGCCGCGCGCCTCGCAGCGCTCAACCAGTGCGTCGTAGCGACCCGCGCAGGCGCACATGTCGCTCGCAGCTACACCGGCAGCGATCCAGCCATCGGCCATAGCGCTCGCCATATTGCCAAAACCGACAAATCCAATCTTCATATCGCATAGTCCTTTCAGACACATTCCTCAAAACGAAAGGTATTGTCCCACGCCATTGTTTCGTATTGCCGACCTATTTGTGATACGGCTCGCCACGACTGATCTTGCAGGCGCGGTAGATCTGCTCCAGCAGCACCACGCGCGCCAAGTTATGCGGCAAGGTAATACGTCCAAAGCTGAGCATCTCGTCGGCTCGTGCGCGCACGTCATCGCTCACGCCGTCCGATCCGCCAATTACAAAGGCGATGTCGCTGTTACCACGTAGCATAAGATCATCGAGCCGCGCCGAAAGTTCCTCGCTCGAGCGCTCTTTGCCCTCAATGGCCAGCAAGATCACATGTGCTCGAGGCGGCAGGGCTGTAAGAATCGCCGCCCCCTCCTTGTCGCGCGCGACATCCACGCCGCCCGCCTTAGCCGGGTCGATATCGGCCACCTCGCGGATATCCACCTTGGCATAGGCACCTAGGCGCTTGGTGTACTCAGCGCACGCGTCCTTCCAAAAGCGCTCCTTGAGCTTACCGACGCAAACGACGGTGTATTTCACGCGCGCCTACTCCTTCGAATCGTTTTGAACTTTGCCGGCGGCCAGCATCTGCTCGAACATCGAGGCCGACTGCGAAAAGTCGCTCGGCAGCACGACCGTCGAGGTTTTACCCGTGCGAGCGAACTCCGTCATCATCTCAGACCACTGCGTAAACATGAACAGTTGGTTGGCCTCGTCATTGCCGACACCCGTCTCCTGGATGATCTCGAGCGAATCTTTGATACCCAGTGCGATGGCCTTGCGCTGGTTGGCGATGCCCTCGCCCGCCTTTTCCATTGCCTCGGCCTCGGCGGTCGCCTCGGTGACGCGCTTGATGCGGTCTGCCTCGGCGAGCTCCTGTGCCGCAGCGCGCTTGCGCTGGGCGGCGTTGATGTCGTTCATGGAGTTCTCAACCTCGGTCGGCAGTGCGATTTTGGTGATGAGCGTCGACACGAGGGTGAAGCCGTAGGCGGCCATCTGCTCGGAAACGGTAGCGTTGACATCCTTGGCGATGTCATCCTTCTTGGCAAAGACCTCATCGAGTGTGTAGACAGGAATCGAAGAGCGCAGGGCGTCGGTGATGAAGTCACGCATCTGGTCGACGGGCTCCTGCAGCATGTAGTAGCTCTTGTAGATGCCCGAATCTGCCGGGCCGGCGCCCATGTCGTAGCTCACGTGGTACTGAGCGGAGACCTCAAGGCCGATGGTCACGTTGTCCTGGGTCTTAACGTCGATGCCAAAACCATTTTTCATGGTGCGCAGACTCACCGTGGCGGCCTTGCGGTCAATCACGGGCACCTTCACGTGGAAGCCCGCGTTGACGATACGATTGAACTTACCCAAGCGCTCGATGATCACAGCGTGCTGCTGCTCAACGACGTAGCAGGCGTTGGGGAGCAGCAACAACAGGATGATGATGGGAATCAAAAGGCTGGTAAGGGCGGCGATGATACCGGAAAACAGCATGGTCTCTCCTCTGATAGGCACACGTTGCCATTAGGATACCCGTCCAAGGAGATCGTGCATAACAAAAAAGCCCCCATTGCTGGGAGCTCTTTCAATCAATGGTGCGGGCGAAAGGACTTGAACCTTCATGGGGTTGCCCCCATACGGACCTGAACCGTACGCGTCTGCCAATTCCGCCACGCCCGCGTGCAGGAATTAGAATAACGGAGCGCCACCGCGAACGCAAGAACTATTTTTGAAAAAGTTTGCAGGCATTTTCCCAAGCGGCATGCGCGATTGTTTCGGCGTCCTCACCAGTGCGATCGACACGGTCGTTAACCAGCGCGTTTGCCGTAATGGAGATCATTGCTGGCTCGCATTCAAGACCGCGAATGGGCTCCGGCGCCATATACGGGCAATCCGTCTCGAACAAAATGCGGTCGAGCGGGGTCGCCGCAAATGCCTCGCGCACGTCGTCGTTGCGCTTAAAGGTGGCCGCACCACCATAGGCGATATAGCAGCCCAGCTCCACAAAGCGCTCCATCGTGGCGCGGTCCTCGCCAAAGCAGTGCAGCACGCAACCGGCCTGAGGCACACCCACCTCGCGCAGCACGTTGTACGCATCCATATGCGAGGTGCGCTCCCCATCCGAGTCCTCGTGCCGCAGGTGCAGCTCCACCGGCACATTGCGGCGCACGGCAACTTCGAGCTGACGCGCCATGCAATCAATCTGCACACTGTGGGGCGCCGGCGCGATGTCGTCGTCGTAATCCATGTGGTAGTCCAGACCGATTTCGCCGATACCGGCGCACAAAGGGTCATCGAGCGCAGCAACAACCTGCGCGTGAATGTCATCGGTATAATCCGGCGCGCCATAGGGGTGAACGCCAGCGAGATACTTGATCTGCGGAATATCCCGCATCGGCAGAATTTCGCGCACGAGCCAGTCGCTATAGTCCGTCACGCTGCGCTTGTCGGCGATGGGGTCGAGCATCGTCACCAACAGGTCGACGCCCGCGGCTTTGGCGCGCACGAGCGTCTCGGGCACTTCTTTTCCCCAAAACGAAAGCAGATGCGCATGCGTGTCGGCAAGCGGTGCCAAGGGCACGGGACAAGCAACCGTCTTCTTTTTCTTGGTAAACGTCACGCGTTCGGCATTAGGCATCATGGATGAGCTCCTGAGCCAGGCGGATAAAGTCGGCAACATCAAGCGTTTCTGCGCGCGTGGTGGGTGCGATACCGCAAGCCTCAAAGGCGGCGTCGAGCACGTCCTTGGCAAAGCCGTTGGCGCTCATGGAATTGCGGATGGTCTTGCGGCGCTGAGCAAATGCAGCATCAATCACGCGGGCCACAAACTCGCGATCGAGTCCTTCGGGCGCCACGCCGTCAACACGGTCGATACGCACGACGGCCGAGTCCACGTGCGGTGCCGGCATAAAGCAACGTGGCGGCACCTCAAAGCGACCCGTAACCTGCGCATACAGGCCGAGCTTTGCCGTGTAGCCGCCATAGGTCTTGTTACCCGGCACCGCGGCAATGCGATCGGCAACCTCCTTTTGAACCATGACCACGGCACGCTTGAGCGCGGGCATCGTCTGGAAGAACTGCAGGATGATCGTCGCCGCCACGTTATAGGGCAGGTTCGCGACAAATACCGTCGGCTCACCGCCTGCAGCCTGCTCAATCTGCCCCGTCGTCACCTTGAGCGCGTCGCCCATGATAAAGCGGAAGTTGGCATAGTCGGCGGCATGGGCATCGAGCACCGGTTCGAGTTCGGGATCGGCCTCGATCGACGTGACGCACGCCGCCTCCTGCAGCAGCGCGAGCGTGAGCGTACCAACGCCCGGGCCAACCTCGAGCACGCGCTCATCGCCCGTGAGCTCGGCAAGCTCGCAGATACGCTCGATCACATGATTGTCGATTAGAAAGTTCTGGCCCAGGCGATGCTTGGTCGCAAGGCCAAACTCCTCCAGCAGCTCCCTTGTTGCCGTGGGGTTTGCCAAAGGCGAAGTTGTCATAGTTGCCTCCTTAGCATGATGGCGGCGTCTTGAAACGAAAGGGCATGGACCGTTGCGGCCATGCCCTTACATCTAAACAGCAAATTGCCGATATGGCGCTCGCGCGGTCTCTACGCCAGACGCGGGAACAGCGGATCGCCCTTCTCGACGGGCCGACCACCAGCAAGCAGGCCCCAAGCGCAAATGCCCTTGAGGTCGTCGGTCGCGGCCTCGTTCTCGCAGGACAGGCGGCGCAGGGCCTCGGCAGAGGTCTGAGGCATGAGCGGCATCAGCAGGTGAGCGGCAATGCGGATGGCCTCGAGCAGGTTGTAGATCACAAACGCCAGCTCGTCAGCCTTGGCCTCGTCCTTGGCAAGTGCCCAGGGCTCGGAGTCCTCGATGTAGTGGTTGGCGGCGTGGATGAGCTCCATGACCTCATCCTTGGCTCCGCCGTAATCGAGCACGTCCATCTTGGCCATGTAGCGGTCGACCAGGCCATCGGCGATCTTTGCCAGCGGGTTGTCGAACGCATCGAACGATGCGGGCTTGGCGGGCGCGCAACCGTCAAAGTACTTGCCGCTCATGTTGAGCGAACGCGAGATAAGGTTGCCCCAGCTGTTGGCCAGGTCGGCGTTGTAGACCTGCTCCATGCGATCGAAGCTGATGGCGCCGTCGGTACCGGGAACGACATCGGTCATAAAGTAGTAGCGATAGCCCTCGACGCCCAGCATGTCGATAACGTCCTGCGGAGCGATGGCGTTACCGCGGCTCTTGGACATCTTCTCGGCCTTGCCGGTCTCGGCATTGCGCACGGTCAGGAAGCCGTGGGCAAAGACGTGCTCGGGCAGGGCCTCGCCGATGGCCATGAGCATGGCGGGCCAAATGACGCAGTGGAAGCGGATGATGTCCTTACCCACGATGTGGAACTGCGCGGGCCAGCGATAGGCCAGCTCGGCACGCGCCTCGTCGGTGTCGACACCGTAGCCGACGGCCGTCATATAGTTGAGCAGCGCGTCAAACCATACATAGGTCACATGGCCCTCGTCAAACGGAACCTGGATGCCCCAGTCAAAGCTCGTGCGACTCACGGAAAGGTCGTTGAGGCCGCCCTCGACAAAGCTGCGAACCTCGTTCATGCGGAACGCAGGCTCGACAAAGTCGGGGTGCTCGTCATAGAGCTTGAGAAGCTTGTCCTGGAAGGCGGAAAGCTTAAAGAAGTAGGACTCCTCCTGGACGCGCTCAAGCGGACGGTGGCAGTCGGGGCATAGATGCTGGCCGACGCTGCCGTACTCCTCGTCGCCCTTCTGGACCTGCGTATCGGTGAAGTAGGTCTCGTCAGGCACGCAATACCAACCGTCGTAGCTGCCCTTATACAGATAGCCGGACTCCTTCATGCGCTCCCACAGGTACTGCACGGCATGATGCTGGCGCGGCTCGGTGGTGCGGATGAAGTCGTCGTTGGAGATCTCGAGCTTGCTCCAAAGCTCCTTGAAGTGCGGAGCCTGGCTGTCGGTCCACTCCTGCGGCGTCATGCCATGCTTGGCTGCGGCCTCGGCGACCTTCTCGCCGTGCTCGTCCATGCCGGTCAGGAACTTGACGTTATAGCCGGCGGAGCGGCGATAGCGAGCCTGAACGTCGGCGATGATGGTGGAATAAGCCGTGCCCAGGTGCGGATCGGCGTTGACGTAGTAGATGGGCGTCGTGATAAAGAACGAAGGCTTGCTTTGATCCATGGGGTTTGTCCTCCAGAAAAATGTTGCATACAGGGGATGATTCTAGCGCAAGGGCTGGATATCCTCCATCTATTGCATATCGAGCACCATGGCATAGACATCGCGCTTGCGGCGCGAATACTTCTGAGACAGGCGCTTGGCCACCGCAGAGGCGGGCTCCCCCTCCTCGAGCGCGGTGCGGATATCCTCGCGCAGGGCATCGTCGGGATCCGCTACCGCAGCGCCAACCGGCGCGATGCCGGCCTCCTCGTCCTCGCTCGGCGGCGCGATGACCAGCGCAATCTCGCCCTTTACCTCGCCGCGAGCACGCAGCTCCTCGGCAAGCTGGTCAGCGGGCCCGCGCAAGACCTCCTCGTGCAGCTTGGTGAGTTCGCGGCAGACGGCAAGCTCACGCTGGGGAAAGACCTCCGCCACGGCCTCGAGCGTCGCCACGATGCGATGTGGAGACTCGTAGAAGATGAGTGCGCCGGGCACCACGGCAAGGCGCTGCAAACGGCGCACACGGTCGCCGTGCTTTCGGCCCAAAAAGCCCTCGAAGAAAAAATGCTCGCAGGGAATGCCGGACGAAACGAGTGCCGTGACGCAAGCAGAGGGTCCGGGAATAACTTCGACAGGCACATCGGCCTCACGCGCCGCCTCGACCAGCGCCTGGCCGGGATCGGACACGCTCGGCATGCCGGCGTCCGAGGCAAAGGCGAGGGTCTCCCCCGCCAGCAGACGGTCGACCAGGCCGGCAGCGCGGCTAGCGATCACATTCTCGTCGCAACGGACAAGCGGCTTGGAAATACCCAGGTGCATCAGCAGCTTTGACGTCACACGCGTGTCTTCGCAGCAAATGGCATCGGCGGCGGCAAAAGCCTCGCCAACGCGCGGGGACAGGTCGCCTAGGTTGCCGATGGGCGTGCCGACCACATAGAGTTTGCCCGTATGGGCGCTGTTTTGCGTCATATCAACCTATTCAATCATGCCGCGCTCGAGCGTACCGAGCGCCGCGCGGGCGTCCCATGCTGCAATGCGCTTCTCGGTCTTCCACGTTTGGAAGAACCAACCGGCAGCCGGCGCAAACGAAGCCAGCTGGTTGGCGATAAACACGCGCTCGTAGGCATTGTGGCCCTCGGGCGTAACCGACGAGTTAGCAAAGATCGCCGCGCCCGACCATTCGCCCACCAGCACGGGGAACCCAGTCGAAATCGCCTCTTTAAGCTCGCGCTTGTTACGCGAAATCGCCGTCGTCAGCCCGCGGGGGCTCGTGATGTCGAGCGCATACTCGTCGCGGTAATGGTACAGGTGAAGGTCCATGTAGACGTTCTTGTACTTGGCGCCGCGCATAAAATGCTTCCACTCGCTGGGATGCCCCGAAGACGAGAAAACGACGATCTTATCCTCGGGCATATACGAACGAACGAGCTCGTAGGCATCGCGATAGAAATTGCGCAGGTAGTGGGCCGGAATGCCATCCGTCATGGTGAAGAGGCTCTTGCGAACGCTCATCTGCGGCGTGTCCAGCAGCTCAATGCCCAGCAGGCTCTCGGCCTCGCCATAGCGATCGGCCAAGCGCTCGAGCACGTCGAGTGCGACATGACGGCCGTTGGTGGACGAATGCCACTCGGCAACAGCCTCCGGCGTGGTGGGCGAATCGTTGGAATCGCCCTGGCCACCGGGCACGGTTGCCAGATCGAGCAGCACGCGGATGTCGTACTTGGCAGCCCACTCAATTGCGCGGTCGATGTAATCGACAACCGATATGTAGGAGGCATCGGACTCCTGTGAGCCAAAGGCATACCAGGGCACCGGCAGACGCACGGCATTGAGACCGATCTGCGCCATGCGGCGAAAATCGTCCTCGCTCACAAACGTCTCGTAATGGCGGCGCATGCGCTCGTTATAGGCGGCGGTACCCATGGCCTCCTGTAGCTCGGCCGCGTTGGATGCACCGGTCGCCGCGTACAGCGACGGGGTCACCCAAGGCTCGGGAATAAACCAGCCAGAGAGATTAACGCCGAGTATCCTCTCCATCACTGCCCCCTTCGGATCATGCAGGTCGAACCCGCATCGTATTGCATAGGATAAGTATCGTTTTGAGTATACCCGCGTGTGCGGACAGGCGACCGAACGGTCTGCAAAGTGACGCGAAAGTGGGAGGAATGTCTGGGGCGGGCGGGCTCGGAATGGTGCGACGAGGTGTGTACGCGCGCCGGAGGCAGGCACCGGAAAGTGTGTCCCGTTCTGAGCCCTTATTCTGGGACGCAGTTTCCGCAGAACCCTACATAAAAGAAAAGGACCCCTTTGCAGAGGTCCTAGTCAATTCAAGGTGGCGGGGAAGGGAATCGCGTCCGCGCGCTGCGCGGACGGACCGCTGCGGCGCTTACGCGCCTTGCGAGCTGCGCTGGCAAACGCTTACGCGTTTACTCAGCTCCGCGCCCTCACGGGGTTCGATTCCGTGCGAGGGCTACATAAAAGAAAAGGACCCCTTTGCAGAGGTCCTAGTCAATTCAAGGTGGCGGGGAAGGGAATCGAACCCCTGACACGAGGATTTTCAGTCCTCTGCTCTACCAACTGAGCTACCCAGCCATTTGAGGTGTGCCTTGTTTCAAGGCTTGATTAGTATAACCAAGGACGCGTTCCGGTCAACCGAGAATTTCAAAAAAGTTTTTGAGCACAGCCTCGGTTCTTTAAATCGGCACGTCAGAGGCATCAGCCGGCAGCAAGAAGTTTTTCGCTCAGAGCCGCACGGGCAAACTCACTTGACGTCATCCCCTCGGCAGCCGCCCGTCGACGAATGGCCTCCTTCATTCCCAGAGGAATCTTGACCGACAGCGTTGCCGTCCCCTCACCTGAGAGTGGGGGCCGTCCATGCACGATCCCACCAACGGTGTGTTCGCCATCCGGAAACTCTCCGCGCTCGTACGACTCGCACCACGCGTCAATCATTTCATCCGTTACAACCTGACCATTAGCGGCCGTATACGTCTTGCCCATCATCGACCCCTTTGCCGAGCCCGTTCAATCTCCTGCCAAAATTTCTTCTGGACTGGAGACAAGGCATGAATGATAAGCCCCCACGGACAAGCTCGACCGCGACAAGCTCCACGCTTCGTCCGTCTGGGAGCCATCCAATCGCAAGCCATCTCGGCGGCTCGTCCTTCGGCTCGCGACGAATGCACTCAGTAACCGCAAGCCAAGCGCTAAGCACCTGCTTTTCTGTCAGGTGCTTTTTAGCGTTGGGATGGATCTCAACATCCATGCATCTTCTCCTCCATCTTACCCAATTTCGTATGACGAAAGTCCGCTGTCGCCAATTCTTAAGCCGGCACGCGTTGGAGAGCAGGGGTCGAAACAATGATTGAAGGACGCTCTAGTACGGCCCAGGCGCCGGGGCAGGAGCACGTGCGCCAAGGACGAACGCTTTCGTAGCGCGCGAGGATATTGCCGTCGCGATCGATGAAGGCGATGTCGATGGGATAGGCCATAAAACACGTATGGACCGAAGAGCAGCGTGGAAACGCCATGACGAGCGGCAGACCGTTGGCGGCAACCGGACACCGTCCCAGCATGCCGCGCAGGCGCACGGCAAACGACTCCGCCACCACAAACTCGGCCGGCGTCCAACCCAGCCTGTTGAGCGCCCGCGCGTACGCGATGTAGGACGAGACCGCGGTCACATGACCACCCCCGGACGCCATGGATCGACCGTCACCGCGCGCTCGTGCGACAACGTTGTCGGCGCCCCCAGCGGAACGCCAGCGATGCTGAGAGAAGTCGGCCACGGCTCATAGTGCATGGTGCAGGTGTAGGTCCTAAACGTACCGGATAGGGAGAGCAGGCCACCATCCGATGCCTCCGCGCCTTGCTCGCTCGACACTTCGATCTGCAAGCCATAGCCTTCCATGGCATTCAGAATTTGAGTCTGAACCGTCGCCGAGGCATCGACAGAGCTTTCGTCGCCCTCCCCCTCCGACGCCACGGCGTGCGCCAACACGATGTCGGGCACCACGCGGTCGAAGCGCGCGACAGCACTGGCAAAGATCATGACGTTGTACACGATGAGTGCCAGCACCAGCAAAACGGGCGTAACCACTGCCATCTCCACCGTCGCTTGGGCGTGCTCCTCGCGCAGACGCATGCGGATACTCATTACGACCCACCGCCCAGAGCGCCAACCAGCGTGGCGACATCGACGGTGAGCGGGATGGAGCCGCCGCCGGGCAGAGGAATCTCCGCAAGCGTGAACACCGTACCGCTGATGGTGCGTTCGACTTGATATTCCAACGCCTCGCAAAGCGCCTTGGGATCGGTCACGCCCAACGGAATACTTCGCAGCTTGTCTTGCGCTTGAGAGAGACCGGCAATGTCAGACCCCGGACTCTTAATGACGTTGGCGGAATCGGTCAGCACCGGCTTTCGCAGGCGCAAGTCGCACGGTTCCAAACCCAGCGCCGCCACGGACGCCGAAACGGTATCGCCGAGCCACGATGCAATGGAGTCCAACGCACCGTTGCCCCCTCCTGGGCCCTTAATCATCTCGTCCATAAGTTCGTCGGCCGAACCTTGGATGTCTCCGTATCCCACAAGCAGCCGTCCCCAGACATCCATGACGCCATCGAGCACGCCGGCAACGCCACCCGAGCGTTCCTTCAATGTCGAGAAAAATCGCGAAAGCACGTTGTTTTGCGCCGTCGCCCCATCGGGCGCCAGCACCGCGGCAGAGATGGCACCGCGATCGCCAAGCCTGACTGCCGTGTTAAACGAAGAGTTGAGCTCATCGGGGCTCGAGATGGCACCCGAAACCGCAAAGGCAACCACGCCGTTGCGACCGGGCGGAGCGATACGCGGACGCTCACCGGAAAGTTCTTTGATGGCGGTATCGAACGCATTGCCCGCACGGTCGGCTTCGTCCTCGGTCTGACGCTCGAGCTCGAGCTCCTTGTTGCGACAGTCGACGTAGTCCTCCAGGGCGTCTTTAAACTTGTCAAAGTGATACTCGAAGCCGTTTTCGATAGAGGTTGAAGGCGCCGCAACAGCACCAAGCGACAAAACGCCAAAATGGCATTTGCTGCATTTATCCTGTCCATCGTAATCGGCAACCGAAGCAAATCCGCTCGGCGTCCCTTTCTTATAGTTAGGGCAGGTCGTCCCGTAATGCAGATACGCCTTGTCATCGTTCACGCTCGTCGGCCACACCGCATCGGTATAGAGTTCCGTCGCCCGAACCTCATCAGAGTTGCGCGGCAGCAGCGGAATATAGGAGGAAACCCTGTCTCCGTTCTCGGTTATATATGCCCGATCGACCTCCGCGTTCGCATAGGTATAAAACGCCTTACGCGCCGCAGACTCTGCCTTCATCTCGACACTCGAGCCCTGGGGCTTCTCATTTGTCAGACGCCAATGGTAGTAGTCCTTCGCGCGATCAAGGGCAACTTGAGGCTCCCACGTAACGCTCGATGAGTAATGCGGATTTTGAACACCGGAAAGATCCGTTAGGCTTTTTGCGCGCTCCCACATACAAGAACAGCTGCCGACCGAGCCCTTGTCAGACCCACCACAATCCGCCAGCCAAGCGCGCTCCTTTGCCTTCGCCGTCTCCTCCGAGGCCTTCCGCAGCTCCTCGGCCGCACGCTCTAAATCATCTGATGTGTCTTTAATGGTATCGGTCGAGATCTCTGACCCTTTGAGCGCAGCAAAGTCCGACTCGGATGTCCTGGGCACGGCAAGCGCCGTACCGGTATAGGTCACACTATCGGTATCCTGCGCCGACACCGCCTGCGTGGCACGCGCGGCGATCAGATACGGCAGAGCCGTCTCGATTTTCTGTAAGCCTTCCGATGCGCTTTTGGCAAACTTGTTGCGCGTTTTAATGATCTCGATCCCGGTGTCGACCATATTGCCGGCAACCGGCTCGGCACCCGGGATGAGGATGGCGACCAGGCCCGTCCCGATCGTGGCAAACCCCGCCAGCCCCAGACTCAAGATACTCGCATCAACCACCGTGGCAGCCGTGTGATAGGACGACACTACGTTGGCACCCGCCAGCGCGCCGCTATCGGCCGCCACCTGGGTGTCCCCGGCACGCGACATGCTCCATATCGCCGCGGTCGACGAAAACAACAATGTGAGCACCACTAGGATGACCACGGCAGAAGAAAGCGTGGTATAGGCGCCGTCTTCGATAAACAGATCGACACCGGCTCGACCCATAAAGCCGCCTCGCTTGCAATGGCAGCTCGGACGGCGCGTCAAAACGCGTCTAGACCAGAAACGCTTAATCCCATGTAGCAATCCACGAATCATAATCTCCCTCCAGCCATTCGGGACGCGATTGATACGAGACATCGACCTTGAGCTCAACGTAGCCGCCCTCGGCGGCACCACCCATAGCCTGCGCAAACGCACCGATCACGGGCAACGGCTTGACCTCGCCGGAAACGGACACGGACGAGACGCCACCCGCACCGGCCCGGCCAAGCTCGATATCCCACGACAGCGGCCCGCCGGCATGAAAGATCGAAACGTTGGGCACTGCGGCAAGCCGGCGGCGGGTGAACTCCTTAAGATCATCGTCCTCCGCCGTCGTCGTGGTCATGAGCCGCGCGGTCTCGGCGGCGGCAGACTCCATGACCGCGCGCGTATAGAGCAGGCACACCGGTTGCAGTGCGAGAAGGATGAGCGTCAGAAACGTCGGCAGCAAAAAAGCGGCCTCGACCGTAGACTGCGCCCGGTCCTCGCACGCGATATCAATACAACGCGATGTCCTTAGCGCCCGCAGCGGCGTCGATAACCGACATCGAGGCAACGCCATGGGATGCCGCCCGCTCGACCAGCGCCGCCAAGCGCCCATCGGTGCCAGCACGCCAAAGTCCCGCAATCGCCAGCACGATCGATAACAGCGCCACCGTGACGATGGCGTATTCCACAGTCGCTTGGGCAACCTCCTCACGCAGAACGCCATGCATTTCACGACCCCTCCTTTGAGTTTATTGTTTGCGGGACCAGGCGCACGGCGCGCAGACGACACGAAGCATCGCCAGTATCCGCGACAACCGTCACCATATCGACCCAGCCGCGTCCGTCGCGCACGATAGCGCCCCACACGTTGCCCTTGATATCGAGATAGCCGCTCAGAGCAAGTTGTGCCGTGGGTACCTCGTGATAGGCACGCAGCATATCCGCTGCCGCTTCGGTCATCGGTCGGTCCTCGGACCATGCAAGCCGGACCGCAATCGCGTTGCCCTCAGGCGAATCCGTCGCAGTGCCAGACCGCTTGTCGAGCGCCCGCAGAAAGGTTTGCGCCGTGACAGCGACATCCGAATCGTCCGCATCTCGCATCTCATCTTTTTGAGACGCTACCGCCGAATCTGAGCCCAAATCGGAGGCGGTCCCAGGACGCTGCTGCCGCGCGGCGTTAAGCCCCCAAAGCACCACCGCTATCGCCACGGTCAGGCAAGCAAACACCAGCAGCACCCCGATGGGGCGCTCGCCCTCTACAGGCTGTTGATGCCCTCGCTGATCGCATCCCATAGCTCTTTAACCTTACCTTTAAATGCAACGATGGCAATAATCGCGATCACCACAAGCACGCCGACCAAGATGGCATACTCAGTGGTACCCTGTGCACTCTCCTCCTGCAATAGTTCCTTGGCGCGCTGACGAACATGTGCCGCCCGGCAAAACGCCCAGCCCTGGACCTTGCCAGCAGCGTCAGTCATCGTGTTCATGTATTCCTCCCTACATCATCCCGCCTGCTCCCAGCAGCGGGCCCAATATGGACAGAAGCAACGCCGGCAAGATGAGCGTGCCGGTGGGAATCAGCAGCTTGACGGGCGCACGTTCGATCTCGCGCTCGACCGCAGCGCGATGAGCCGCACGGATCTCGCGACTTTGAGCGGCCAGCGTCTCGGCAAGTGGGGCACCCAGGGCGAGCGCCTGCCCCACCGTGATGGCAAAGGTCTCGAGCGCTCGCACGTCCAGGTCGCGCGCGGCGGCCAACAACTCGTCCTCACGCGTGCCCACGCCCACCTGCCACGCCATGCAGGCGCGCTCAAGGCGAAGAGCCAGCACTGACCGGCGGTTGGCGCAGAAAATCTCAAGCGCCGCATCAAACGAAAGACCGGCCGAAAGACCCAAGCGCACAACATCGATCATCTCGGACACTTCGCCGAGCGACACTCGCGCCGGGCCGCCCGCTCCAACCGCGCCCTTCACTCGCGCGGTCAGAGCATCGACCACCGAGCAACCCGCAGCAGCGACCAGCACCGCCTCGCGCTTGCAGGCCCCTGCGATCTTGCACGCATCCACCCGATCCAAACCCGTCGCGACAAATACACTCAGGGCGCACAGGCAAGCCGCAACTGCAACCAGGGCGCTCATAGCTCCACCCTCATAATGCGCCGGATAACCACCAGGGCAACGGCGTTGAGGGCAAGACCCAGCACCACAGCGCCCGCGCCGGCAGGCGTCGCAAGACCGCGACGAAAATCTGCCGAAAGCAGCGCCAACACCGCGCACATGCCCGCCGGCATCGCCGCGACCATATGCGCAGACATGCGAGCCTGCGACGTCTTAACATCCAGGCGGCGCTTGAGCTCAATGCGCTCCCCCACCATGCTCGATGCCTCGGACAGTAAGTCGGCAAGCGGAGCGCCGGTGCGCTGAGACACCTTAAGCGCCAAGGTCACAAGCGAAAGACCGGGGGCGTCGATACGCACGAGCAAGTCATCGAGCGCGTCGGTCGCCGAGATGCCGCAATCGATCGCCGCCGCCACCCGCAAAAACTCGTTATGCACTGGCTCTTGCGCATGAGCGCCCACAAAGCGCATGCCCTGGGCCAGCGAATGTCCCGAGGCAAGCGACATGGAAAGTGCGGTAAACGCCTCGGGCATTGCCTCTTCTGCATCGTGTTGCTCGCGCCGGCTCTCAAAGCCATCCCGAGCGGCACCAACGGCAAACGGAGCAACAAGTCCCAAGGCAAATCCGAGGGGCGATAACGACACCATCGTTAGTAAAACGCAGCAGACACCGCTCGATAGCAGCAGAAACGCCAAACGTCCCGAAGCATCTTCGATCACGAGGCCAAGGCGATGCGCCGGAGCCAGCGATGCCCACGAACGGGCGATCTTTTTCAGCAGATCGTTTTCCACCAGCTCACGCGGCAGCTTCTCTGCCACCGTCTCGAGCGCCTGACGTGCCAGCTCCGCCGGCGGTACCTGCGGCACACGAGGTTCCGCCCCGCACGCCGTCGCGACAGAAAGCCCTGCCAAGCCCCCTACGACGAGGGGCACAGTGATCTCCATTCGTCCACCTCCTCTTGTGTGAGCGTCCCCGACCGCAGGCCTTCTGCGATAAACGGCGGCTCGCGGTCAAGCGTCCAGGTGCGCTCGGCGGCATCGAACGTCACATAGCGCTCGAGCTCTACGCCGCCCGATGCGGCGCGTCGCACCCCCGAATACGAGGAGACGAAGCGCCTGCCATCGGCGTGGCGCTCGGACATCACGATACCGTCGAGCGCCATGGCAATCTGCTCCTCGATGAGCTCACTCGGCAGGTCGATGCCATAACGCGCAAGCAACGTCAGACGCACCACGGTCTCCTGTTCTGAACCCGCATGAAGTGTGGTGAGCGACCCGTCGTGGCCCGTGTTCATGGCCTGCAACATGTCGCAGCACTCGGCACCGCGCACCTCGCCCACCACGATGCGGTCGGGGCGCATGCGCAGGGCATTAGTTACCAGGTCGCGGATCGTCACCGCGCCTTCACCCTCAATTGAAGCCTCGCGCGCCTCTAGGCGCACCACGTGCGGATGATGCGCAAACTTGAGCTCGGCAGAGTCCTCGATCGTCACGATGCGCTCGCCGGTGGAAATCTCACATGACAACGCGTTGAGCAGGGTGGTCTTACCAGATCCCGTGCCTCCCGCAACCGCCAGGTCCTGTCGCAGCGACACCGCGCACGACAGCAGCTGCGCATACCAAAGCGGCAGCGACCCCAGCCCCACAAGCTCGTCCAGCGAGCAGATACGGTCCGAGAACTTTCGGATGGTGAGAATCGGTCCGTCAATCGCCACAGGCGGAATCACCGCGTTGACGCGATAGCCCGTTTTGAGGCGGGCGTTGACGATGGGGCTGCGCTCGTCGATACGGCGGCCAAGTGGCGAGATGATGCGGTCGATAAGCACACGGATCTGTTCATCATCCTCAAACGCATGCTCGATGGGGTACAAGACGCCGCCGCGTTCAAAGAAAGCCGAGCGGCAGCCGTTGATCATGATCTCGGTAACGGTGTCGTCCTCGATGAGCGGCTGCAACGGCCCCAAGCCCACCACGTCATCCAAAATCTCGTCGATGATGGTTTCGCGCTCGGGCGTCGCGAGATCGGTCGGCTCCTCAACATTGAGCGCCGCCTCCACCGCGGGACGCAATTCCGAGCGGGCAAGTGCCGGGTCGATATAGGCGCTGATACGCGCCACTTCGTCGTAACCCATGCGGTCCATCACGGCGCGCTTGGTGCGTCGTTTCACGGCGCGGCGACGCCCCGCATCTACAGGCGCTGCCGCCGCCGCAGCGCCGGCAGCCTTAATCCTCGTCTGCAGGCTCATCGCTGATCACCCTCGCGCAACCAGGGAAGGCGGATACGCGGGCGTTCGGTACGCGTTGCACGGTCGGCGACCATATCGCCCCAAGGGCCGACGGCGCACCCCAGTTCCACGAGCATCTCGCGCGTGGCCTCGCGCATGCTAGTCGCAAAAGCACTGGTCTGCCCCACCGCCTCGTCAGCGCGCCCAAACGCCATGAGCGCGGCGAGATCCTGCCCGCCATCGGCGATACGAATCTTGGAGCTCAACGCACAGGCAATCTCAAAGCGCATGGCGACGTCCTCGTCTGCCCCGCGCGCACCGAACCGGTTGAACACGGCGCTCATGCGCGTGCGCGGCACACCTACTCGACTTGCCAGTTCGATGACGCGCGACGCCGATGTCGCGGACGACACCGCCGCATCGCCAACGACCAGGCAACGGTCGCTCGCCGCCACCGCAGCCGCCACGGCGTCGCCCCAAAAGACCGAGGTATCGATAAAGACCACGTCGGATTCGCGACGCAGAACATCAAGCAGTAGCTCCACCGGACGCGCCATGAGCTCAGCTTGCTCGGGCGCCGCGACGGGACCCCAGAGCGTAACGCCCGGCGCCACGCGCATCGATGTGGCTACGATATCCGGCTCGGTGAGCGTGCCCGCCGCCGACGGCTCGATAAGTGCCGCCATATCGCGCGGAGCATCGACGCCTAACAAGTCGTAAAGGTTTCCAAACATCAGGTCCAGGTCGAGCACGGCGGCACGCAAGCCCAACAGCGACGATGTGTGTGCCATGGTGGCAACGATCGTCGACTTGCCGCAACCGCCCGAACCCGAAATGGCGCAGATGACCGGAGCTCGATGCGGCGAAGCGGCAGCGTCTGCCGGCGGCATCGGAGGCGGCGGGGCGGGCGTCGGTGACAGCGCCCCCGTCTCCCCCGCCGCAACCACACGCTGCGTCCAAGCCGGCATGGCAGCTTGTTCGGTCTGCGAGGCAGGCTCGTTCTGCGCAATCTGCTCATGCTGCATTAGCGACAACTCGCCGCACCCGGCAAAGCCCTCAACTTCGTCGAGTTCATCCACCAGATTCACGCCGTGCACGTATCCCATATCTACAGCCGGGGAGTCGCCAGCATGCTGCGCCGGCCCTCCAGCGTCATCGCATACAAGGGGGTTCCGGGGGCGCCGACCATGCTCGGCTTCCGCTTTTCCATAATCATCAACACGCGGACCTCTTGTAGCGCGAGGCGCCCCGGGTTCCCTATCAACAAAAGCATCGGGCTCAATCGTCATGTGCCGATCGGAATCAACCGCTCCCTCGCCCGCGCGCCCGTTGCCGCATACACTGTGCGCAGCGATGACCTCGGTCGCCCCCGCGCGAAACAGCCCCTCGATATCCGACGGATCGAGCGCTTCTATCAACACGACCACGCGACTCACGCGGCCTTCGGCCGTCAGGCGCGCAACAGTCTTGCGCACATCTTCGGTATCAAACAGAGACGCCGCGATGATGGCAGCCCCGCGGCGCGACGGAAACGCCCGCGCCATGGAAACCAGCCCGTCCAGGTCACCCACGCGAAGCACCTGTGCACCCGCATCACGGCCCTCGACTTCCCGCTGCAACAGCCCGTAATCGCCGCACGCGCAGCACGCAAGCCAGATCGCCTTCATCACTCGTCGCCTCCGCTCTTTTTGCCGCGCGCCGTGGCGGGAATCGTCAAGCTGACCGTTCCCTTGCCCGAGGCTCCCAGCAGTTCCTTGACGTCTTCGGGGTCAGCCGCCAGCGTCACCCATTCGATCTTGCCCTCGCGCGTGGCACCGGAATCCTCACTGGTATCGATCACGTACGCGCCGCACAGCCGATCGGTTACGCCGTCTTTTTGCACGTACACGTCCACGTAGCTGCCCACGCCCGCAGCACCGCCGACCGAGTGCTCGGCATCGACCGCCACCGAAACGGCGACCTTACCCTTAGGCACCTCGAGCATGTGGCTCTCGGCCTTGGTGTAGACATTGCAGATCACGGCGTTTTTGGGAATACGCGAAGTCGTCACGTCGCCGCGCACCTGGCGCAGCTCGGTCGCCGCGTCACGCGGCAGCAGACTCGTCAGCCACTCCTGGGTTATGACATTGGTCTCATCGAGGGTCTCGCCCACATCGATATCGCGCGCCGCGACGCATACCTCGACGCGATCGCCACCGTACTTGGCCAAGGTCTCAGCCTGGACCTGTTCGGCTTGCGAGCGGATCGACGAGCCGTAAACCATGCAAAGCAGAGCAGCGAGCACGCCCGCGACCAGACTGATGGCGATGCGCTTGCTCTTGTTCACGGCCGCTCCTCTCATGGCAGTGCCGGGCGAATGCCCGTACCACCATTGTCTGGGCGGCCAGAGTGCAAAGCGGCGCAATCGCAATCTTGGTTTTCGATGTCAAACCAATCGCTGACCAAAAGCTGACCAGCCCGTCAAGCTCGCGGCAAGGTTTTGATCAGCACGTCAGCAAACTGCATGTTTCGAGGCTTTTCCGCAGCAAAAAAGCCGTCTCCCGAACAGTTGGGAGACGGCTGTCATAGGAAAAATCAATTACAGATGGACATCGGGATCGAGCATTTGAGCACTCACGCGCATGGATGACGCCAGGTTTTGGAACGTTTCCAAACGCAGGCTGTCGATCTGCCCGGCGTCCTCGGCCTCGCGAACGGCGCAACCCGGCTCATGGGTATGCGTGCAATCGCCAAACCGGCACGCGCGCGATGCCTCGACAATCTCGGGGAAGGCGCGCGCCAGACCCCGCTCGTGACCCACGAGCGGTAAGCTGCGCAGGCCCGGGGCATCGGCGATCACGCCGGCGTCGCCCGGCAGCGCCACCATCACGCGCGCGACGGTAGTGTGACGGCCCTGGTCGTCGCGTTCGCGCACACCGCCGGTCGCCAACGTATCGTGGCCCAGCAGCGCATTGAGCAGCGTCGACTTGCCGGCACCCGACTCGCCCAGAATCATGGCGCAGCTCCCGGCAGGCACGCAGGAACGGACCTCGTCCAGGCCGCGGCCCTCGGCAGAGGACGTCACGATCACGCGCACGTCCGGACCCACCAGGCGGCGCACGCGATCCAGATCGCGCTCGAGCTCCTCGACATCGCAGCGGTCAGCTTTGGTGAGTACCACCACCGGTTCGGCATCGCAGTCGAGCGCCAACACCAGCGAGCGCGCCACGCGGTCGAGCAGCACCTCGCCGGCACCGAGCGCCTGCACGATTAGCACGCTATCCACGTTGGAGCAGAGCACCTGGCGCTCTCCGCGGGCACGGCCGCGCCAACGCTCAAAGCTCGTACGGCGCGGCAGCACGCACTCAATCACGCCCATATCGTGCCCGGGAGCGCGGCGCACCGCCACACGGTCGCCCACGGCAGGCAGCAGGACCTCGTCCTCGCCGCGCGACTTGGCAAACCCCACGGCATGCTCGGCGCGGAAGGTATCGTCGGCAGTCGCCACCAGCGGAAACCCGCGATCCAAGCGCACCACGGCGCCAAGCTGCATCTGCTCGGGCTCCTCGGCATGTGCACAAAAATCATCAAAGGCAGTCTGCTGGGCTTCATCGACCGGCAGGTCATCAAACGCCGGAACATCCTGCAACGCGTCAAGCCCCGGTACACTCGCCAGCAACTCCTCAGCAGATGCGGGAGCTTCGGTCGCGAGCTTCCGACGACGATCGCGTTTAGCCCGCGCCCCCGTCGTCTTTTTCTTCGCTTTAGCCTTAGCCTTGCCCACAAGCGCCTCCCAGCACCATAAATCACAACTGAGCAGGTATTTTAAATCAAAAAGAGCTG
>UQPI01000033.1 GCA_900542945.1 uncultured Collinsella sp.
GAGCCGTCGCAAGACTTGAAGAAGGGGGAGGCCTCGCGGCCTCCCCCTTTTTTTTCGTTTTATAGAGAGCTGTAATACAAGAACTCGCCTTCTTTTAGCTTGTCTTACTGTTTGGCTGTATTTTGAGTCCTTCTTTTGTATTTGCGCGATAATAACTCCCATTGGCGTTAGGGAGGACTTGATGTTTACCGTTTTTGTCTTGGGCAATATTGCTTCGGGTAAGTCGACTGCCTGCCGCTATCTCGAATCTCATGGCGCCATGCTTATCGATCTGGACGAGCTTGCCAAATCGCTGTATGTGCCAGGCTCCGATATCGTCAATGCCCTCGCGGAAGAATTTGGCTGGGATATTTTGGACGAGGAGGGCGGCGTTCGCCGTAACATCCTCGCTTCTCGAGCTTTTGTTTCTCCTGATGCGGTCGCGAGGCTCAATAGCATTGTGCACCCCGTTCTCATTGAGCAGCTGTCACTGAGGATTCTTGATCCGGTTTGCTGCACGGTTTCGTCCCCCCGTTATCCCTTTGCGGTTGTCGAGGTTTCTGCCCCGACTGGTTTTGAGGATGCTTTTGGCCTGGCTGATGAAATTCTGGTTATCAGCGCTCCTTTAGCAGTTCGTCGCGGGCGTGCTATTCATCGTGGTATGGAGCCCTCTGATTTTGATGCGCGTTCTGCATGCCAACCTGATGAGGCTTCGCTTTGCAATCTCGCTACGACGGTAATCGATAATGCGGCGGGCGACAACTCGCTCTTTGAACAACTGGACGCTTGGCTTGTGCGCCATGGCTTCGGGGATGTAGTGGATAAGGAGGAGGCCGATGCCTAGGACACGTTTCTTTACGTGGTATCGCGTGGCGCCACTTGCCGTTGTGTTCGTCTTTGGCCTTATTTCGCTCGTCTACTCGTATGCTCCTGCCGCTTTCTTTAGGCCTTTGTATCCGATTGACTACGAGGCGTACGTAAAGCAATCGAGCATTTCGCACAATCTTGATCCGTATCTGGTGTGTGCTGTCATAAAGTCGGAATCGAATTGGGATCCTGAGGCCGAGTCGAATCAAGGCGCTCGGGGATTAATGCAGCTGATGCCCGAGACTGCCCAGGATATGATTGCCAAAGGTCTTGTCGATGGTAGCGAGTATTCAGCCGACAACCTTAACGATCCCGCTACGAACATCGAGTTTGGCTGCGCGTACCTCTCGTATCTCTTAACGTATTTCAACGGGTCGACGGATAGCGCTATTGCCGCATATAACGCCGGCATGGGCAATGTGGATGGTTGGGCGCAGCAGAGCACCTCGCTTCACAATGCGATTACCTTCCCCGAGACGCAGGCTTATCTGATTCGCGTCAATAATGCCTGGGTTCGCTATAAGACGCTCTATCCCGATCGGTTCGTATAGGACTAAGCCCACCTCCTGCGTATACTGCAGATGTATGAGTTAGGAGTATCCATGGCGGAATTTGAAGTAGAACGCGTTGGTGGTGAACTTAAGCGCTTTGGCGTTGAGGGCGCTGAGGTGCCGTTTGAAGTCGTTTCTCCCTATGAGCCTGCAGGTTCTCAGCCTAAGGCCATTGAGTCGCTTGTGCAGGGTGTGAGGGACGGAGATCGCTATCAGGTTTTGCTGGGCGTGACTGGTTCGGGCAAGACCTTCACGATGGCTAAGACTATTGAGGCCCTGGGGAAGCCGACGCTGGTCATGGCTCCCAATAAAACGCTCGCCGCTCAGCTTGCGAGCGAGCTCAAAGAGTTCTTTCCCAACAACGCCGTGGTCTACTTTGTCTCGTACTACGACTACTATCAGCCCGAGGCGTATGTGCCGCAAAGCGATACATATATCGAGAAAGACTCCTCGATTAACGAAGAGGTCGAGATGCTGCGACATCAGGCGACCGCATCGCTGCTCTCTCGACGCGATGTGATCGTTGTCGCATCGGTCTCGTGTATCTATGGCATTGGCTCTCCTGAGGACTATGCGGGTCTGGCTCCAAACGTCGACAAGAAGGTGCCGCTCGAGCGTGATGACTTTATCCATGCACTTATTGACATTCAATATGATCGCAATGACTATGACCTAGCGCGCGGCACGTTCCGCGTGCGCGGCGATGTTGTCGACGTGTATCCGCCTTATGCCGAGCATCCGTTGCGGTTTGAGTTCTTTGGCGACGAGGTTGAGCTTATTGCCGAGATCGATGAGGTTACCGGTGAGATGCTTCGTGAGTACGAGGCCATCCCCGTATGGCCGGCATCGCACTACGTGACCGAGAAGCCGAAGGTCAAGGCGGCTCTGAAATCAATCAGTGAAGAGTGCGAGAAGCGTGTGGCCGAGCTCAAGGCGACCGACAAGTTGCTCGAGGCACAGTGTCTGCAGCAGCGCACCGACTATGATCTCGAGATGCTCGAGACCATGGGTTTTTGTAACGGTATCGAGAACTACTCGCGTCATCTGGACGGTCGAAAACCGGGCGAGCCGCCGTTTACCCTGATCGATTACTTCCCTAAGGACATGCTCTGCATCATCGATGAGAGCCATGTGACGGTGCCGCAGATTCGCGGCATGCACGAAGGTGACCGCTCGCGTAAGGTGACGCTGGTGGAACACGGTTTTCGCCTTCCTTCGGCACTCGATAATCGCCCGCTTCGTTTCGATGAGTTTGAGGCAAGGATCCCCCAGTTCATCTACGTTTCGGCCACGCCGGGCGACTACGAGCTGCGGGGGAGCCAGAACGATGTTGAGCAGATTATTCGTCCGACCGGTCTGCTCGACCCCAAGATTGATGTGCGTCCGGTTCGTGGGCAGATTGACGATCTTGAGGACGAGATTCGCGAGCGCGTGGTGCGCAAGGAGCGCGTACTGGTGACCACGCTCACCAAGCGCATGGCCGAGGACCTGACCGACCATCTGCTTGATGCCGGCATTAAGGTCAATTACATGCACTCCGATACAGCGACGATGGACCGTGTCGAGATCCTGCGAACGCTGCGCGAGGGAAAGATCGATGTTCTCGTTGGCATCAACCTGCTTCGCGAGGGCTTGGATCTCCCCGAGGTCTCACTGGTGGCAATTCTCGATGCCGATAAGGAAGGCTTCTTGCGCAACCGCCGTTCGCTGATTCAGACGATTGGCCGCGCGGCCCGTAACGCCGATGGCGAAGTCATCATGTATGCAGACGTTATGACCGATTCGATGAAAGAGGCCATCGAGGAGACGCAGCGCCGTCGCGAGATTCAGATGGCATATAACGAAGAGCATGGCATTGTGCCCAAGACGGTGCGCAAGGCCATCAACGACATCTCAAGTTTTATTGCCGAGGCCGAAAAAACCGTGGGTTCCAAGGGACGCTCGAAGGGCGACTCTCTTGGCCATGGCGCATTCTATACGCCCGATGAGTCGGGCGAGGGTGGCGTGCCGGAAACGGTGGCGCCCGAGCAGACACTTGCGGAGCAGTTGGAAGAACTGCCGCATGACGAGCTCGTGCGGATCGTCGAAACCATGGAAGAGGATATGCGTAACGCTTCTGCTGCCATGGACTTTGAGGAGGCGGCGCGCCTGCGCGATGCCATCGTTCAGATTCGGGCGATGCTCGAGGGTGCGTCTGAGGACGAGACGATCGAGCGCTTACGTTCGCAGGCCCGCAAGGGTTCCACGTTCGCATCGGGCAGAAAACGCCAGGGTGCACGGTTTAAGAAATAGTGAACAGGCCCCGAGTTCCCTGTGGAGCTTGGGGCCTGTGTCTTTTGCGCGCTGGAATTCGTGCGTTAGAGGTCTGCGATCAGGGCTTCGGCACAACGGATGCCGTCGGTGGCTGCGCTCATGATGCCGCCGGCATATCCAGCTCCCTCACCACAAGGGTAGAGGCCCGGGGTCGACACGGCATGGCACGTTCGGTCTCGGGTGACAGTGACCGGTGAGCTCGAACGAGTCTCCACGCCGGTAAGAACGGCATCGGGGCGGTCGTAGCCGCGTAGCTTTTTTCCGAGTAGGGGAAGTCCCAGGCGGAGCGACTCGACGATATGCTGCGGCAGGGCTTCGTCAATTGCCGTCCAGGTCACACCGAGCGGATAGGTGGGCTTTACCTTTCCGGGCGCCTTGCTGGCGCGTCCTGCGAGGAAATCTCCGACGAGTTGTGCCGGTGCGTTCCAGTTGGAACCGCCCAGGCGATAGGCGGCCGCCTCGCAGGCACGCTGGAGCTCGACGCCGGCGAGCGGGTCATCGTTGGGAAGGTCCTCAGGCGTGACGTTAACGAGTAAGGCGGCATTTGCATTGCGTCCGTCGCGGGCATTGAGACTGGCGCCGTTGACGCACAGGTGGCCCTGCTCGGAAGAGGCGGCGACAACCTGCCCGCCGGGGCACATGCAAAACGAGAACACGCTGCGGCCGTTGGGAAGATGGGCGACGAGCTTGTAAGGGGCTGCTCCGAGGGCAGGATGTCCCGCCGAGGCTCCGTATTGGACTCGGTCGATGTCGCACTGCGGATGCTCGATGCGAACGCCCATGGCAAAGGTCTTTTGTGCGAGGGCCACGTTGTGGCCCTTAAGGAGCTCAAAAATATCGCGAGCAGAATGCCCGCAGGCGAGGATGAGGTGCTTTGTCTCGATTGGCTCGCAAGCGGCGTCTTGGGACGATTGGACATCAATACCGGTGATGGCGCCAGACGCGTCGATGCGAATGTCGACGAGCTTCGTTCGATAACGGACGACACCTCCGAGCTGCTCGATGCGCTGGGATATAGCGGTGACGACCGTGGGAAGGATGTCGGAGCCAATGTGCGGCTTGGCATCCCACAGAATATCGCGGGGCGCACCCGCCTCGACGAAGGTTTCGAGGATAAGGCGATGGGCGGGATTTTTGGTTCCCGTATTGAGCTTGCCGTCCGAGAAGGTCCCCGCGCCGCCCAGGCCAAACTGGATATTGCTCTCGGGGTCGAGGATGCGCTCCTTTAGAAAGAGGTCGATCGCCTGCGAGCGGCGAAATGCCGGGTCGCCGCGCTCGATGAGCAAGGGCTTAAGACCTGCTTCGGCGAGCGTAAGCGCAGCGAAAAGGCCGGCGCATCCGGCGCCGACAACGACAGGGCGTTCTTGAGGCGCGTCGGAGGCGGGGGAGGGGAATGAAGGCTCATCGTCTTCTATCGCGCGTACGCGCGAGCGGTCACGCTCGACAACGCTGTCGACTGCTTCTCGCTCGAGGTGGGGACTAGTCAGCTCAACACGAAAGCCCAGGATAAAATGGACGTCTCGTTTTTTGCGAGCGTCGATTGACTTGCGGTGGAGCTCGATGGACTTGATTTCGGAGTCCTTGCAACGTAGGACGCGCTTGGCGACTCGCTTGCCAACAATGAGACAGGCATTTTCATCGCCGGCTTCATCGAGCGACGCGTTGACTTGGGTGATTTCGATCATCGAGGTCTCCTTAGAGGCAAGAAAGAGGCCGTCCGGTATTCCAGACGGCCCGAATGCGTTTTTGATTATAGACTGCGCGGCTACAGGCTGCTTGCAGCGCGAATGCCCGAGATCCAGGCCCACGCAAGGTTAAAGCCTCCGCAATCGGCGTCGATGTCGAGCGCTTCACCGCAAACGTAAAGCGGAGCGTCGACAACGCTGCGCGCGCGTAGGCTGGGTGTTGAGATACTCTTGACAGATACGCCACCACGCGTGACCTGCGCCGAGCGCTCATCGGTCGTCCCCTCGGCAAACAGCTTAAAGTGCTTGAGGATCGAGACCAGATGGATGACATCGTTGGAGCCTGGATGGCACTGCTCGAACGCTGTGCAGACGACGCGGGAGAGTTGCGGGGCGAGCATGCCGTCGAGCCAACGGGGATCGCGGGGTGAAAAGCGGCCGAGCAGTTCAACGCGTCGGTTGAGCGTATCGAGCAGCTCGTCTTTGGAGAGGTCGGGGAAAACGTCGAGCAGGATCGTATCGCCGTGCTGGATACGACGAGAGAGGTTGAAGACAGCGACACCCGAGATACCGAAGGTTCGAAACAGCACTTCACCGTCTTCGTGCCAGAGCTCATTATGATTGCGGGCGAGCGTCAAGCGGGCACGGACGCGCAGGCCATCCAACGTCTTGAATGCCGCCCGATCGCCAACGACCGTTGCCGATACGGGGCAGAGGATGGGGCGCAGTGAAGTGAGGGGGAGGCTAAACGTATCGGCGATACCGGTGGGGTTGCCGCCCGTGGCGATAATTACGGCATGTGCCTGCAGGGCCTCGTTCTTGCGAGGGACATCGGCGAGCGCTTTCCGAAGCGAGCGGAGCTCCGATTTTCGGTCGTCGTGCTTTTTTGCCTTGAGTGCCCGCGCTGGACGGTCTATTTGGAGCGCCCAGCCTTCGGAAGCTTTGTGCGCCGAGGCAACGTTGGCTCCGCAGATTAAGGTGATACCTAGGCGGTCGCAAACGCTGAGAAGCGCGTCGCGCACCGATTCGGCGCGAAGGGAGCGCGGGTACAGCCGGCCTTCCTCGGAGGTTGTCATGATGCCCAGCGAGGAGAAGAAACCCATAAGCTCTTGTTCGGGCTGGGGGCCCATGACGGATGTGACGAATGCTGGGTGGTTATACCGCTGAGGATCGATCGATTCGTTGGAGAGGTTGCAGCGGCCGTTACCGGTCGCAAGGAGCTTAAGGCCGCAGGCGACATCGCGCTCAACGATGCAGACGCTTTTGCCAGCGCGTGCGGCCGTAATGGCGGCGGCGAGGCCTGAAGCCCCGCCGCCGATTACCAAGACGTCATAGAGGGCGCTCGCGTTCACTTAGGCCTCGTCGGTCTCGTGCGGGGTAATAGCCTCGACGGCAGAGACTGCCTTGGGCAACATGCCATCGGGCAGCGCGGTCTCGACCTCGCCCTTATCGCAGGCCTCGGCGAGTGCCGGATTAATGGGAAGCTGGCCCAAGATGTCGAGGTTATAGCGCTCTGCGACCTCGGGGAGCTTGCTCTTGCCAAAGACCTCGATCTTCTTGCCGCAGTCGGGGCACTCAATATAGCTCATGTTCTCGACAATGCCCAGAATGGGGACGTTCATCTTCTCGGCCATGTTGACCGCCTTGGCGACGATCATCGAGACCAGATCCTGCGGGCTCGTGACGATGACGATGCCGTCGACCGGCAGCGACTGGAAGACGGTGAGCGCGACGTCGCCTGTTCCCGGAGGCATGTCGACCAGCAGGTAGTCGATGGGGCCCCACGAGGTCTCGCTCCAGAACTGCCTAATGGCGCCTGCGATGACCGGACCGCGCCAAAGGACGGGGTCGGTCTCGTTTTGGAGCAGCAGGTTGGAGCTCATGACCTTGACGCCGTGCTCGGAGATTTCGGGCAGCATAAGGTTGCCAAGGGCATGGACGTGGCGTCCACTCATACCGAACATCTTGGGGATAGAGGGACCGGTGATGTCGGCATCGAGGACGCCGACCTTGTGGCCGTGACGGGCAAGCTCGGTGGCGATGGCACCGGTGACAAATGACTTGCCGACACCGCCCTTGCCGGAAAGCACGGCGATGACGCGCTTGACCTCGGACAGCGTGTTCTCCTCAAATTGCGACGGCGACGTTTGTCCGCCGGCGGCCTGTGCGTGTTCGCAACCCATGTATGACTCCTTTGTATATGCTGGGGCCGGGGCCCCGCGATGTGACACGAGCGTCATTGTACCCTCGTTTGCGAGCGGGGGTCATTTGCGATGCGTTTGGGCCGAGCGTGCTTGCAATACGATGGGCCCAAGCGAATGGGCGGGCTTACTGAACTTTGCTGGCGAACTCGAGGTATTGCATGCGCTGCAGCTTGTCGATCGTCGAGGCGTAGGGGCTGTCTTCCGATTCCAAGTCGTAGCGCAGCCCGTCGGCACCGAGATAGCCGGCGACATTGATGGTGGGCACATCTGACCTTGTCGCAAGCAGGGCCTTTTGGTAATTGGTGAGCGGGGCGCCGATCTTATTAAGGGTAATGGCTGCAATCTCGTTTGCCCCGACGGTGTCGTAGACGTTGAGCTCGGTATTGCCGGCGATCTCATAGTTAGCCCAGACGAGATATGTCGACTGATAGATACGGAAAGCGTGGCTTGCCGTATCTTCCTGAGGGTACAGCTCGTCGTTGAGAGTCGTTGCGGCGCTCGGCTGATGGTCGCCAAAAAAGACAAGAACAACCGGTCTGCCGATGTTGCGGAGCTCGTTGATAAAGTACTCGAGGTCCCGGTCGGATGCGTTGATGCAGGTGAGATAGGTGTTGAGCGCGCTGTTGGCGCCTTCGCTGGCTCCCTCGACCCAATAGTTTGTCAGCTCTTCGGCGGGAACGGTGCCATAGTCGTAGCCGCCGTGATTTTGCATCGTGACGTCAAAGATGAACTGCGGCGCTTCGTCGGTTCTAAGCAGGTCGAGTATCTTGTCGTAGGTGGCGTAGTCGCATACGCCGGCATGGTAATAGGGCGCACCTTCGAAATCGCCGATTGAAAGAAAGTCTCCAAAGCCCAGCTGCTGATAGATTTTATCTCGATGGTAGTTGACGGGGTTTTGCGGGTGCATAGCGGTAGTGGTATACCCAAGCTCTTTAAGGTCCTTTGCCAGGCTGTTTACGCCATTCATCTGATACAGCTGATAGGGGATCTTGCCTAATCCGACAAAGGCCGTTGTCGCTCCGGTCAAAAATTCGAATTCGGAGTTCGCCGTTCCGCCACCGGCGACCGAAGCGAGCATGGTGCCGCGAACAAGTGTGTCGGGAAGCGAGTTGTAGAATGCGGGGCCAGAGTACCCGGCCGCCTGGAGCTGCTCAAAGCACGAAAGGTCGCTAAAACTCTCGTTCATGACGGCAACAATCGTCGGCTTGATTTCATTGAACTGGGCAACGGCCGCCGCGCGCTGTTCGCTCGAGCCATATGTGCTGTCGTAGACGGCGGCGAGCTCCTGCTCGATGCTCTGCGCCTCATCGGGCGTATAGTCTTCGGGCTTCTCAATGGGCAACTCGTTGACCATTTCGGTGAACGAAGTGATAAAACCCTGAGACGCATACGTGGTGATGGGCTGCCAACGGTCAAATCCAAAATCCAGCGCCTGCTCCAAGTCGATGTTGGAAAAGCCTGAGAGCCCCACAACGGTCACTAGCAGAAAAGCACAGAGGTTAGCGGCGATAGCGGGGAAGACATGGGTGGGCGTACGGAGCTTTCGCGGTCGGATGAGCGAAAGAAGCCCCAGGGAAATCTCCAGCAGGGCGAGAGAGGTTACGATTCCGGCGGTAAAGGTAAACTCGTATCCCTCGCTCACTTCCATTGCGGTGCCAAGGGCCAAGATATCGCTTGGCAGGATGGCTTCGCCTTTAAACGTTATGACGAAGTGCTCGGCAATGCCAAGAATGCAGCAGACGACGGGCACGAGAGCCATGACGCCTCCATGACGCTGTCCCAGCAAATAAAGGGAGAGCAGAACCGTCGCGAGCAGCCCGACGGAAAACCCGAATGAGTTGGCGGGAATGCGATAGAACGTTTCGTTGCAGGCAATTTCGAGTGAAACGAACGAGAGCGCTGAAACAGCGGCGATGACAAGGATGTCACGGCAAATACAGGCAACCGTTCCCGTCGCAAGGTCGGTTTGGTCGATAAGTCCCGAAACCAAGGGCTCGACAAGAAGCATGACGGCGACAGCACCGAGCGCCGAATAAGAAAGGATCCATAGGGAGCTGCCCTCATTTACGAGCAATTGATTCGTAATCCATGCAGCTACCACGCCGAGCGGGACGAGGAGCGTCGCGCACCAAAAGACGCGGGCAATGGGTGGCTTTTCGTTGCGTTTGATTGAAAAATACACGCGCACGACGACGGCGGCCACGATAAGGACGGCGATGAATATGGGCAGATTGGCCATGTCGCTCGAAGTGATTTCAAGGGGGATATCTTCGGTCATGGACGTTCCTCTGGTACAGCAAATTAAGTTCAGTATTAGATTACTGTAACCTTTCCACGGCATTTCGAGAAACAAAGCACCCGATACGCAAAGCTAAAGGTCTGCGAATCTTGTATTACGAACATCTGTGCGCGTCGAGTGCGCTAAACTCATCGGCAGTATGATTCGATGCAATAGGAGGCAAGGAGCTTCCATGTCTGATTCTTCTATCGTTATTCGCGGCGCCCGTGAGCACAACCTCCGTGATATCGATGTTTCCATTCCGCGTGACCAACTCGTGGTCATTACCGGTCTTTCTGGCTCGGGCAAGAGTTCGCTGGCATTTGACACTATCTATGCCGAGGGCCAGCGTCGATACGTCGAGAGTCTTTCGAGCTATGCGCGCCAGTTCTTGGGACAGATGGACAAACCCGACTTGGATTCAATCGACGGCCTTTCGCCGGCGGTGTCGATCGACCAAAAGACGACGTCTAAAAACCCTCGCTCGACGGTTGGCACCGTAACCGAGATTTATGACTATCTGCGCCTGCTGTTCGCCCGTGTGGGCACCCCGCACTGTCCCGAATGCGGCCGTGTCATTGAGCGCCAGACGACCGACCAGGTTGCCGACAAGGTCTTGGCGGCGGGGGAGGGCCGCCGCGCGTTTGTGCTGGCACCGGTAGTGCGCGGGCGAAAAGGCGAGTACGCCAAGCTGTTTGAGGACCTTCGCGCCGAGGGCTTTAGCCGCGTGCGTGTCGACGGCGAGGTTCGCTCGCTTGATGACCCTATCGATTTGGATAAGAAATTCAAGCACGATATCGAGGTCGTGGTCGACCGCATCGTGATCCGTGAGAACTCGCTGGGCCGTATTGCCGAGTCCGTTGAACAGGCGACTGCGCTGGCGCACGGCAATGTGAACGTATACTTGCTGCCCGACCGCGACGCTCCCGAGGGGACCGAAGGCGAGTTGCTGGAGTATTCGCTGGCGTTAGCGTGCCCGGAGCATGGACACTCCATCGATGACCTGCAGCCGCGTGATTTCTCGTTCAACGCGCCCTATGGCGCGTGCCCAGAGTGCGATGGCCTGGGCTTTAAGAAGACGGTCGATGCCGAGGCCCTAATCGAAGACCCCTCGAAGTCGATCGCCGACGGGGTTTTTGGCAGCCTGTTTGGCAACTCTAACTACTATCCGCAGATTTTCGCTGCGGTCTGCAAACACTTTAAGGTGAGCGTCGATACGCCGTGGGAGGATCTGCCTCCGCGGGTGCGTCGCGCGTTTTTAGACGGCATGGGCGACCAGAAGATTTCGGTCGACTATCAAAAGCTCGATGGGCGCCGCAGCCAGTGGGACACCAAGTTCTCGGGCGTGCGCAATATCCTGTACGAGCGCTATACCGAGACGACGAATGAGAACACCAAGGCGCGCTTGGAGAAGTACATCCGCGAGGAGCCGTGCTCGAGTTGCCATGGTGCTCGTCTGCGCCCCGAGATGCTCGCCGTTACCGTAGGCGGTAAGTCCATTTACGAGGTCTGCTGCCTATCGTGCCGCGAGTCGCTCGAGTTTTTTGAGGGCTTGGAGCTTACCGAGCGCCAACAATTTATCGGTGGGCGCATCGTCAAGGAAATCCTGGAGCGCTTGCGTTTTCTGGTCGATGTCGGACTCGACTATCTGACCCTCGATCGTGCCTCGGCGACGCTTTCCGGAGGCGAGGCCCAGCGCATTCGCCTGGCAACGCAGATCGGCGCCGGCCTCATGGGTGTGCTGTACATTTTGGACGAGCCATCGATTGGCCTCCATCAGCGCGATAACGAGCGCCTGATCAAGACGCTTGAGCGCCTACGCGATATCGGCAATACCGTCATCGTCGTCGAGCATGATGAGGATACGATTCGTGCTGCCGACTATGTGATCGACATGGGCCCCGGCGCGGGCGTGAACGGCGGACACGTAGTCGCGGCGGGAACGCCTGCCGATATCATGGCGTGTCCCGAGTCGATGACGGGCGCTTATCTGACCGGCAAACGAATGATCCGGGTTCCCGATGAACGCCGCAAGCCCGGTCGCGGCTGCCTTAAGATCACGGGCGCCCGCGCCAACAACCTCAAAAACGTTACCGCCAAGATTGAGTTCGGTACGCTTACGGTCGTTACCGGCGTGTCGGGATCGGGTAAGAGCTCCCTGGTTACCGACACTATCGCACCTGCCCTTACGAATGCCATTCACCGTTCGACGCGCCCTGTGGGTCCGTATAAGAAAATCGAGGGCATCGAGTGTATCGATAAGGTTATCGATATCGACCAGTCGCCGATTGGCCGCACGCCGCGTTCCAACCCTGCTACGTACATTGGCCTGTGGGATGATCTTCGCGCGCTGTTTGCGAGTACGCCGGAGTCGAAGGCGCGTGGCTACTCGCCGGGACGTTTCTCCTTTAACGTGAGCGGCGGTCGCTGCGAAGCATGCAAGGGCGACGGACAAATTAAGATCGAGATGCACTTCCTTCCCGATATCTATGTCCCCTGTGAGGTCTGCGGCGGCAAACGCTATAACCGCGAGACGCTTGAGGTCACCTACCGTGGTAAGACCATCTCGGACGTGCTCGACATGAGCGTCACCGAGGCACTGGCCTTCTTTGGGAATATCCCGCAGATTAAGCGCAAGCTCCAGACGCTGTACGATGTAGGCTTGGGCTACGTGAGCCTGGGCCAGCCCGCTACGACGCTCTCGGGCGGCGAGGCGCAGCGTGTGAAGCTCGCCAAGGAGCTTCATCGACGCCAGACGGGCAAGACGTTCTATATTTTGGATGAGCCGACGACCGGCCTTCATTTTGAGGACGTCCGCCAGCTGCTCGATGTGCTGCAGCGCTTGGTCGATGCGGGCAACACGGTGCTGGTGATTGAACACAACCTTGATGTCATCAAGGTTGCCGACCGTCTGATCGATATGGGCCCCGAGGGCGGTAACGGCGGCGGAACCGTCGTGGTTTCGGGCACACCGGAGCAGGTTGCGGACTGTCCGCAGAGTTATACGGGCAAGTTTTTGGCGCCGTTGCTCAGGCGTGACCGGGAGCGTCAGGCTCAACTTGATGCTCAATAAATAGGCGATTCAGTTTATGGGCGCCATCGACTCCTTGTGATTCGATGGCGCTTGCTGTGTCGAAGTGACGTATGCAGCCGAATTGGACATATACTTAATCCTTGCGTCCGAATGCGAGGGAAAGGATATGCCATGGCAAAGGCTGTAAAGACGCCAAAAACCAATGCGATGCGCGAGCTGGAAAGCGCCGGCATTTCCTATGTTCTACATACGTACGAAGACGATGGTGATGAGTCGGCGGGCCTGGGGGTCGCGATTTCGGAGCAGCTTGGCGAGGAGCCCGGTCAAGGATTTAAGACCTTGGTCTGCGTGACGCCGTCCAACGACCACGTCGTGTGCTGCATCCCTGTTGCCGACGAGCTCGATCTAAAGTCCGCCGCGCGTGCCGCGGGGGAGAAGTCCTTGGCCATGATGCATGTGAAGGATTTGCTTGCGGCGACTGGCTACGTTCGCGGCGGCTGCAGTCCGGTCGGTATGAAAAAACGCTACCGGACGCTCATTGATGAGACATGTGTCCTTTGGGATACCATTTTTATTTCGGGAGGCAAGCGTGGTTATCAGCTCGAGCTTGCACCTGATGATTTAATTGCATTTTGCGGGGCGACAGTTGCCGCGATTACGAGAGAGGACTGAGCGATGCCGCAGGAAGAATTGAAGCGCGGAGCTCATTTTGCAGAAGAATCTGCGCCTCAGACACCCTCATCCGAAGCTTCTTCATCGCGAGATGACACTGACGACATGGGCTCGTCGGACTACTCCACGGTTGGTCGTTCCGCCGGGCTTATGACCATCCTGACCATCGTGTCTCGCGTCACTGGTTTTATCCGCACGTGGGCAATGGCGGCCGCTATCGGCATGTCGCTACTCTCGTCCTCCTATCAGGTCGCCAACAACCTGCCCAATATGCTCTACGAACTCGTGATGGGCGGCATGCTCGTGACGGCGTTTTTGCCCGTGTACATGGGCGTGAGGCGTGAGCAGGGTCGCGAGGCCTCGAACGAGTACGTGGGCAACCTGCTCGGCATTCTGCTTTTGGTGCTGGGTGGCATTTCGTTGCTGGGGACCGTGTTCGCCCCGGGCTTTATCTGGACGCAATCGTTCCTTTCGGGTGACGGCGGCAGCATGGATACCGCTGCGTTCATGTTCCGTTTCTTTGCCATCCAGATTCTGTTTTATGGTTTGGGTTCGGTGTTCTCGGGCGTTCTCAACGCACACCGCGACTACTTCTGGTCGACGTTTGCCCCGGTCCTCAACAATGTGATCGTCATTGCGAGCTTTATGGGTTTTGCGCCCGTGTCCGCACAGTTTGGCGAACGTGCCGGCATCATCTTGATTGCGGCCGGTACGACCCTCGGTGTCTTTGTTCAGATGGCATGTCAGATTCCCGCGCTTGGCAAGCACGGCGTGCATCCCCATATCCATATCGACTTTAAGGACCCCGCGCTGCGCCAGACGATTGCGCTCGGTATCCCGACGCTGCTCGCCACGGTGTGCATGTTTGTCTCGACTTCTATCACCAACGCTGCCGCGCTGGTGGTCCAGCCCGAGACTGGCCCTTCCGTCATCGCCTATGCGCGCCTGTGGTACACGCTGCCCTACGCGCTGATTGCCGCCTCGCTTTCGACGGCGCTCTATACCGAGCTCTCTCACGACGCACAGGAGAAGGATTACGACAGCGTTCGCACGGGCATTTCGCGTGGCGTCGCCCAGATGCTGTTCTTCCTGATTCCGTTTGCGCTGTACCTGATTGTCTTCGCGCGTCCGCTCAACATGATTTACTGTGCCGGCAAGTTCGATGAATCCGGCGTGGCGCTGGTGTCCGAGTTCCTTGTCTACCTGGCGTTCTCGCTGCCGCTCTACGGCGTGGTCGTGTTGATGCAGAAGAGCTTCTCTGCCTTGCTCGACATGAAGCCCTATAGCCGCTATTGCCTGTATTCCGCCATCGGCCAGGCCGGCTCGGTTCTGCTGTTTGGCGTTGTGCTGGGCTTCGGTATGCCGGCAATCGCGCTTTCGTATGTCGTCGACTACGTGATCTTGGTCGGCTGTTCGCTGTGGTGGCTGCGTCGTCGCCTGCGTGGCCTTCAGGTCAAATCTATCCTACATGGCGGTTTCTTTGGCCTTTTGCTCGGTGGCCTGGGTGCTGCCGCAGGCGCCGGCGTCATGTGGGCGCTTGAACACTTTGTCGGGGCACTTGGCGGCTCGATTCTGATTACTCTTGGCTATGTTTGCGTTGCGGGTGTCGTCTCGCTTGCTGTTACCTTTGGCCTTGCCGTCGTCCTTAAGATGCCCGAGGTCTCGGCGCTGCTTCGTCGCAAGTAGGTGCGCGTGGCCGGTCACGACAACATTCCAACGCTTGCCGAGCAGGTTTCGCGCGTTCCCACGCAGCCCGGATGCTACCTTTGGAAGGATGCCAAGGGCGATGTCATCTACGTGGGCAAGGCGAAAAACCTGCGCGCCCGTATGCGTCAGTACGTGACGCTGCAGGACGAGCGCCAGAAGATCCCGCTGATGATGCAGCTGGTGGCGAGCTTTGACTATATCGTGGTGGAGACCGAGCACGAGGCGTTGGTGCTCGAGCGCAATTTGATTGGTCAGTACCATCCGTACTTTAACGTCGACCTCAAGGATGACAAGAGCTACCCCTTTATCGCCATTACAAAGGGCGACCTGTATCCCGCTATCAAATACACGCGTGAGCGTCATAAGCCGGGAACGCGCTATTTTGGACCTTATACCGATAGCCGCGCGGCACGTGAGACGATAGATACGCTGCGCAAGGTTATCCCCATCTGCTCCGCATCCTGTGCGGAGTGGCGTCGTTGTCGCCGTATCGTCGAGTCCCACAAGGGCGAGGAAGACATCGTCAATATGATTTGCGCGCAAAACGGGCGCCCCTGCTTTGACTACCATGTCGGGCGCGGCCCGGGTGCGTGTGCCGGCGCGATTTCCCCGGCAGACTATGCCAAGAACGTCAAGCGTGTCGAGCGCTTTTTGTCGGGCCATCGCAAGGATGTCGTCGATGAGCTGACCTCCGAGATGACGGATGCCGCTGAGGCGCTCGACTTTGAGCGCGCGGCACGCGTCAAACGTCGTTTGGAGGTCATCAGGGGTCTGGACGATCGTCAGCAAGTCGTTTTTCCCTCCAGTGTCGATATAGATGTCATCGGTTTCTATCGCGAGGAGACCATCTCCGCCGCTTGCGTCTTCGTCGTTCGCGAGGGCCGAACTGTTCGCACCTGCGAGTTCATTCTCGACAAGGGTCTTGATGTTGACGAGGAAGAGCTCCAGTCGGGCTTTCTTAAGCGCTATTACGACGAGACGGCTGATATTCCAGCTGAGGTCAACCTTTCCGTCGAGCTTGAGGATGCGGAAGCGCTGGGGGAGTGGCTTGCGGGCAAGCGTGAGCGTTCCTGCCATCTCCATAGGCCGCAGCGTGGCGAAAAGCACCGTCTGCTCGATATGGCATCCAAAAATGCGCGCCATGCCCTCATGCGCTACATGATGCGAACGGGGTACGCTGACGACCGCACCAATCAAGCGCTCCTGGAGCTCGAAAGTGCGTTGGCGCTGCCATCGCCGCCGTTGCGTATCGAGTGCTTCGATATCTCTACACTGCATGGCACCTTTACGGTCGCCTCGATGGTGGTGTTTACCAACGGGCGCGCCGACAAGAGTCAGTATCGTCGTTTTAAAATTCAGGCCAAATTGGACGAGGCAAACGACTTCGTGTCGATGTCCGAGGTTTTGGGACGACGTTATGCTCCCGAGCGCATGGCCGACGAGCGCTTTGGCTCGCGCCCCGATTTGCTCGTTGTCGATGGCGGTAAGCCGCAATTGACCGCTGCGATCAAGCAACTTGAGGCTCTTGGGCTCGATATACCAGTTTGTGGCTTGGCAAAGGCCGATGAGGAGGTTTTCGTGCCTTGGGACGAGACTCCCGTCGTGCTGCCGACCGGGTCCGCGTCGCTCTATCTAATTAAACAGGTGCGCGATGAATCGCACCGTTTTGCCATCACGTTCCATCGCGAATTGCGCGATAAAGCCATGACGGTTTCGGTACTCGATGACGTTCCAGGCGTGGGACCCACCAGAAAACGTGCCCTTATGCGCCATTTTGGCTCGATGAAGCGTTTGCGCGCGGCGAGCGAGCAAGAGATCGCGGAAGTTCGAGGCATTCCTGCCGATGTCGCCAAAGCGGTTCACGAGGCGCTCGTTGCATGGAATGCCGAGCGCGCCGAGGCGGCGGCAAAGCAATCCGAAAACTAAACACGCCTCTAAACAACTGATATACATGATTGCGTGATTTTCAATCATTTATTTCACGGCGATTACCAGCCGATTTCGGGTTTAATTAACGCTAAAACGTTTGACTAGCCATGGTGAACAACCCTGCTATCCTGCGGGTTGACGAAGACTGATATCTCACCTCGTCGATACATACTGTCTGGCGAATCGTTTGTCAATGAATTCGGTGAACGGTAGCAAATACCGTTCAAGCGTATGTATGTATCGGTCGCCGAGCGCGGCACCTCAGTTGGGTTCGTCGGTAGGTAAGGTATATATCGTCCGCAAGTTGCGCGGGGGCACGTCTAGGCGCTCCCGGGTAAGATTCTCTATTGATAGGAGAAGACATGGCCATCATCAACAAGGGTATGTCCAGGCGTTCGTTCCTCGGCCTCACCGGCAGCGTCGCTGCTGTCGCAGGGCTTGGTCTCACCGGCTGCGGTGGCAGCTCTAGCGACGAGGGTTCCGCTTCCGGTTCCACCGATTCCGCCAACCGTGGCGGCGGCGTGATCACCGCTGGTTCCGCTTACGCTCCGTCCAGCTTCGATCCCGCCAGCACCGGCTCCGCTGTGGGCCTGGGTGCTAACTGGCACGTCGTCGAGGGCCTCTACGGCATCGATTACCACGACTACAGCACCTTCAACGAGCTCGCCACCGACGATCCCAAGTCTGTGGACGACACCACTTTCGAGGTCACCATCCGCAAGGGCGCCAAGTTCTCCGATGGCACCGAGGTCACCGCTGACGATGTCGTTGCCTCCTACACCGCTTGCGCCGCTTCCGCTACCTATGCTCCGTTCTTCCAGCCCTTCGAGTCCATCGAGGCCAAGGACGCCAGCACCGTGACGGTCAAGACCAAGGTCCCCAACTTCTCCCTGCTCAAGGATCGTCTGGCCATCGTCCGCGTTACCCCGGCCACCCAGACCGAGGAGGATCGCGCCAAGCAGCCGATCGGCTCCGGCCCCTGGATGTACGACTCTATCTCCGATACCGAGATCACCCTGGTTCCCAACCCCGAGTACAACGGTGAGTATGCTGCCGAGGATAAGAAGATCCAGTACAGCATCCTGACCGACCCCACCGCTCGCGTTACCGCTCAGCAGGAGGGCTCCACGCTCGTTATGGAGCTCGTTACCGCTGACGCCGTCGACCAGCTCGAGAGCGCCGGCTGCAAGATCGATAACGTTCAGGGTTTCGGCACCCGCTTCATCATGTTCAACGTCGCCAAGGAGCCTTGGAACAACGTCAAGGTCCGTCAGGCTGTCATGTATGCGCTCGACACCGAGAAGATGGTCAGCAACACCTTCGCCGGCCTTGCCACCGCTGCCAGCTGCTACCTGCCCAAGAGCTTCACCAACTATCATGAGGCTTCCACGGTGTACAAGACCGACGCCAAGAAGGCTAAGAAGCTCATCGAGGAGTCTGGCATCACCCCGGGTGCCATCACCCTGCGCACCACCGACAACGAGCAGATTAAGGGCATGGCCGCCCAGGTCAAGAACGACCTCGACGCTCTCGGCTTCGATGTGACCATCCAGACCGATACCTCGCCGGCCACCTACGCTGCCATCGACGGCGGCGAGGCCTACGATATCCTCCTTGCCCCTGGCGATCCTTCCTGCTTCGGCGCCGACCCCGACCTGCTGCTCAACTGGTGGTACGGCGACAACGTCTGGATGCAGACCCGTTGCCCGTGGAAGGAGTCCGCTGAGTGGCAGAAGCTCCACAGTCTCATGGACGAGGCTCTTGCCGCCGAGGGCGACGAGCAGCAGAAGAAGTGGAACGAGTGCTTTGACATCATTGCCGACAACGCCGTTCTGTACCCCGTTGTCCACGTCAAGACCGTCTCCGCTTCCTGGGACGATTCGTCCACTGCGCCCAACGGCGAGGCCCTCGATGGCTTTAAGGGCATCGGCACGACGAGCATGTCCTTCAGGGGCGTTGCGACCGTCAAGGCGTAAGACTCGCTTGAGTCTGTATGCAGGATGTCGGTCGTTGGGACCGTATCCTCATAGTTGAAACAAAGACCCGGGCGACCTCGATGTCGCTCGGGTCTTGTAATGAGTATCCGTACTCATATACCAGTTGGTCCTACCGACAAAAGAAAGGGGAGAGAACGTGAACAACTTGCTACGTTTGATTGGAAGGCGTCTTGTGGCGCTGCCGATCATGGCATTGGGCGTCACCGTCCTGGTGTTCTTCCTTATGTCGTTCTCCAAGACCGACCCCGCCTACACGGCGTTGGGTGACGGTGCCTCGCCCGAGGCGGTTGCCGAGTACCATGAGAAGTATGGTCTGGACGACCCCTGGCCCGTGCGCTACGTGCGCTATATGGGCGATTTGATCCATGGCGACATGGGCACCTATGGTGCTGCTCGCAACTCCGTTGCCAAGCGCATCTCCACTGCCCTGCCCGTCACGATGCAGCTGACCTTCATCGGCCTTGCCATCGGTGCGGTCGTTTCGTTTTTGCTCGGCGTCATCGCGGCACTGTATCGCGACAAATGGCCGGACCAAGTGATCCGCGTCTTTTCCATCGCCGGCTTGGCAACCCCGTCGTTCTGGCTTGCCGTTCTGTTGATCCTGCTGTTCTCTTCCTACCTTAAGGTGCTCCCGGCATCGGGTGCTCTGCCTCACTTCACCACGAATCCGGCTGGTTATCTGGGCCGCATGATTATGCCCGCCATCGCCTTGGCATTTCCGCTGACGGGCCAGATGACTCGTATCGTGCGTACCGCCATGGTCGAGGAGCTCGACAAGGACTATGTCCGTATGGCTCGCGGTGCCGGCGTTCCCGAGAAGGTCGTCGTCGGTATCAACGTTCTTCGCAATGCGCTGATCACCCCGGTCACCACCCTCGGTCTTAAGATCGGTTACCTCATGGGCGGCGCCGTCGTCATCGAGGTTATCTTCAACCTCCCCGGCATGGGCACCGCGATTCTGCAGGGCGTTCAGGGCAACGAGGCGAACCTGGTTCAGGGCGTCGTTATTGTCGTTGCTCTTGCCTTCATCATCATCAACATCGTGGTTGACATGCTCTACCTGCTCATCAACCCGCGCATCAGGACGGTGTAGATTATGGTAAAGATTCGAGAGAAGCAAACCGAGCAGCTCGAGAAGGCTGCCTCCAAGGGGCTCAAGCTCGGTGGCTGGAAGAAGATGACGCTGTCTTCTAAGATTGCCGCCGTCGTGCTGGTGCTGGTCGCCCTGACTGCGATTCTGGCGCCCCTTCTTGCCCCCTATAGCCCGGTCGAGATCTTTACGGCTCGCCAGGCTCCCGGCAACGGATTTATCTTCGGTACCGACGATAAGGGTCGCGATATTCTGTCGCGTATGCTCTACGGTGGTCGTTACTCGCTGATTATCGGCTTTGGCGCCACTGCCATGGCTCTGGTCTGCGGCTCGGTCGTGGGCGCCCTTGCAGCGGTTTCGCGCAAGGCCGTCTCCGAGACGATCATGCGTATCTTGGACATCATCATGTCCATCCCGGGCATCGCCCTCGCGGCCGTCTTCGTCTCCATCCTGGGCAACTCCGTGCCGTCGATCATCTTCGCCATCGGCTTTATGTACACTCCGCAGATTGCCCGTATCGTGCGCGCCAACATCGTGTCCGAGTACGGCGAGGACTATGTCCGCGCGGTCATCGTTTCCGGCGCCAAGGCTCCGTGGATTTTAATCAAGCATGTTCTGCGTAACTGCATCGCCCCGATCATGGTCTTCACCGTTACCCTAGTCGCCGACGCCATCATCTTCGAGGCTTCGCTGACCTTCATCGGCGCTGGTATCCAGGAGCCCACCGCTACCTGGGGCAACATCCTCGCCGACGCCCGCGGCGGCGTGCTCGCCGGCCGTTGGTGGCAGGCGTTGTTCCCGGGCCTGGCCATCATGATCACCTGCCTGGCGCTCAACATCCTCTCCGAGGGCATTACCGACGCCATGGCCGCTGCTCCCTCCGCCGCCCTGGATCCGACCGATTCCTCCAAGCGTCGCGAGGCCGACCTGCTGGTCTCCGACCCCGTTCGCGCCTACAAGGAGCAGGCCCAGTCCCTCTCCGCTCGCCTTGGCGCCCTGCGCGATGTCGAGCTCAAGCGTGACGATCGCCATGTGCCCGACGAGTCTGTCGAACCGATTCTCTCGGTCCGTGACTTCTGCATTCAGTTTGAGCATCACGGTGATATCAACGTCGTCGACCATGTCAACTTTGACGTCCGTCCTGGTCAGACCATGGGCCTGGTGGGCGAGTCCGGTTGCGGTAAGTCCATCACCACGCTGGCCATCATGGGCCTGACCGACGACGATGAGCACCTTTCCGGCGAGGTACTCTGGGAGGGCCGCGACCTGCTCAAGATGAGTAAGAAGGAGTGGTTCGGCCTGCGCGGTACCGATATCGCTATGGTCTATCAGGACGCCCTGTCCTCACTCAATCCCTCCATGCTCATCTCTGCCCAGATGAAGCAGCTCACCAAGCGTGGCGGCACCCGTAGCGCCGAGGAGCTCCTGGAGCTCGTGGGCCTCGACCCCAAGCGTACGCTCGAGAGCTATCCGCACGAGCTTTCCGGTGGTCAGCGTCAGCGCGTTCTGATTGCTATGGCCCTTACCCGCGACCCCAAGCTGGTCATCTGCGACGAGCCCACGACCGCCCTGGACGTTACCGTCCAGAAGCAGGTCATCAAGCTGCTCAACGACCTTCAGGCCAAGCTCGGCTTTGCCATGATCTTCGTCTCGCATGACCTGGCGCTGGTCGCCGAGGTCGCCCATAACATCACGGTGATGTACGCCGGTCAGGTTATCGAGCAGGCGCCCACCAAGGAGCTACTCACCAACCCGATCCACGAGTACACCCGCGGTCTTCTGGGTTCCGTCCTGTCCATCGAGAGCGGTTCGGGCCGCCTGCACCAGGTGCCCGGCGCCGTTCCGAGCCCGCGCGATTTCCCCAAGGGCGATCGCTTCGCGCCCCGCTCGAGCCATCCGCGTATTGGCCTGGACACCCGTCCGGTCTTCAAGCGCGTGCCCGGCACCGAGCACTTCTATTCCGAGCTCCCCGACGAGGTGCTCAAGGCAAATGGTTTGACCCCTCACGCGGAGGTGATGTAGATGAGCGAGACCGCAGTCAACGGCGTCGAGCCGATCATCTTCCTTGATGACGTCCACGTCACCTTTAGGACCCGTACCGGCTCGATTCTGCACCCTAACCTGGTTCACGCCGTCCAGGGTGTAACGATTAGGCTCATGCCCGGTCAGACGATCGGCATCGTCGGCGAGTCCGGTTGCGGTAAGTCCACCACCGCCAACGTCATGTGCGGCCTGCAGGCCCCCACGAGCGGCAAGGTCTACTTTAAGGGCAAGGACGTTACCAAACGTACCGCCGAGGACCGTCGCCACATGGGTCGCGTCATCTCGGTCGTGTTCCAGAACCCGGCCACGGCACTCAACCCCCGCATGGTCGTTCGCGAGCAACTGCTCGACCCCATGCGCGTCCACAACCTGGGTACCGAGGCCGAGCAGGAGAAGCGCGTCAAGGAGCTCTTGGAGCTCACCGGTCTGCCCAGCTCCGC
>UQPI01000034.1 GCA_900542945.1 uncultured Collinsella sp.
GTTCTTCCCGGCCAGCTTTCGGGCGGCCAGCGCCAGCGCGTCGCAATTGCCCGTGCCCTGTCGCTGAACCCCGATGCCATCATCGCCGACGAGCCCACCTCGGCTCTGGACGTTTCGGTCCGCGCGCAGATTCTGAACCTGCTGACCGACCTTAAGAAGGAGCTCGGCCTGGCCATGGTGTTCATCAGCCATGACATCCAGACGGTCCGCTATATCTCTGACGACATCATCGTTATGAATGGCGGCAAGATCGTCGAGCAGGGCGAGGCCAAGCAGGTCTTCCAGCACCCCCAGGACCCCTACACCAAGATGCTGCTCGGCGCTGCGCCGTCGCTGCTGCATCCCAAGCTCGGCGAGTAGCCTCGCTTTCCCTCCCGTGCGCCCGGTTCCCTTGCCGGGCGCACCTCCGTTGCGATTTCGAAAGGTTGGGTTCACGAGCCATGCCAAGTGCTCAGGAGCTACAACATCAATTTGGTGAATATCGAGGCGCCATGCCCCGTCCATCAGATTTCGATCTCTTTTGGAAGGATCGCATGGCCGAGGCCGACGCGGTCGGGCTTGACTATGCGATCGAGACGGCATCGGTCACAGATGCCGTGACCTGCCAGCTTTTCGACCTCTGGTATACCGGCATGTGTGGCGCTCGCCTGCATGCCAAGTACCTTAAACCCGTCTCGGACGAGCCCGTGCCATTGGTACTTCAGTTCCATGGGTATCCGGGTGCAAGCCGCAGCTGGTTTGAGCAGGCGTCGTTTGCGGGCATGGGCATGGCACTCATCGCCCTCGACTGCCCCGGCCAAGGAGGTCCCTCCGAGGACATTGGTGGATTTGAGGGCACAACGGTCGCGGGCCATATCGTCGCCGGTATCGACGGCGATCCGGCCAACCTCTACTATGTCCGCTTGCACCAAGATATTCGCATCCTGTGCCGCATCGTTCGCGAGCTCGAGGGCATCGATCTTGCCCGCGTGTTTGTGAACGGCGCGTCGCAGGGCGGCGGTTTGGGCATTGCGACCTGTGCACTTAACAGCGAGCTTATCAATCGCGCCGCCATCCTCTATCCCTTCCTGTCGGATTTCCGCCTGGTCTGGGATTTGGATGCCGACGACATTGCCTACGAGGGCCTGCGCTATTGGTCTCGCTGGTTTGACGAGGACTCGACTCGTATCGACGAAGCCTATGCCAAGCTGGCGTACTTCGATTCCAAGAACTTTGCCCCTATGGTCAAATGCCCCGTGCTGTTTGGCACCGGCACAGCCGATACCGTCTGTCCGCCAGCGACGCAGTTTGCGGTCTATAACAACCTGACCTGTGAAAAGCGTCATGAGTTCTTTGAAGGCTTTGGCCACGAGGAGATTCAGGATTTTGACGATCTGATCATTCCGTTTTTCTGCAAGGGAGGGGAGGCTCATGTCTAAGTGCGAGAGCAATGTTGATGAGCTGATAGTCCCCGGGCTCGTGGGAATTCCTGGAACGGTTTCGTCAAGGCTCGCAGAATATCGGGACTGGCACGGTGATGTCCAAGCAGATGTTTCTGATTTAGAGACATGCGCTTCGAATCTTGAGGTTCAAGGTCTGGCCATTACGGCGATTGACTTTGTTAACCCCTGCGCTCGTTGCTCGGAGGTTTCCTTTGAGCTCGGTGACGATGCAGTCCACGCTCGCTTGATTGAGCCTGTTGGTCGTGCCCGAGTATCTAAGCGCGTGCCGCTGTGCCTGATGTTCCACGACATCGATCGGCCTGTGCGCGGCTGGCATCACATGACGAGATTTGCCGCCATGGGGTATGCCGTCCTCGCGCTGGATGACGATGTCGCTGGTGCGGACGACCTGCAGCGGGGGATTGCCTCTCCTGCTTTTGTCAAGCGCGTCCGTTGGGGTTGCGCGATGGCGAAGGTGGCGCGCAATCTTGATGGCGTGGACCCCGACCGCATCTTTGCATGGGGCGAGGGCCTTGGCGGCGGAGTCGCGCTGGCGGTTTCTGCTCTGGACGAGCGGGGCCTCGCCTGCACGGCGGTTGCCAATCCAATTCCCGGTGGCCTCGAGGCGTTGTCGTCTCGGGTGCGTGGGTCGGTGCTCATGGGCACATCGCTCATGGATGCCGTGAGTGATCCCAAGGGCCAGTTTGCCGTATTCAACGGTCTTGAGTGTGACCGGAGGCATATCATCTATGCCAAATACGCTCATGAGCGCATCAACGCGTTCGAAAACGAAGTCATCGACTTTTTTAACCAAACGTTCTACCCGTGTTCTTTGGCCTAGACGGCCTGGACACTGCCAACAAGAGTGGGTGGCATAGGGCCGCCCGCCAGACAACTAAGGAGATTCTTGTGGCAACTCAGAAATTCACCGGCGTTATCCCTCCCGTCGTTGTTCCCGATACCGAAGACCACCAGCTCGACGTTGCCTCCTTTGAGCGCAGCATCAACCGCATGATCGATGCCGGCGTCGATGGCCTGTTCTTCCTGGGCTCTTCGGGCGAGGTCGTTTTCTCCACCGATGAGCGTCGTCGCCAGATCATCGCCGAGGCCGTTCGTATCGTCGACCACCGCGTGCCCGTCCTGGTCGGCATCATCGATACCGAGACCGAGCGCATGATCGAGCACGGTAAGGTCGCTCAGGAGCTGGGTGCCGATGCGCTTGTCGCCACCTGCCCGTTCTATGCCCTGCAGGGCATGACCGAGGTCGAGGAGCACTTCCGCATCCTGCACGAGGAGCTCGACCTGCCCATCTTTGCCTATGACATTCCCGTCTGCGTTCACACCAAGCTCCCCTGGAAGCTCCTTGCCAAGCTCGGCGCCGAGGGCGTCCTTGCTGGCGTCAAGGATTCCTCGGGTGATGACATCTCGTTCCGCTATCTCGTTCAGGAGAACGAGAAGAACGGCCATCCGATGAGCATCCTCACCGGTCACGAGGTTGTTGTCGACGGCGCTTACCTCGGTGGCGCCGACGGTTCTGTCCCGGGCCTTGCCAACGTTGAGCCCGAGGGCTACGTGCGCCAGTGGAAGGCCGCTCAGGCCGGCGACTGGGCTACCGTCAAGGCCGAGCAGGATCGCCTCAATGAGATTTCGCACATCTGGGACGTCACCTCGGGCGTCCAGGGCTATGCCGGTGGCGTCGGCGCCTTCAAGACCGCTATGAACCTCATGGGCATCTTCGACAGCCCGACCATGCCGCGCCCGGTGAAGGCCATGACCGGCGAGAACGTCGAGGCGATTAGGAAGGTCCTTCAGGACAACGGTCTCCTTTAAAGCTTTTCCAGGCACCCGATCTTAGGGCTCAAGTGGTCGGGCGTGACCCATTAGGTCAACGCCCGACCACTTTCACCCCAACCTCGGGCACCTGGAAAACCTTTATCGCGCTGTGACGGTTAGCCTGACGGCGCATTTCCTGTAGTTGTTTTTTATCTCCGAAGGAGAGCGACATGGAGAACAAGTACGTCTGCTCTGTCGATATCGGCGGAACTAAGATCGCGACTGCCATCATGGAGTACCCGGCTGACGGTAGTGTGCCCCATCCCGTTTTTGAGGCTGAGGTTCCCACCGAGGCCCAGGAGGGTGGCGAAGCGGTCTTCCAGCGCATCGAGGCGTCTATTAAGGCCGCCATTGAGGCGAACCCCGATGTCGAGGTCCTTGGTGTCGGTATTGGCGCCGCCGGTGTCGTCGACCCCAAGACGGGCGCCATCGCGTATGCCAATGAGATCATGCCCGGCTGGTCCGGCGTTCAGTTGGGGCCGCGTCTGCGCGAGGACCTCGGTCTTCCCGTTGCCGTCGTAGGCGACGTGCAGGCTCATGCTCTGGGCGAGGCCCACTGGGGCGTCGGCAAGGGCAAGTTTTCCGTCTTGTGTCTTGGCATCGGTACGGGCATCGGCGGCGCATATGTCGAGAACGGCCGCGTGATGCAGGGCTTCCATGGTGCTGCTGGCCATATGGGCCACATCGAGTGCTCGGCTGCCGCCGGCATTCCCTGCGCCTGCGGGCGTTCCGGTCATCTTGAGTCTGTCGCTTCGGGCACTTCCATTGGTCGTATGTACGATGAGCGCTTTGGCCGCGTCGACCCCAGCCGTCCTTCGGTCGGTCGCGATGTGAACGACCTGTGCCGCGCGGGCGACGCAAAGGCAACCGAGGTCATCCATGACGCCGGCTTTGCACTGGGTGCCAGCTTGGGCTCGCTCGCTAACATCCTGGACCCTGAGGTCATCGTGCTTTCGGGCGGCGTGATTCACCAAGGTCCCGATTGGCGTTCGCAGACGTGGAAGGATTCGGTGCACGAGGGCTATGCCAGCCAGGCGCTCGATCCGCTTCAGGACACGCCGATCCTCATCGGTTCTCTGGAGGGCGATGCTCCGCTCATCGGTGCCGCTGAGCATCTTCTTGCCTCGTTGAAGTAAACGTATCTGCTGTAGGAGCCTCCCGAGACAACACGCCTCGGGAGGCTGTTCTGAGAAAGGTTGCAGCCTTATGACCGTCGATCCTTTGATTCAATCCCTGAAGGGCAAGCTCGTCGTGAGCGTTCAGGCGTATATGGGCGAGCCGCTTCGTACGCCCGAGACCATGGCTCAAATGTCTCGCGCTTGCGAGCTCGGCGGCGCTGCCGCCATTCGCTGCCAGGGCCTTGCCGACATTGCCGCCATTAAGGGTCGCTGTGAGGTTCCCGTCATCGGCCTGTGGAAGGATGGGCACGAGGGCGTTTACATCACGCCGACGCTGCGTCACGCTCGCGCCTGCGTTGCTGCCGGTGCCGATATCGTGGCGATCGACGCCACCGATCGTCCGCGCCCCGATGGCAAGACGGTCGAGGATACCTTCCGTCCGCTGCACGAGGAGGGTGTGCTCCTGATGGCGGATTGTGCCACCATCGAGGATATTCGCCGTGCTGTTGATATGGGCTTTGACCTGGTATCCACCACGCTTTCTCACGGCGTCGCCGCCATCGACTGCACCATGGCCGATGGCCCCGACCTGCCGCTCCTGCGTCAGGCGACTGAGGAATTCCCCGGCCTTCCCATCATTTGTGAGGGTCGCGTGCATACGCCCGAGGAGGCTCGCGCCGCGATCGATGCTGGCGCCTGGGCCGTTGTCGTCGGCACCGCCATCACGCACCCCACGAGTATTACAAGTTGGTTCAAGGCTGCGCTTGAGGCGTAAGACAGACCTCGTATCCGCTCGGGGCGGTATACTCAATATAGGCAATTGACCGCGCGGGATCCGGGTTGCTGGGTCCCGCGCTTGTTTTTAGGAGGCAGCACATGCAAAAGGGAGATGCCATGGATGCGGCGGAGCGCTCGGAGCGCATCCCCGATATCGTCATCATCACCGGAATGTCCGGATCGGGCCGCACACAGGCCATGCACGTGTTCGAGGACATGGGCTATTTTTGCATCGATAACCTGCCTCCGCGTCTCATCGCCCAGCTTGCCGAGCTCGTCGGCATCAATACGGGCGTGGGCAGGCATCTCGCCGTTACCTGCGATTTGCGTAGCCAGGGACTGTTCGATGAGCTGCTCGATGCCGTTGCCGCACTCGAGGAGCGCGAGATGAGCTGTGACATCGTGTTTCTCGAGGCCTCTGACGAGGTGCTGATTCGTCGCTACAGCGAAAATCGCCGCCGTCATCCCATTGCCAAGCCCGGGGAGACTACGGCCGATGCCATTCAGCGCGAGCGCCTGCAGCTGCAGGGCGTGCGCGACCGAGCCGATATGATCATCGACACGAGCCGCTTGCGCACCTCTGCCCTGCGCAACAAATTGCGCATGGCGTTCTCCGAGTTGTCCGACCAGCAGCTCATGGACGTTCACGTGTTCTCGTTTGGCTTTAAGCACGGCATGCCCGTCGAGGCGGACATTATGATCGACGTCCGCTTCCTGCCTAATCCGTTCTACGATCCCGAGATGCGCACGATGACCGGCCTCGATAAGAAGGTCTCCGATTTTGTCTTAGACCATCCCAAGACCCAGGAGTTCTGGAAGGCCTGGACGCAGCTGCTCGATACGGTCATGCCCGGCTATATCGCGGAGGGCAAGCCGCAACTTTCTATTGCCATCGGTTGCACGGGCGGTCAACACCGCAGCGTCGCCATCGCCGAGGCCACGGCACGTTATTTGGAAGGTGCCCAGTATCACGTGAGCATCTCCCACCGCGACCTGTCGCGCGCCAACACGAAAGCATAGGCCTGCATGTCGTTTACCGCCGAGGTGCGTGACGAGCTCGCGCGCTGCGAACCCGAATGTGAATACTGCGATTTGTCGACGCTTGCCGCCCTGACGCGTGTGAGCGGTACACTTTCGCTGGCCGGCTCCGGGCGGTATCGTTTGACGGTGGCGACCGAGACGGGCGCCGTCGCGCGCACGATGATCACGCTGACGCATCGCATCCTTAAGCTCAAAACGGAATTCACCGTTCGTAAATCGGTCTTGCATAAGGTCCGTAACTATCTCATTACCCTGCCCGATCAACCCGACCTGGACAAGGCTCTGGTGCTGCTGGGCATTCTCGACCGCAGGGGAGGGCTCGTCGCCGGTGTTCCCCGACACATCGTTGCCCGTCCCTGCTGCAGGCTTGCCTACATCCGCGGCGCGCTCATCGCCGGCGGTTTCGTGGCCGATCCCCGCGGCGACTTTCATTTGGAGATCGCGGTGCAGGGCGAGCAATATGCCAAGGGGCTTTGCGATCTGTTGGAGCAGATTGGGGTCCATGCTCGTGTTAATGCGCGGCGGGGGTCATATGCCGTGTACATTAAGAGCGCCGAGGAAATCGAGCATTTATTAAAGCTGATTGGTGCCAAGCGCAGCGTTGCCGAGATTGAGGAGGCGCGCGCGGTCAAGTTGGTTAAGAACGATGTGAACCGTCGCGTGAATGCCGAGCTCGCCAACCAGACCAGAAGCGCCGGTGCTGCCCAACATCAGCTTGCGCTTATCGATGAGCTCGAGCAGCGCGGCCTTCGCGATGCGCTTCCGGATGCCTTGGCGGTCTTTTGCGACCTGCGCGAGCGCTATCCCGATCTGTCGCTGCGTGATTTAGGGGAGATGGCTGACCCTCCCTTGTCGAAGTCGGCCCTCTACCATCGAGTTTTGAGGCTTGAAAAGCTCATTGAAGCAAACGGGTAGTTTAAAGTATCGACTTATATACGGATTTAGCTGCTATTTTATTCTTTAAAACGTTTTAACGTAAATTTGATTTTCAATTTCGAGCATTCTCGTGAAATTCAAGTCAAAAAAAAGGTATATTAGGCGAGTGGTTAGTTTGTGGGCCTCAACGGCGGGCGCTGTAGCTTGCGGGGGCCTTACGAAAGGAGACACAATGGCAGTAAAGGTTGCTATTAACGGCTTCGGTCGCATCGGTCGTCTGGCTTTCCGTCAGATGTTCGGTCATGAGGGCTCCGAGATCGTCGCTATCAACGACCTCACCTCTCCCGATATGCTCGCTTACCTGCTGAAGTACGACTCCACGCAGGGCAACTACGCTCGCGATCACGAGGTCGTTGCTGGCGAGGATTCCATCACCGTTGACGGCAAGGAGATCAAGATCTACAAGGAGGCCGACGCCAACAACCTGCCTTGGGGCGACCTCGACGTCGACGTCGTTCTCGAGTGCACCGGCTTCTACACCAGCAAGGCTAAGGCTCAGGCCCACATCAACGCTGGCGCCAAGAAGGTCGTCATCTCCGCTCCGGCCGGCAGCGACCTGCCCACCATCGTGTACAACGTCAACCATGAGACGCTGACCGCTGAGGACAACATCATCTCCGCTGCTTCCTGCACCACCAACTGCCTCGCCCCGATGGCCAAGGGTCTGAACGACTTCGCTCCCATCGTGTCCGGCATCATGACCACCATTCACGCCTGGACTGGCGACCAGATGCCGCTCGACGGCCCGCAGCGCAAGGGCAACAAGCGTCGTAGCCGCGCCTGCGCCGTTAACATTGTCCCCAACACCACCGGTGCTGCCAAGGCTATCGGCCTGGTTCTCCCCGAGCTCAACGGCAAGCTCATCGGTGCCGCCCAGCGCGTCCCGACGCCGACCGGCTCCATCACCAACCTCTACGCTGTCGTTGACAAGAAGGTCACCGTCGACGAGGTCAACGCTGCTATGAAGGCCTACGCTGCCACCATCTCCGAGACCTTCGGTTACAACGAGGACGACATCGTCTCCACCGACATCATCGGCGAGACCCACGGCTCCATCTTCGACGCCACTCAGACCATGTGCTCTGACCTCGGCAACGGCCAGACCCTCGTTCAGGTCACCTCTTGGTACGACAACGAGAACTCCTACACCTCTCAGATGGTCCGCACCATCAAGTACTTCGAGAAGTTCGTTGCTTAATTTAGCTTTTAGCGAATAGCTCGTTGAGCGTCTAAAGAAGGGCGCGGCCTCATAGGGCTTACACCCTAGGGTCGCGCCCTTTTTATAGGAAATCGTCTGCCGTAATGGGAGGCAGACACGTACGAAAGGTAGAAGCAAACATGGCCTTTACCAAGAAGACCGTCCGCGACATCGATGTCGACGGCAAGCGCGTTCTCGTCCGCGTTGACTTCAACGTGCCTATCAAGGATGGCGTCGTTGGCGACACCACCCGCATCAAGGCTGCCCTGCCCACCATCAACTACCTCGTTGAGCACAACGCTCGCGTCATTCTCATGAGCCACCTCGGCCGTCCCGAGGGTACCGGCTTCCAGCCTGAGCTCTCCCTTGAGCCTGTCGCCAAGAAGCTCGCTGAGCTCTCTGGTCTCGATGTTGCCTTTGTCGCCGACACCTACGGCGAGAAGGCTGCTGAGGCTGTCGCCGCCGTCGAGCCGGGCAAGGTCCTCGTTCTCGAGAACGTCCGTTTCGACAAGCGTGAGAAGAAGAACGATCCCGAGATCGCCAAGAAGCTCGCTTCCTATGGTGACGTCTTCGTTCTCGATGCCTTCGGCACCGCTCACCGCGCCCAGGGTTCCGTCGTGGGCCCCGCCGCTTACCTGCCTGCCGTCGCCGGCTTCCTGCTCGAGAAGGAGGTCGACACGCTGACCGGCATCTTCGCCGAGCCCGAGCGCCCCTTCGTCGCTATCGTCGGCGGTTCCAAGGTTTCCTCCAAGATCGGCGTTCTCGATCACCTCATCGACTCCGCTGACACCCTGATCATCGGTGGCGGCATGGCCTACACCTTCTTCCTGGCTCAGGGCCTGACCGTCGGTCAGTCCCTCAAGGAAGAGGACTGGGTCGAGCGCGCCGGCGAGATGCTCAAGAAGGCCGAGGAGAAGGGCGTCAAGATCCTGCTCCCCATCGACAACCGCGTTGCCGATCACTTTGGCGAGGACGCTGTCCCCGAGGTTGTCGCTTCCGACGCTATCCCCGACGATCGTGAGGGCATGGACATCGGCCCCAAGACCGAGGAGCTCTACGCCGAGGCCGTCAAGGGCGCCAAGACCGTGTTCTGGAACGGCCCCATGGGCGTCTTCGAGTTCGACAACTTCGCTCACGGCACCCAGGCTATCGCCGAGGCCGTCGCCGAGGCCGACTGCACCTCGATCATCGGCGGTGGTGACTCTGTCGCGGCTGTCAACAAGTTCAACCTGGCCGACAAGATGAGCTGGATCTCCACCGGTGGTGGCGCATCCATGGAGCTCGTCGAGGGTAAGGCCCTGCCCGGAGTGGAGGCGCTTCTCGATGCCTAATCGCACCCTTCTTATCGCTGGTAACTGGAAGATGAACAACGACGTCGCCGAGGCTGCCAAGCTCGCCGACGAGCTGGCTCAGGCTCTGCCCGAGGTTCCGGCTGGCGTCGAGGTGCTCGTCTGCCCTCCGACCATCGACATCACCACGGTTCATGACCGTATTCAGGCTGCCCCCATCGCCCTCGGTGCACAGAACGTGTACTGGGAGGCCAAGGGTGCCTTCACCGGTGAGTCCTCTTGCGACATGCTCAAGTCCGCTGGCTGCACCTACTGCATCATCGGTCACTCCGAGCGTCGCGATTACTTCCACGAGACCGACGAGGACCAGAACAAGAAGGCCAAGGCTCTCGTTGCCGCCGGTCTTGTTCCCGTCTTCTGCTGCGGCGAGTCCCTCGAGGTCCGCGAGGCTGGCACCTATGTCGAGCATGTCGTGAACCAGGTCAAGGCTGGCCTTGCCGGTCTTGAGATCACCTGCCCCAAGCAGGTCGTCGTCGCCTACGAGCCCATCTGGGCCATCGGCACCGGTAAGACCGCTACCGCTGAGGACGCCCAGGAGGTCTGCGGCGCTATCCGTGAGACCCTCAAGGAGATGTTCGGCGAGGAGCTCGCTAACGGCATCCGCGTTCTCTATGGTGGCTCTGCCAAGCCTGGCAACATCGCCGAGCTCGTCGCCAAGCCCGACGTTGACGGCGCCCTCGTGGGCGGCGCTTCGCTCAAGGCTGCCGACTTCGCCTCTATGGTCGTCAAGGCAGGCGAGTAGGACATATGGCACAGCGTCATCTTCCTGCACTCCTGATCATCATGGACGGCTGCGGCCTGGCTCCGGCCGATGGCGAGAACGCCGTCGCCGCTGCCAAGACGCCCTTCCTTGATAGCCTGTACGAGAAGTATCCCCACACCACGCTCGGCGCTTCGGGCGAGGACGTTGGTCTTCCCGACGGTCAGATGGGTAACTCCGAGGTGGGTCACCTCAACATCGGTGCCGGCCGCATCGTGTTCCAGGAGCTTTCGCGCATCAACAACGCCATCAAGGATGGCTCCATCGCCAAGAACGAGGTCTTCGTCAAGGCTATGGACGACGTCAAGGCTGACGGCAAGACTCTCCACCTCATGGGCCTTATGAGCCCTGGCGGTGTTCATTCTCACATGAACCACGTCGAGGCTCTGGTCAAGATGGCTGCCGAGCATGGTGTCAAGACCGTTCGCGTCCACGCCTTCATGGATGGCCGCGACGTCGACCCGCAGTCCGGTGCCGGCTACATGAGCGAGTTCTGCGCCTTCCTGGCTAAGATCTCCGAGGAGACCGGTTGCGACGCTCGCGTCGCCACCGTCTCGGGCCGTTATTGGGCCATGGACCGCGATAATCGTTGGGAGCGCATCCAGCGCGCCTACGACGTCATGGTCAATGCATCCGATGCCGATACCGACCCCGTTGCCGGTATAAAGGCCTACTACGAGAAGGATCCGCGCGGCGATGAGTTCGTCGAGCCCTTCGCTGCCCACAACGAGGGCATCCACGAGGGCGACGCGGCCATCTTCTTCAACTTCCGTCCCGACCGCGCTCGTCAGATGACCCGCGTGTTCACGGACAAGGAGTTCGACGGCTTTGAGCGCGAGCAGATCAAGCTTTCGCACTTTGTGACGATGACCGAGTACGATCCGACGTTTGACGTCGAGGTCGCCTTCCCCAAGACGTTCCCCGAGAACGTCCTGGCCGACGTTATCGCCGCCAATGGCCTGAAGCAGCTGCACACCGCCGAGACCGAGAAGTACGCCCACGTTACGTTCTTCCTCAACGGCGGCATCGAGGAGCCCAAGGAGGGCGAGGAGCGCGTGCTCGTCGCTTCCCCCAAGGTCGCTACCTACGATCTGCAGCCCGAGATGAGCGCTCCCGAGGTTACCGAGAAGCTCGTCGCCGCAATCAACGAGGATCGCGCTGATTTCTACATCGTGAACTTCGCGAACTGCGACATGGTTGGTCACACCGGTGTCTTCGACGCCGCCGTTAAGGCCGTCGAGGCTGTTGACGATGCTTTGTCCAAGGTTGTCCCGGCGATTCTCGCCAAGGGTGGCTTTGCGCTGATTACCGCCGACCATGGCAACGCCGATCACATGTTTGACGTTGCTTCCGACGGTTCCAAGCATCCGTTTACGGCTCACACCACCAACCGCGTGCCGTTCATCATCGTTGATGATAAGGCCAAGCTCACCGGTATCGAGGACGGCCGTCTTTCCGATATCGCTCCGACCATGCTCACCATGGCTGGTATTGAGCCTTCCGCCGAGATGACGGGTCGCGTGCTCGCCACCGAGGCCTAATAGAAAACAAATACCGTTTTCTAGTAAGGGGGTTGTCCACAACCGGACGACCCCCTTTTTGGTATTTCTGCCATTTCTACCCCGTCCCTAAATGGCAGGTGGGGGAGTGTTGGAGGTTGTGGTACAGTACTGGAGTTTGAATTGTTCTATTAAGGAGCTTATCTATGGGTCCGTTTCAGATTCTTCTGTTTGTCGTTTGGGCTGTTTCTGCCGTGGCGCTGACGATTCTCGTTCTGATGCATTCCGGTAAGGGCACCGGCGTTTCGGATATGATCGCTAGCTCGCTGTATAACTCCAGCTCTGCCACGGGCGTCATGGAGCAGAACCTCGATCGCCTGACGGTAATTATGGCCGTCGTTTTTGCCGTGTGTGTCGTTCTGTGCATGTTCTTCTTCCCGCAGGGCATCGTCGGCTACTAAGCATCGGCGTATATACGTTTGTAAAGGGTCCCGCATGTGCGGGGCCCTTTTTGTTTACAGACTTGTAACAGAGCCAAAATATCCCCACATACTTCGCCCAACTAAAGAAATTCTCGACCGTTAACCGGAATCAGCGCCAAATTGTGCATAAAATGCGCTACTGTATTGCAAAACGTTGGCCCGCATTGCATAACCAGCCATAACAGCGGACCGCGTTTGAATGGTTCGATTGGGCTGTCTCGACGTTGCCCGGCCGAATTCACTTTGTCCTATCTCATAAGGAGGATGGCATGGCTGATTCTATGTTCCACCAGCCCGTTATGGGTCGTCGCGCCTTTGTTGGCGGCACCCTCGCTGCGAGCTCCATGGCTTTTCTTGCCGCATGCGGCAAGAAGGGCGGCGACGCTTCCGGTTCTGAGTCCGGTTCGACGCTGAACTTCTACATCAACAACCCGGTCTGCATCGACCCCTACAACGTCCAGGAGGATCAGGGCACTCAGGTCGAGTACCAGCTCTTCGATGCTCTGACGGAGTACGACCCCGAGAAGGGCGAGATCGTTCCGCTGGCTTGCGAGTCCTTTGAGGCTAACGACGACGCCACCGAGTTCACCTTCAAGATCAAGAAGGCTAAGTTCCACAACGGTGACGACGTTACCTCCAAGTCCTTCAAGCTCGGTTGGGAGCGTCTAGTCAACACCAAGTCGGCCATCGCCACCGAGTATGGTCCTTCCGAGGTCTCCTATCACCTTTCCATGGTTGAGGGCTATGACGATCTGCTTGCCGGCAACGCTACCGAGCTCAGCGGTGTTACTTGCCCCGACGATGAGACCCTCGTTGTCAAGCTGTCTTCCGCTTACGCCGACTTCCCCTTCGTCGCCTCTCACCCGGCTCTGTCCCCGGTTCCCGAGTGCGCCGAGTCCGATGTCAAGAGCTTCTACCTTGCCCCGGTCGGTAACGGCCCGTTCATGATGGACGGTAAGTGGGAGGATGGCCAGGAGATCAACCTCAAGAAGTTTGACGATTACTATGGCGACAAGGCCAAGATCGATGGCATCCACTTCCAGGTCATCAAGGACATGGAGACCGCTTACAAGGAGTTCCAGGCCGGTAACCTCGATGTCTGCGACGTTCCCGTTGCTCAGATCGACGCCGCCAAGAAGGACCGTGGCGAATCCAAGGACGGCTACACCATGGGTGACGGCGAGCATATGCTGCTCGGTGCCGAGCCTTCCACGTACTATCTGACCTGCAACACCACGGCCGAGCCGTTCAATAACGCCGACCTGCGCAAGGGCATCTCCCTGGCCATCAACCGTGAGGCCATCTGCAAGACCATCTTCAAGGGTACCCGTACCCCCGCCGACGGTATTGTTCCTCCGGGAATCGCCGGCTACAAGGAGGGCGCATGGGAGTTCTGCGCCTATGACGTCGACAAGGCTAACGAGTACCTCGACAAGGTCGCTCCCGCTGGCGCTAACGGCGATCGTGGCATTAGCGTGACCCTTTCCTACAACCAGGACGGTGGTCACAAGGAGATCATGGAGTCCATCATCGGCGACCTCGCCAAGGTTGGCGTTACCGCTGTCTCCGATACCCCTGAGTGGTCTGCCCTGCTCGAGCAGTATCAGAACTTCAACTATCAGTTCGGCCGTCTGGGCTGGATCGCCGATTACCCGATCATGGACAACTTCCTGTACCCGCTGTTCCACTCCGACTCCCTCGGTGGCGACAACCGCTCCGGTTACAGCAACCCCGAGTTCGATGCCAAGGTCGACGAGGCCCGTACCACGGTTGACGACGAAGAGCGCGTCGCTAAGATGCAGGAGGCCGACGCAATGGTCGCTGCCGACTGCCCGGTCATCCCGGTGATGTTCTACACGCACACCATCGCTGGCTCTGACCGCGTCAAGCATCTCTATGTTGATCCGCAGAAGCACGCCGATCTGGGTACCGCCGAGCTCGCCTAAGGGTTTTGCAGCTTCCGTGAGGGTCAAGTATTTACGTAGACCTCATGGGAAACATACAGTTCTCCCTAACCTGGGGTAAACTGGCTGATGGTAATTTTGGGATGCCGGTCTGGCGATCGGCATCCCATTTAGGTTAATCCCTAGATAGGGGAGTGGTATGGGTAAGTACATCGTTAAACGTGTGCTTCAGTTCATCCCGGTGTTTTTGGGCGTCACGCTGATTCTGTTCGCCCTCCAGAATATCGTGCCGGGAGATCCGATCAAGCTGATCGGTGGAGACAAGGCTCTGTCCCCCGAGGTGGAGCTTCAGCTTCGCGTTCGCTATCACCTGGTCCAGACGGACGAGGACGGCAACGCGATCCTTGACGAGAACGGCGACCCCGTTCAAACGTCGCTCGTGGACCGTTACTTGTATTACATGAACGGCCTGCTTCATGGCGATCTGGGCAATTCGTACCAGCGCAAGCTGCCGGTTACGGAAATCTTTGCCCAGAAGTATCCGTATACGGTCAAACTTGCCGCGTGCGCCATCGTGCTCGAGGCAATCATGGGTATCGGTGCGGGTATCATTTCGGCAGTAAAGCGTTACTCCTTCTGGGATATTTTGGTAACGCTGACCACGTCGATCCTCGTTGCCGTTCCTGCCTTCTGGCTCGGTATGCTGCTGCAGCTGTTCTTTGGCGTCATCCTCAAGGACGCCACCGGCGGCGCTTTCTCCATGCCGATTTCGGGTGCCGGCGGTGCCAGCTCTCAGTATCAGGATTGGATGCACTATGTGCTTCCGACCATTACGCTGGCTTCGGTTTCGACCGCCTATGCTGCCCGCATCATGCGTTCGCAGCTGCTCGACGTCATGAACCAGGATTACATCCGCACGGCAAAGGCCAAGGGTCTCTCCAATCGCGCGATCATCATCAAGCATGCGCTTAAGAATGCACTCATCCCCGTCGTTACCTATATTGGTGTCGACTTCGGCGGCATGCTTTCGGGCGCCATCCTGACCGAGACGGTCTTTAACTGGCCCGGCATCGGCTTCGAGGTCTACCGCGCCATTAGCATGCGCGACTGGCCCATCGTTATGGGCGGCGTTACGCTCATTGTTGTCGTCGTTATGGTGATCAACCTGCTCGTCGACATTAGCTATGCATTCCTCGACCCGCGCATCCGCCTTGGCGGTCCGTCGGATAAGGCCTAAGGGAGGTACGTCTCATGCAGGAAACTGATTCTCAGTCTCAGGAGCAGGCTACCGCCACCAAGGCCGCATCTGCTCCCGCCAAGTCCCGCACGCTGTGGGGCGACGCTTTTAAGCGTCTTCGTAAGAACAAGCTCGCCGTTATCGGTGTCTGCTGGATCATCATCGTTGTTGTGGTCGCCCTGACCGCCGATCTGTGGGCTAAGCCCTGGCTCGGTTCGCCGACGGCTTCCGACTCGACTACCATGGCCGAGACTTCGCTGCTGGCTCCGTGTGCCGAGCACCCGTTTGGCACCGACTCTCTTGGTCGTGACATTCTCGTCCGTGTTATCTACGGTGCACGCGTTTCGCTTTCCGTCGGTATTATGGCCACCGCCATCTCCACGGTGATCGGTCTGGTCATGGGCGCCCTCGCCGGTTTCTATGGCGGCATCTGGGATACGATCATCATGCGCTGTGCGGATATCTTCCTGGCGTTCCCGTACGTGCTGTTCGTTGTCGCCATGATCGCCGTTATCGGCCGTGGTCTTCAGAACGTCTTTATCGCCATCGGTATTCTCGGTTGGCCTTCGATTGCGCGCGTCTTCCGCTCTGCAATCTTGACGGTCAAGGAAAACGACTATGTTGACGCTGCGCGTGCGATGGGTGCATCTGATGCTCGTATCGTCGTGCGTCACATCTTCCCGAACTCCGTTGCCTCCATCGTCGTCTACGCGACTATGAACATTGGTGGCGCCATTCTGACCGAGTCCGCTCTGTCCTTCCTTGGCATGGGCGTTATTCCGCCTACGCCTTCGTGGGGCTCCATGATTCAGGACGGTCAGCAGTATCTTCTGACCGCTCCCTGGATGATGATCATGCCCGGTTTGGCAATTCTCTCGACGGTGCTCGCCTTCACCCTGCTGGGTGACGGTCTGCGCGACGCCCTCGACGTCAAGATGAAGGACGCATAAGGATGAAGAAGAACAAGAACTATGTGGACCTGAAGGACCAGCCGGTTCCCGAGGGCCAGCATCTGCTCGAGGTCGATGACCTTAAGATGTATTTCCACACCGAGGATGGCGTTGTTCGCGCTGTCGATGGTGTGTCCTACACGCTCGATCGCGGTGAGACCCTGGGTGTCGTCGGTGAGTCCGGCTCTGGTAAGTCCGTGACCGCCATGACGATCATGGGCCTTATCTCTATGCCTCCGGGAAAGATTGAGGGCGGCGACGTTCGCTACCGCGGTCGTTCGATCCTCGAGATGACCGAGGAAGAAATGCAGCATATTCGCGGCAACGATATCGCGATGATCTTCCAGGATCCTATGACCTCCCTGAACCCGGTCTATAAGATCGGCAAGCAGGTGGGCGAGGGTCTTCGCTTGCACCGTGGCTATTCCAAGCAGGAGGCGCTCAAGCGTGCCACCGAGCTTTTGGACCTCGTTGGCATTCCCGAGCCCGAGAAGCGTGTCAACGAGTACCCGCACCAGTTCTCCGGCGGTATGCGTCAGCGCGTCATGATCGCCATGGCCCTTGCCTGTGATCCCGATATTCTGATTGCCGACGAGCCCACGACTGCCCTGGACGTTACCATTCAGGCTCAGATTATTGAGCTTATGCAGGAAATGCAGGAGAAGAACGGCAACGCCATCATCATGATTACCCATGACCTGGGCGTTGTCGCCGATATGGCCGACAAAATCATGGTTATGTACGCCGGCCGTCCTGTCGAGTTCGGTACTGCTGAGGAAATCTTCTACGAGAGCCGCCACCCCTACACCTGGGGCCTTATCCGCTCCATCCCGGAGCAGGCCATCGAAGAGAAGAAGCCTCTTACGCCGATTCACGGCAACCCGCCTTCGCTCATGAACTTGCCTGAGGGCTGCGTGTTCTCGCCTCGTTGCCCCTATGCGACCGATAAGTGCCGCAAGCAGCGCCCCGAGCGCGTTGTCACCGAGTCTGGTCACTACTCTGCGTGCCACTACTCTGGTGACCCCGAGTTCCTCAAGAACGCTCCTGAGACGTCCCGTACGCGCAAGGATTCCAAGAAGGGAGGCGAGGCGTAATGGCAGATACCAACGAGCGTACTCCACTGCTGAAGGTCGAGCACCTCTCTAAGGAGTTTCCCGCTGAGTCCGGCATGTTCGCTAAGCGCTTCTCCAAGCGTGTCGTCTCTGCTGTGAACGACATTTCGTTCGAGATTTATCCTGGCGAGACCTTTGGTCTGGTTGGCGAGTCTGGTTGCGGTAAGTCCACCACGGGCCGCACGATTATGCGCCTCACCAAGCCGACGGCCGGCAAAGTGTTCTTCCAGGGCAAAGACGTTGCCGAGATGAGCAAGCACGAGATCAAGGATATGCGTCGCGAGATGCAGTTCATCTTCCAGGATCCTTATGCTTCGCTGAATCCCCGCATGACGATTGGTGAGATCGTTTCCGAGCCCATGACCATTCATGGTGTGGGTACCAAAGAAGAGCGTATTGAGCGCGTCCGCGAGCTTCTCGACGTTGTCGGTCTGAACCCCGAGCACATCAACCGCTATCCGCACGAGTTCTCGGGCGGCCAGCGTCAGCGTGTCGGCATTGCCCGCGCATTTGCGCTTAAGCCCAAGCTGATTATCTGCGACGAGCCGGTTTCCGCTCTGGATGTGTCCATTCAGGCCCAGGTTCTGAACCTGCTCAAGGAACTCCAGGACAAGTTTGGTACGGCGTATCTGTTTATCGCCCACGACCTGTCCGTCGTGCAGCACATCTCCGATCGTGTCGCCGTTATGTATCTGGGTAAGATGGTCGAGGTTTCGGACTGGAAGACGCTCTACAGTGAGCCTCACCATCCGTACACGCAGTCGCTGCTGTCTGCCGTGCCGGTGCCCGATCCTGATATCCAGAAGACTCGTAAGCGCATCATCCTTGCCGGCGATCCGCCGTCGCCGCTGGATCCGCCGACCGGATGCCGTTTCCACACGCGCTGCCCGATCGCGCAGGGCATCTGCTCCGAGAAGCTTCCCGAGTTTAAGGAAGTTGCCCCGGGTCACTGCTGTGCGTGCCACTTCGCCGAGCCGTTCCCGATCAAGGAATCGCACATCGACCTGTAGTCGGTTGTTCTCGTCCGGGCCCGCCCTGGAGTTGCCTTTCAGAACGTCCTCGGACATGTCGGAAGGCCTGCTGCGCGCTACGCGCTGCGGGGCTTCCTCCGTCCTGCGGAATGTTCTGAAAAGCAACTCCAGGGCGGGCCCTGCGGTAACTCGGCAGGGGGGTGCGATTCCTCGATCGCTTACTTAATCTAATAGGAAATTGAGCGAGGCCGGAGCTTTAGCTCCGGCCTCCCCATATAAGGGCTCGGCAAAGCCGAGCCACTAAATTTTGTATTAGCCCCAGAACATATTTGAGAACTGTGCCCGGAGTGCATACTCCTAGGGCCGGAATGAGGTTGCTTTACAACGCATTCCGCAGGGGGCGGCATTATTTTGTAGCGCGAAGCGCGGATCAAAATAATGTCGCATGCCCGAGGACGCGTTGGAAAGCAACCTCATTCCGGCCCGAACAGGTCAGTCTACCTGCGCATTTACAAATTCGTAAACTTTTTTGAAAAAAGTGCTTGCACAGTTCTCGAATCATAGGTTATTATCTTCCTCGTTGAACGCGCGGGTCCAACAAAACGAACTGCGAATCAACAACATAGCATGTCGGAGTGGCGGAATTGGCAGACGCGCTAGCTTGAGGTGCTAGTGACCGCTTTTTGGTCATGCGGGTTCAAGTCCCGCCTCCGACACCATCGCATTTGAGAAGCCTCTTCGGAGGCTTTTTTGTTACCGATAGACGGTGAGGTCCACGATGGAAACGCTTGAGCGCAACGAGTGGGCAGACGTTGCCCAACTGGTCGAGATCACGAGCGATGCTGTCATCATTTGTGAGCTCGACGGAACCATTCTGCATGTGAATAATCGCTTACTTGGTTTGATGTGCGAGGAACGCGCCGACGTCATCGGTGGAGATGTTAAAGACGTCCTGTATTCGTCCGCTTTTGAACGTGCGACGGAACATCGTCTACCATTTGAAACTGATGGCTCCGAGAACGAACTGATGCTCAAGCTGAGCGACGGATCCTTTATTCCCGTCTTGGTTCGCGCAGGTTCCGTTACGCCTCCGCGTATCTTTGGACGCCGCGCGCCGCGCGTCCTGGTGGCGCTTCACAGCATCGAAGAGCAGTATTCCCACGATCGTCAGCTCAAACGTGCACTATCGGAGCTTAGGGTGGCGAATAAACGCCTTTCGGGTACCCTTTCGGTCATTATGAGTACCGTGGGCTCCGATGAGCTCCCCAGCTTGCTCGATACCGTTTTGAATCAGCTCGTCGGAACGCTCGATGCCTCTGGAGCTGCGATTTATTTTTCTGAGAGCGGCGGTTTTAAACTTCGCGGTGTTTCCAAGGAGCTGCATGACAGCTACCTGCCCGAGTTTTTGCCGTATGGCGCTGGCATTCCGACGTATGTTCTTCGCGAGTCGCGTGCCTGTTGTCTGTCGATCCAGCAGGACCTTGAGGGCGACCGGGTTGCTTCGGGTATGTTCATGGATTTGGACAATCGTTCCAAGCACTTGCTGCGCATGCAGGATATGCCTCCGTATCGCAGCGAGATCTGTCTTCCCGTGTTTTACGGCACGCAGGTGCTCGGTATGTTGGAGGTCGGTTGGAAACGTCCACAGGCGCCACTTGCCTATGACCTTAACGTGCTCGAGGTCATCTGCGATTACCTGTCTATTCAGATGGTCGGCATGGCGTCGAGCTTACGTTCGCGCCGCACGGCAGAACTTGGTCGTTCGCTCAACGTGCTGCGCGATGAGCTTTTTACCTATCTTGATGATCCCGTCGTCGCTTCGCGCGCGGTATCGTCGGAAATTTGCGCTGTGCTCAACTGTCATTTTTGCCCCGTGGAGTATGATGCGGGTCTCGAAACCTATGTCATCGATTTTGAGGGCGGCAGTCGCGTAGCGTTGCCGGGCGATCCGGAGTCGCTCTTCTTTTCTGTCACGACGCCGGCAGCGCGCCTGGGATCAGCTTCCGATGGGTTCGAGACGTCGGTGCTGGGCGGGACGAGCGCTGACGATCTCAAGCACGTGCGCCTAACGCGCGTGGATGAATCCACGCCTATGGGTGCATGGCTGAGAGCACACGGCCTGCCGTGTCAGGGACTGTACGTCGACTCCGGTATCGAGGCGGGGCGCTATCGCTCGGAGACGGATGACAAGCGAAACAACGATGCGATCGTTCACGCTGATGTCGCCAAGGGACCGACGACGCGTTTTTTGCTGCTCCGCGATGGCAGCCAGGAGCCAATCGACGACCTTGAGTACGACTACATGGTGCATTTGGCCCACGATTTTGAGCTGATCTATGAGGGTGAGTCTCAAAAGCGCGAGGAGCGTCATATCGCTCAGACGCTTCAGATCGGCATGAGAAATTCGCTTGGTGACGTTCCGGGAATCGCCGCCGATTCGGTGTACCTATCGGCAACGAATTCGGCGCTGGTCGGCGGTGACTTCTATACGCTTGTTCGTCTTCCCGACGATTGCGCCGTTATGATTTTGGGAGATGTGTCCGGCAAGGGAATCGAGGCGGCGTCGATGTCGGCGCTCGTCAAGACGGCGCTGACGGCCTATGCCTGGGAGGGTGCGGGGCCTGCTCGCATGGCTCGCTCGCTCAATAGTATGCTCATGGGCTTTTCGAGGGTCGAGACGTTTGTGACGGCGTTTATCGCCAAGATCGATCTTAAAGCGGGCCGAGCTACCTATTGCTCTGCGGGACATCCTCCCACTATGGTCATTCGGCCGTCGTCGACGCCGCTTGGTGGCGGCGAGACCTGCGGGGGAGAAGTGGAGCTCCTTGGGTGTCAATCGGGCGTGATCGGTGCCTTTGAGAGCATGGTGTACGAGACGGGCGTCTTTACGTTCGCTCCTGGTGACATGCTCTTTATGTATACCGACGGAACGATCGAAGCGCGCGATCGCTCTGGTGCTTTCTTTGGCGAACAGCGCCTTCGCGACCTTCTGCTCTCTGTCTCGGGTGAGGGCGTATCGGGCATTTGCGGCAAGGTCTTGGGCGAGCTTGACCGATTTACCGATTCGGCGCTGGACGATGACATTGCATTGGTGTCCCTTGAGTTTTTACGGGGTCGTTCATAGACGACGCTGGGCGGGTTGAATCCGCACGGTTGGGGAAATGAATGCATCGAGTGGGCTTTTTTGGGGAACCATGGTCGTATGAATGAGTGGAATGACATAGCGGTTTTGACGCCACCGGGTGATGTCGACATCGCCTCGGTGCCCGTGCTGCGCCGACGGTTGGACAATTTGATCGACCGGGGCGTTCGTCGCGTTGTCATCAATTGCCAGGCCGTGGGCTTTATCGACTCGACGGGTTTGGCGTTTTTGCTTACACGTGCCAGAGAACTCATGAGGCGAGAGGGCCTGCTTTCGCTCGTTAACGCCTCCGATGAGGTCATCCGCTTTTTGGAGATTGCCCGACTTGTCGACATCCTCCATGTTGCGGGCTTCGCTCGGGAGTCGATTCCTGCCATTCCGGTGGGGGAATTGCCTCGCTGGAGCAAGAGTGTCGAGGTGCGCCAGGGTATCGAGAACCTTCCATACTATCGTCATCGTATTGCCGAGCTACTCGAACCGCTTCCCCTGAGGCGGGATGAGCGCTATGACGTCGCGTTGGCATCGGGCGAGGCGCTGGGCAACGCGTATGACCATGCGGGCGGTATCGGATGCATCCTGACGGTTCAGGCCTATGGCGATCGTGTCGTGATTGAGGTTGTCGACCGTGGGGCGGGCTATTCGATTGACGGGTCGAGTGAACCGGTTACGACTGAGGAGCGCGGGCGTGGGATCAAGCTCATGCGCATGTTAGTCGACAACGTGGAGGTTGCCCGTCGTACTGATGGTGCCGGTACGCGCGTTCGGATGGTAAAGCTGTTTAGCGGAACATTGGAATCGTGCGCCTAGTAAATCGTTTTGGCATGTATATCTGCCAAGAGCATGTGGCGAACAACTTTTTTGAAAAAAGTACTTGCGTCTTTTGGGCAACTCGCGTAAATTAATAACCCGCAAGCGGACATGGCTCAGTTGGTAGAGCACAACCTTGCCAAGGTTGGGGTCGCGGGTTCGAGCCCCGTTGTCCGCTCCATTTGGGCGTTTAGCTCAGGGGGAGAGCGCTTCCCTGACACGGAAGAGGTCAGAAGTTC
>UQPI01000035.1 GCA_900542945.1 uncultured Collinsella sp.
GTGGCACGCTGTTGGGGCCTGGTGGTTTGGTGCGTGCCTATACCGCGGCGACGCAGGCGGCGTTGGCCGCGGCTCAGGAGGCCGGGCAGATCGTCGAGATGACGAGCGTCGTGCCGGTTGATGTGCATGTGGCCTATCCACAGTATGAGCAGGTGCTTCGCTTGGCGCAGGATTCGGGCGCCAAGGTTTCGGATACCGATTACGCGGATGCTGTGACACTTCACTTGGTGTTTAAAGCGGGGGAGCAAGAGCCGTTTTGCGCTAAGATGTGCGAGCTTATGGCGGGGCGCGAGGAGATTGAGGTCAGCGCTCCCGTGTTTGCTGAGTTCTAACGACGACGGCCGGCGTGCATTTGGATGAATCCCAAGCGCGCCGGCTGTCGTTTTATGTTGCTGCCGCTTACTCGGCGAGCTGCTTTAGCACATCGCAGGCGATCTCGACGGCATCGTCGATGCAGCCGGGGCAGCTGCGGAGCGGACCCTTGTCCGATCCGATGCCCTTGAGCGTGCCGCAGACGGTCGTCGTGTTCTTCTCGCCAAAACGCTTGGCGATTTCGCGCGACAGCTTGTAGGTCTGACCCTTGGTCTTGGGGTTCTCCATGCCTTCACTCATTACAAAGCCCATGATGGCCACGGCACCCGAGATGGCGCCGCAGGTTTCGGTCATGCCGCCCATGCCGGCGCCAAAGCCCTCGGTGAGGGTAAAGGCGACCTGGGGGTCGAGCCCGACGGCGGGCGCGAGCGTGCAGGCGACGGCCTGCGCGCAGTTAAAGCCGCGGGCGTGGTACTCGGCAGCCTGAGCCTGACAGGCGGTGATGCCGAGCTGGGCTGTATCGATTTGCTTCATCGGTGTCTCCTTGATTACGGTGTACCCGCCTATGGTACCCTTGCCGGTGTATGTAATCATTGAGAGCTTCAGGTATGCCTCATTTATATCCATCGAACAAATGCCTAAGGCTGAGACGAATGCCCCTGATTAATTTGTCTCATAACCTATCGGCGGGATGGGTTGAGAGGGGTGCGGGGTAGCGGTATTGTGAACCGAATAAAACAAAACCCAAGTAAGGGAGTTGGATATGTGCGAGCAGACTATCGGTACCACGTGCGTTCAGGGCGGCTATCATCCGGGCGATGCGGAGCCGCGCCAGGTGCCCATCTACCAGTCCACCACGTGGAAATACGACACGTCCGAGCACATGGGCAAGCTGTTTGACCTGGAGGAGTCGGGCTACTTCTACAGCCGTCTGCAGAATCCCACGTGCGATCTGGTTGCCGCCAAGATCTGCGAGATGGAGGGCGGCGCCGCTGCGATGCTCACGAGTTCGGGCATGGCCGCGAACTTCCTCGCGATCTTTAACGTGGCCGGTGCCGGTGATCACGTGGTCGCGAGCTCTGCTATCTACGGCGGTACGTATAACCTGCTCGCCCACACCATGGGCCGCATGGGCGTGACTTGCACGTTTGTCGCCCCCGACTGCACCGATGAGGAGCTGGAGGCAGCCTTTGAGCCCAATACCAAGCTCGTCTTTGGCGAGACGATTGCCAACCCCGCCCTTGCCGTGCTCGATATTGAGCGCTTTGCCAAGGCCGCACATGACCACGGCGTGCCGCTGATGGTCGACAACACCTTCCCGACGCCCGTGATGTGCCGTCCCTTTGAGTGGGGCGCCGACATCGTTACGCACTCCACCACCAAGTACATGGATGGACATGCTGCCTACCTGGGCGGCGTGATTGTCGACCACGGCCAGTTTGACTGGATGGCCCATGCAGACAAGTTCCCGGGTCTCACCACGCCCGACGAGAGCTACCACGGCGTGACCTATGCCGAGAAGTTCGGCCGTGAGGGCGCCTTTATTACCAAGGCCACCGCGCAGCTCATGCGCGACCTCGGCCCCATGCAGAACCCGCAGGCGGCATTCTTCTTGAACAGCTCGCTCGAGAGCCTGCATGTGCGCATGCCGCGTCATTGTGAGAACGGCCTGGCCGTTGCTAAGTTCCTGCAGAGCCATCCCAAGGTGCGCTTTGTGAGCTATCCGGGCCTGGAGGGCGATAAGTACTATGACCTGGCTCAGAAGTACATGCCCAACGGTACCTGCGGCGTCGTGAGCTTTGGCTTTAACGGTGGTCGCGCGGCGGCCGAGACCTTTATGAAGAGCCTTAAACTCGCCCAGATCGCCACGCATGTGGCCGATGCTCGCACCTGCTGCCTGCATCCCGCTAATGCCACGCATCGTCAGATGAACGATGAGGAGCTCATCGCCTGCGGCATCTCCGCCGACATGGTGCGCCTGTCGTGCGGCCTCGAGGACACGGCCGATCTGATTGCCGACCTTGAGCAGGCGCTCGAGCAGTGCTAGGCTAGCTTCTTGTATGGAGCGACGGAGCCTCTTGGGGTTCTGTTGACATATAGTTCCGATTCCGTAGGCGGGGCCCCAATCGCGACTGTTCGCAGGCGATTGGGGCCCCGTTTTTGCGTTGCACCACTCGAAAGGATGGATATGGAGAAAACTGCAGAGCAGCTGCGCCGCGAGCACATTGCCCTTGAGGGCGATACCCATGGCAAGAACAAATGGGCGATTCTGTTTACCGTGCTCATCATGACGTTTATGGTGTGTCTGGATTCGACCGTCGTGACCGTGGCGCTGCCCGTGATGCAAAAGGAGCTGGGCGTGGGCCTCGATCGCATTCAGCTGGTGAGCTCGGTGTATCTGCTTGCGACATGCGTGGCCATGTTGCCGTTTGGCCGTCTGGGCGACGTGCGCGGCAAGGTGGGCGTATTCCAGCTGGGCGTAATCGTTTTTACGGCCGGCTCGCTGCTTTGCGGCCTTTCGGCCTCGCTCGAGGTTCTTATCCTGGCACGCATTGTTCAGGGCGTCGGTTGCGCGGCGGCCATGGCTAACAACATGGGTATCATCACCGAGTCGTTTCCGGCGCGCGAGCGCGGTCGTGCCATGGGTATTCTCGCGACCTTCGTGGCCCTCGGCATGATGTGCGGCCCCGTGCTCGGCGGCATGCTGGTGGCAAGCTTTCCCTGGGAGAGCATCTTCCTCATCAACCTGCCCATTGGCGTCATCTCGTTTATCGTGGGACTCTATACACTACCGCATGTTAAGCCGGAGGCCGGCGAGCGCCCCATGTCCCTGATCGAGGCCGCTCGTCGCTGCTTTGCAAATTCGGCCTTCACCATCAACCTTGCTTGCATGCTCATCGTGTTCGTTGGTATTGGCGCATCCGAGTTTATTCTGCCGTTCTATTTTCAGGACGCCCACGGCTTTGGTTCCGACATCTCTGGGCTACTCTTTTTGGCGCTGCCGATGGTGAATGCCTTTATCGGCCCGCTTTCGGGCACGGTTTCGGACCGTGTTGGCTGCGAGGGCCCCACGGCAGTCGGCCTGGGTGTGTACGTGTGCGGTCTCTTTGCGGTGAGCACGCTCAACGAGCATTCCTCCATCCTTGTGATCGTGTGCTGCGTCGCATTTATGTCGCTCGGTACGTCGATTTTCCAAAGCCCTAACAACTCCCTGTATATGGGTTCGGCCCCGCGCGAGGCGCTCGGTTTTGCGGGCAGCTTGGGCAGTTTGGCGCGCTACGCTGGCATGGCATTCGGCATTACGGTGGCGTCGAATATCCTGTATGGGCAGATGAGCGTGGCGATGGGCGAGGCCGTGACCAGTTTTGTTGCAGGCCGTCCGGATGTGTTCCTGTTTGGTTTTCGTTCGGTGTTCTATGTGTTGATGGCCGTGGCAGCCGTGGGCTTTGTCCTCTCGATGGTTCGTTTGGTGAGGATGCGCGCCCGCCATTAGCGTGTTGGGAGGCTGCCTGCCACGTATTCGCGCCGTCTCAAAAAACTGGTTTGTGGTGCGATGCGGCTTGTGGGACGGGCGGGGTTCGGTCCGTGGTAGACTATCGAACAACGTTTATTAATCGCGCGGTATCGTTGCCGCGAGAAGGGGTTGCGCCATGCAGGAGCTTGAGGATCGTATTCGCCATGACGGCATCGTAAAGGCCGGTAACGTCCTTAAGGTTGATGCCTTCCTCAACCACCAATGCGACGTTGAGCTGTTCGACCACATGGGCGCCGAGTGGGCCCGTCTGTTCAAGGATGTCGAGATCAACAAGATCCTGACGATTGAGGCTTCGGGCATTGGTATGGCTTGCATCGCGGCTCAGCATTTTGGCGGCGTGCCGGTGGTCTTTGCCAAGAAGGCACAGTCCATCAACCTCGACGGCGAGCAGTACGCCACGACCATCTACTCCTTTACCAAGCAGAAGGAGTACCCGGTCATCGTTGGCAAGCGTTTCCTGTCCGAGGGCGACAAGGTCCTGATCATCGACGACTTCTTGGCCAACGGCTGCGCGCTCGAGGGTCTTATCAAGATCTGCGAGGCTGCGGGTGCCGAGGTGTCCGGTATTGGCATTGCGGTGGAGAAGGGCTTCCAGGGCGGCGGCGATAAGCTCCGCGAGCGTGGCTTCCGCGTTGAGAGCCTGGCCCGTATCGCCGATATGGACTGCGAGACCGGCGAGATCACCTTCGCCTAAGCGCGCAACACAAGCGATTGGTATGCGATGTGACAAAGGGACTGTCCCTTTGTCACATTTTTTTGTATGAGGGGAGGTATTGATATGGATGAGAACAAGATGGGATGGTGCGAGTATGCGCGCTATGCCGCGATGGCGGCCGAAGAGTTGGCGCGCGATTGCGAGGTACAGGTGTTTCGCGCGACGGGACCGGGCGGACAAGGCGTGAACACGACGGACTCGGCGGTGCGCATGAAGCACGTGCCCACGGGGATTGTCGTGACGGCGCGCGAGAGCCGTAGTCAGTTTCAGAATCGCGCGAGCTGTCTGCGTAAGCTGCGCGCTGAGCTGGAGCGTCGCGGGCGTCCACCGCGCCGACGCGTAAAGACTAAGGTGCCTCTGCGCTCTCGCCAGTGCAGGCTCAATGACAAGCACTTCAACGCGATTAAAAAGGCCAACCGTCGCAAGCCGGGCGGGGAGGAATGATCTTCTCAATAAGTTGCGGTGAAATAGGGACTGTTTCGCGGCTTTAGCTGCATAAACAGTCCCTATTTCACTGCAACTTAGGTGGGGTTAGCGGGTTGGGTGCCAGACTTGGAGGGCGCCGGGTAGGATGTCGACTTCGATGCGCGAGGCGACGATGGGCTCGCCGTCGGCCTGGATGGGGTAGTCGGGCTCCTCAAAAGTTAGCTCGGCATGGCGGCAGCGGCGCATGCGAACCGGTGGCAACTTGGTATGGTGGCCGTCCTTGGCCGAAAGGAACATAGGCAGGGCTACCGCGCGAGGGACGGGGCCGCAGGCGTAGCAGACGTCGAGCATGCCGTCGCAGGGGTCGGCATCGGGGCAGATGCGATAGCCCGAGCCATAGGTAGGACCAAGCTGAATCGCCATGATGATCGCCCTCACGCGCTCGGCGGGCGCGCCGTCAAAGCTGACTGTCATGGGGTAGTTGCGATAGCGCAGGCCAAACTGCTCAAGTCCCGAAAGGGTGTAGAGCGGAGCACCCGTCAAGCCGGTCTTTTTGCGCAGCTCGGTGGTGCCAAGGCCGATGGCGGCATCAATACCGACGGAGAGCGTCTGGTCGTAATACTCGACGATCGCCTCGCCGCTGCCGCTCGCAGGGCTCCACGAGCGAATGCGCCCGATATCCTGACGCTGCAGCTCGCAGGTGAGCAGCGCGCCAAAATCCTTGCCGGAGAAATCGTCGATGCCGAGCGCCTGGGCAAAATCGTTGCCGGAGCCCACGGGCAGGACGGCAAGAGCGGGGCGGGCGTCCTCCTTTTGCGTCATAAGCCCGTTGACGACCTCGTGAATCACGCCGTCGCCGCCGAGTGCGATAACGGTGCGATAGCCCTGAGCCTGTGCGGCCAGCTCCTTGGCGTGTCCCATACGCTCGGTCAACACCAGGTCAAACTGGGATGCGCGTGCAGTCATGTCCAAAAAGCGTTGCAGACGTTCGGCAACTTCGCGTGCCGCACCCGACTGGGCGGCTGGGTTGGCGATGATGAGCGTGCGACCAAAATCAGTTGCGTGCATGGGGCGACTCCCGGCGTGTGACATGACGGTGCGGTCGCGCTCGGGTTACGTTGCCCCGATTGTGGCTGCACGGCGATTATTACATCTACTCTATCAGGTCGTTGTGGCGCTCGATAGCGTCCGCTACCGTACCGCCCTCATCCACAATAAGCGAACGGCGCTTGGGTGAGATGATGCGCTGGGCGGGGTACACGCCGCGGTGTCCGCCGGTTAGGTAGCTGATAAAGGCCACGATGACAAAGAACCCGGCGGCCGTTCCGTGGAACAGATCGATGGCCATCATACAGGTGGTGATGGGCACGTTGAGGCCGGCGCAGAAGACGCCGAGCATGCCGAGGGCCGCCAGAAAACTGGGGTCAAGCCCGGTAAGGCAACCGATCCAGCCACCGAGTGCCGCACCGATGCCAAACAGGGGCGTGACCTCGCCGCCTTGGAAGCCCGCGCCCAGGGTAAGCGCTGTGACGACCAACTTGATGGCTGCGTCCGCCAGGGTGGTGTTGCCTGCAAATCCGGCGCCGGAAAGCCACGTGGAAAGGCCGGCGTAGTTCCAGGCGTCGAGGAGGGCATAGGCGGCCAAAACCACGAGTGCGCCTATGAGTGCGCGGACGAGGTAATTGGTGATAAAGCGACTGTACAGGCTTTTGACGGTTCGAACCGACCAGGCAAAGAGGCGTGCCGTCAGGCCGAAGATAATGGCGCTGATAACAACGATGACAACCGTCCGTGGTGTCATGTTGGGAACGCTGGCGATGACATTCGCCTCGTACTCGGTTCCCAAGGCAAGCGACGTAAAGTAGCCGGTAAACGAGGCGACCAGGCAGTAGATGCCCGCGGTGTAGTCGATCTTGCCGATAAAGCACATCTCCATGCCAAAGAAAGCTCCAGCAAGGGGCGAACCGAATACGGCGCCAAAGGCCGACGAGATGCCGGCGAGCATGAGGTCGTGGTGGTCATGCTTTTTGAGGTGGGCGAGGCTCGAGATGTTGCTGGCGATGGTGCCGCCAATCTGCACCGCGGCTCCCTCGCGACCGGCCGATCCACCCGTTAGGTGCGTGAGCGTGGAGCAGACGAAGGTGAGGACGGCCATGCGCATATGGATGAGGCGTGTGCCCAGAGCGGAGTCGATGACCAGGTTGTTGCCTCGTTTGGCAGCAAGGCCGTGGTTTTTGTACACCCATGCGGTGGCAATGCCCACAACGGGAAGCAATGCGTAGACCCACGCGTGGTGCTCGCGATAGTCGGTCGCGATATTCAGCGAGGCCAAAAACGCCCAAGCGGCAACGCCCATGGCGAGCGAGACGATGACGACGAGCGCGAGCAACTTGGCGCTCGCGAGTAGGTTGCGGGCGTTGCGGCGCGTGTCGGCAGCCAAGAGATGCTCGGAGCGGGTGAGCTGTTGCCTGCCTGCCATGATGACGTCATTAAGGGAGAAAAAGCCGCCGTCGTCGAGCGACTGGGAATGATCCTGCGCCTCGTTTGCGCTTTCGGGTTTGTCGGTAAAAGCCATACGTTCCTCTTTTGGGTTGCAACACGAGCATTATAGAACGTGCCAAACGTGACAAACCGGCTGGTTGGTTTTGGTTCTGTTTCGCCGTCCGTTACCGACAGGTGTATTCGTGGGCACGGGCCGTGTCGCCGTCGTGCGGCGCGGGATTATACTGAGATAAACATAAAGAATCGGCGCCCGTGATGTGCGCCGTTGCATGCTAGAGGTGTATATGGCAGAGAAACTCATTCCGTTGGAGGACGCACAGGCGATCGTCTTGTCGCACGTGAATCGCACCGGAGTTGTCGAGATTCCCGTGTGGCAGGCCGCCGGTCTTCCCTTGGCAGAGGACGCGGTGGCCGATATCGACATCTCGCCGTTTGCCAACAGCGCTATGGACGGATATGCCGTGCGCTCGGCGGATTTGGCGCAGGCATCTGGTGAGGCGCCGGTGACGCTCGACGTTATCGGACACGAGGCCGCGGGCCATGTGTTTGAGGGCACAATTGGCGCGGGCGAGACGGTCCGCATCATGACGGGCGCGCCGGTGCCCGAAGGTGCCGATGCCGTTGTGAAATACGAGATCGTTGATGTGCTCGACGGCGATGGCAACGAGGGCTCGCGTGCGAGGTTCTCGGCGCCGACAAAGGTGGGGGAGAACGTTCGCTCTGCCGCCGAGGAGGCCCATGCTGGCGATGTTGTGATGCACGCCGGCGAGGTCGTGGCTCCGGCGGGCGCTGGCTTGCTGGCGAGCGCCGGTTACGCGAGCGTGAAGGTCCATGCCGCTCCGCGCGTGGGCTTCATCTCGCTGGGCACGGAGCTGGTCGCGCCGAACGAGCTGCCGGCGCGCGGGCAGATTCGCGACTCCAACTCGTCGGCGTTGATGGCCGAGGCGCTCGATGCCGGCGCCGAGCCCGTGTTCTACGGCATTGCGCCCGATGATGAGCGGGCGATTGCCGAGCTGGTGCATCGTGCCGTGCAGGAGTGCGATTTTGTCATTACGAGCGGTGGCGCCTCGGCAGGCGACTACGACTACGTGACGGCGCTGGTCCAGCGCGAGGGCGAGGTGCTGTTTGACCGCATCTCGATGCGTCCGGGCAAGGCCATCACGTTTGGGTTGCTCGGCGGCAAGCCGTATCTGGGGCTTTCGGGCAATCCCGCGGCGGCGTATGTGGGCTTTGAGATGCTCGCCCGCCCGGCGATCCGCAAGATGCGCGGTTTTGCCGAGGGGGCGCGTCCCGTGCAGCAGGCGATGCTCACGCACGGCGTGAAAAAGCGACAGCATCGCCGCTTCTTCGATCGCGCCACGGTTTTGCGCGACCCCGAGACCGGTGAGCTGTTGGTGACCGAGGCCAAGACGCAGAATTCGGCGTTGCTCGGCACGATGCAGCGGGCCAACTGCCTGCTGCGTATTGACGAAGGTCCGTGCGAGCTCAAGGCGGGCGACATCGTGGATGTTGTGCGTGTCGACCTGCCTGAGGGCGCCGTGTTGTAGGAGGAATGCTATGGAGCTGAAGATATCGATCGTGACGTGTTCGGATACGCGGGACCTTGCCCAGGACGAGGCTGGAGCCGCACTCGAGGAACTTATCGAGGCGCAGGGCTGGACGGTCGTCTCACATCTGGTCGTGCGCGACGACGTCAGCGAGATCGGTGATGCCATTGTGGAAGCCGCCGATGAGTGCCACGCCAATGTCGTGCTCACCTGCGGCGGCACGGGGCTTTCGATGCGCGATGTGACGCCCGAGGCGACGCGTGCCGTCTGCGATCGCGAGGTGCCGGGTATTGCCGAGGCGATCCGTGCGTACTCGATGACCAAGACGCGCCGCGCCATGCTCTCGCGCGCTATTTGCATGCAACGAGGTCATACACTTGTCGTAAACTTTCCCGGTTCTACGAAGGCCGCTCGCGAAAGCTGGGAGGCCATAGCGGACCAGCTGGAGCATGCGGCTCAGATGACAGCGGGCGGCGGACATACCAACTAAGCGGTTTACCTGCGGCGGAGCGACCTGAACGGCTGCTCCGCCTTTTATTTGCGCCCAAGGGGACGGCATTCTGTAGGCATGCTTGAAACTATATTCTCAGACGAGAATAATTTCTCATAATCATTATTCGCACCGAAGTATAATCTAATTACAGAATAAAGCCCGCGGTGGGGTACCCGGGCATAAGGTCCGAAAGGGTTGAACATGTTCGATATGGTTTCTCGCCGCGGATTCGTCTCGCTCTCTGCTGTCGCCGCTGCCGGCCTTGGCCTTGCCGGCTGCTCTGGCAACAAGACGTCTGAGCCGACTGGCTCCGATGCCGGTTCTGCTAAGGCATCTTCCAAGAAAGCTGTCGAGCTGCAGGTCTTTGCCGCCAACTCGCTCGAGAAGGCTCTGCCCGAGGTTCAGGAGCTTTACACCGAGCAGACCGGTACCACGTTTGCCGACACGCAGTTTAAGGCGTCTGGCGACCTCGTTGAGCAGATGCGCGCCGGTGCCACGGTCGACGTGCTCATCACCGCTTCCAAGGGCACCATGGACGACGCCGAGGCCGTCGAGCTCGTCGATGCCGACACGCGTGAGGATATGTTCGTCAACGATCTTGTGATCATTCGCGCTGAGGGCTCCGACACCAAGATCGAGGCCATCGCCGGCGTCGCGAACCTGGACGGCAAGATCGCCATCGGCGACGCCAAGACCGTCCCCGCCGGCAAGTACGCCAACCAGGCGTTGGCTTCCGTGGGCCTCTACACCGGCACCGAAGGCGACGACGGCGAGTATGCTCCCGAGATCGCCGACAAGGTCGCACTGGCCGACAAAGTTGGTACCGCTGCCGCCTATGTGTCCACAGGCGACTGCGTGGCCGGTTTTGTCTACAGCTCCGATATCTTCCGCTACGACGGCATCGAGGAGGCGTTCGTGTGTCCCGAGGACTCGCACAAGCCCATCGTGTATCCGGGCGCCGTTGCCGAGAGCTCCGAACATGCCGACGAGGCTAAGGCGTTCATCGACTTTTGCCTGTCCAACAAGAAGGCTCAGAAGATTTGGGCTAAGTACGGCTTTGAGCTTTCCGCGTAGTGCGGCTTGGCGCGATAATTCCATCGTTTTGTGTTTCACTCCGTCCTTGTATTCGCTTGGAGCTTTTCGTGCTTAATAGATTCCGCATGCTTGTCGCCTGTGCTTTGACCTTCGCGCTTTGCTGGATGCCGGGATTTGCGTTTGCTGGGGACGCTGAGGACGGGGCCCAGGTTGCTGCGACCGCTCATGGGCTTTCCTATGGGATCGAGGGTTTTGAGCGGTTGGCCAAGGGGACCGCTCGTGCCATGGAGGGCCAGCCTGAGGGCTACCGGTTTCCCGTTGACGAGGACGTGGACCTTGTAGCGGCGCCTGCTGCCGATCGCGTTGTGGTGTGGATATCGCCCAAGGCGGTCGAGAAGTTTGGATTGGATCCGCAGGACAACGAGTGCGTATCGGGTCTCAAAGCCCTCGTCTGTGAGCTCGACAGCTCAAACTGCATGGGAGGTGCGCAGCTAGGGGACGTGGATCTTCCTTGGTATGTCACGGCGGAAACAACGTTTGATACCGGCGGGTATACCTATGGCTTTGACGAGCGTGGTACGGATGGGGACCGCTATGTGGTGATTGCATCAGCCTCGGGTGATGCCAAGGGCGGCGCGCGTTGGCTTGATAGCGCTCAAATGGTAGAGGCATCGTCTGCCGTGTTGCGGGATGAGCGGGGGCCCTTGACCTCTCTGGCCTCCTTTTTGGGCGACATCGACTATCGCCCGTTTTGGGTGTCCATTAAAACGAGCGGCCTTGCCCTGCTGATCTCCTTTGCGCTGGGCCTGTTCGCCGCGTGGAAGACTATGGGTACCTCGAGCCACATCAAGGGCCTGCTCGATTCGGTCTTTACGATTCCTATGGTGCTGCCGCCCACGGTCTGCGGCTTTCTGCTTCTCATGCTGTTTGGCCGCTCGACCGGGGTGGGCCAGTGGCTCATCGCGCACGGCATCTCGATCGTCTTTACCTGGCCCGCGGCGGTGATATCTGCCGTGGTAGTGTCGTTTCCGCTGGTCTACCGCACGACGCTCGGAGCCTTCGAGAGCCTCGACACGCAGATGCTCGACGCCGCGCGAACCCTGGGATGGTCCGAGCGTCGCATCTTTACCAAGCTTATGATGCCGCTTGGCTGGCCCTCGATTGCCGCCGGCACGGTGCTCGCCTTTGCCCGCGCGATGGGCGAGTTCGGTTGCACCCTGTTCTTTGCGGGCAACTACGCTGGCATTACCCAGACCATCCCCATCGCCATCTACTTTGAGTGGATGGGCGGCAACACGTCGGTGGCGCTCTTTTGGGTCATCGTCGTAATCGTGTTCAGCTTCCTGGTCATTCTGTTCATCAATATGTACACGGCGCATTCGCAAAAGTACCGTGAGCGCGGCCTGTCCCGCGCAGAGCGCAAGCAGGCCAAGCAGCTGGGCGGCCAGACCGATTCGCTCGACCCAGTCGGCGGCGATGCACTGCGTATCGATCGCGAGGCGCTGGCCGAGCTTATGCGCGATGACACGGTCGCAAAGGGAGGTCGATAAGCCATGTCGCTTGTTCTGGCTATCAAAAAGCGCTATCCGGGGTACACTCTCGACATGCAGCTTGAGGCCGGCGAAGAGCGCGTGGCGCTGCTGGGCGCCTCGGGTTGTGGCAAGAGCTGCACCTTGCGTTGCATTGCCGGCGTGGAGACGCCCGACGAGGGCGAGATCGTCGTCAACGGCGTGACCTTCTTTGACTCGGCGGCGGGTATCAACCTGTCGCCCCAGGAGCGCAAGTGTGCCCTGCTGTTCCAAAACTATCAGCTGTTTCCCAACATGACGGTGGCCGATAACGTATGCGCCGGTGTAAAGGACGCGGGTGACGCCGCCGCGCGCAAAACGCTCGCCGAGCGCTATCTGAGCATTTTCGGTCTGGCCGATTTTGCCGATCGCTATCCCGCGCGCCTCTCGGGCGGCCAGCAGCAGCGCGCGGCGCTCGCGCGCATGGTGGCGGCGCACCCGGGCATCTTTATGTTCGACGAGCCCATGAGCGCGCTCGATGCTTACCTTAAGAGCGCGCTCGAGCAGAACATGCTCGACCTGTTCGACGTGTGCAACCGCACCGTGCTCTACGTGAGCCACGACATCGACGAAGCGTGCCGCCTGTGCCAACGCATCTGCGTGATGCATAGCGGGCACATTGAGGAGATTGGTTCTGTCGAGGACGTAGTTCGCCGCCCGCAGACACTGGCGGCGCTGCGCCTGACGGGCTGCAAGAACACGAGCCGTGCGCGCAAGATCGGCTACGAAGAAGTTGAGGCCCTCGATTGGGGCATGACCTTTAACGTGGGCCGCGAGGTCCCCGATGATGTGGCGTACCTGGGGATTCGTGCAAGTTACTTCCATGTTGACAACCGTGCCGAACGGGGCCGCAACAGCTACGATTTGCACGTGGCCCGTGTGAGCGATTCGCGTTTTGAGCGCTTGGTGCTGTTGGATGTGCCACGTACCGATGCGCCGACTCGCCTGCAGTGGAAGGTCAACAAGGTGGGCGTACCTGTAGAGGAGTTGCCACAGGCGGGGGAGACCTTGCGCATGCATTTTGATGCGAGCAGGATTCATTTGGTTTGTCGATAGCGCCGGGTAATGCCGTCGGGGGATATAAGCCTCGGCGGCTTTGTTTTTGCCGTTCACCGAATGAGGGATGACAAACTCTTATCAATCAAGATAATAATTTATTGAATGACGGAACACGACGCTGTCGTACGAATGTCAACGGTGTTCGCATGGTAGATGACCGTTGATATAGTTGACCTCAACTTGTAAAGGAGGGTGCGCACATGCCGCAGACGACATACATTCGCCGCGTTGCCGCGCGCGCCCTGTATATGGCTCGGAGTCGCATATGAGCAGGTATGTTCACGGCTCCGGGAGAGACGACACACAGCTAAATAACCGAACGCAAGGCAGGTTCCCCAAAATTCCGGGTTTAGGCGCGGCTGGGTTTTCGCCACCCACCGTGCAGCAATACCGTAGCTATTCATATTTGGTTCGAGAGGGGAACCGTCATGGCTGAAGAATTTGATTTCCATCCGATGTGGGAGAGCCTCGGCATGAATCTTGCCGACCACGACATGCTGCTGGGCGCCGTGGGCCAGATGTACGGCGATATGTTCTTGACGCAGAACAATCGCCCCAAGTCCACGTCCTACCTGGACTTTGTGGTCAGCAACATCCACAGCGGCCGTATTAAGGAGATGCTCGACAAGAAGGAGGCCGGCGAGGCCACCAAGATCGTCGGTTCGTTCTGCGTGTACGTGCCCGAGGAGATCGTGCTTGCCTGTGACGGCATTCCCGTTGGCCTGTGCTCGGGCGCCGATTGGGCAACGGACAAGGTCGAGGAGCACCTGCCGCGCAACACCTGTCCGCTTATCAAGAGCTTTGCCGGCTTTAAGCTGGGCGAGGTCTGCCCCTACATCGAGTCGAGTGACCTGGTGGTGGGCGAGAACACCTGCGATGGCAAGAAGAAAGCCTACGAGTTCTTTGCCACGCAAAAGAACATGTACGTCATGGATATTCCCAACGTGCACGACGAGTCGACGCTCGTGACCTGGAAGGCCGAGGTCAAGAAGCTCGCCGCCAAGATCGAGGAAGAGTGTGGCGTCAAGATTACGCCCGAGCGTCTGAAGGCCGCCATCCACGCCGTCAATGAGAAGCGCCGCGCCCTGCAGCGCCTCGCTGCCACGCGCGCTGCCGACCCAGCGCCCATCAGCGGTCTCGACAGCCTGCTGACCGTTCAGGCCGCCTTTATGGACGACACGCCGCGTCTGACCGGAGCCATCAACGATATGGCGGCTGAGTGCGAGCAACGTGTCGAGGCCGGCGAGGGCGTGGCGCCCAAGGGGACCAAGCGCATCCTGTACACCGGTACGCCCATGGCTGTGCCCAACTGGAAGCTGTTCAACCTCATCGAGAAGGCCGGCGGCGTTGTGGTGGGCGAGGAGTCCTGCACGGGTTCGCGCTATTACAAGGACCTGGTCGATGAGTCCGGTGAGACGGTTGACGAGATGCTCGATGCTATCGCCGAGCGCTACTTTAAGATCAACTGCGCCGTCTTTACGCCCAACGACCAGCGTATGAAGGACATTGTCCAGATGGCCAAGGACCTGCATGCCGACGGCATTGTCGACGTGGCTCTGCAGTTCTGCACGCTCTACGAGATGGAGTCGTTTGCCGTGGAGAAGGCTGCCGAGGAGGCAGGCATTCCGTTTATGCACATCACGACCGACTACGCCGGTGAGGATGCAGGCCAACTGCAAACCAGGATCGAGGCCTTCTTGGAAACCATTTAGGGCTATCCGTCCCGGCGGCTTTTCCAGGCACCCGATCTTGCCGTTCAAACCGTCGCTTGCGTGCGAAAGTACGCGGCGGGCCTCTTTCACGGCAACCTCGGGCACCTGGGAAAGCCGCTTCCTTGGTTGGTTAAAAGGTTTAGGAGTTATATGTCGGAAAATATTGAGCAGCCGTTGCCCAGCACGTTTGAGGAGTTCAACGAGCAGCGCAAGGCGGCGTTTATTCGCGTCAAGGATTACAAGCAGGCCGGTAATCGCCTGATCGGTTTTCTGTGCAGCTACACGCCGCTCGAGATTATCGATGCCGCGGGCGCTGCAAGTGTGGCCTTGTGCGGTACGTCCGATGAGGTGATTCCCGAGGCCGAGAAGGTGCTGCCGGCAAATCTGTGTCCGCTCATCAAATCGACGTACGGCTTTGCCTACTCGCAAAAGTGCCCGTTTACGTACTTTAGCGACATGATCATCGGCGAGACCACCTGCGACGGCAAGAAGAAGATGTACGAGCTGCTCAACGAGCTCAAGCGCACGCACATTCTGCATCTTCCGCAGGGCCGCGATCGCGCTTATGAGCGTGAGGGCTGGTACGAGGAGTGCCGCCTGCTCAAGGAGGAGCTCGAGAACTTCTACGGCATCACGATTACCGACGACGACCTGCGCGCCGCCGTCCGTCGTCGCAACCGCTTGCGTGCGGCCCAGCTCGAGATGTTTGCGTTGCAGGCTAACCAGCCGGCGGCCATGAGCGGCGTCGACCTGATGAGCACGATGTTTGCCGGTACGTTCAGCTTTGATATTGAGGCCTATACGGAGCAGCTGGAGCAAAAGGTCGCCAAGCTGCGCGAGGCCTACGACGCGGGCGAGCGCCCGGTTGCGGCGGATGCCAAGCGCATCCTGATCACCGGCTGCCCTGTGGGCGGCGTGATTAACAAGATCGGTCGCACCATCGAGTCCAACGGCGGCGTGGTCGTGTGCATGGACGATTGCTCGGGCGAGCGCACGGCGGCCATGATGATCGATCCGGAGGCTCCCGACATCCTGCGTGCCATCGCCGACCGCTACCTGGACATCAACTGCTCGGTCATGACGCCCAACGATGGTCGTATGGAAAACACGCTGGCCATGTGCGAGAAGTATCACGTCGATGGCGTGATAGAGAGCGTGCTGCAGGCATGCCACACCTTTAACGTGGAGAGTGCGCGCATGCAGGAGGCCGTCGAGGGTGCGGGTATTCCGTATATGAAGATCGAGACCGACTACAGCAACGGTGACATGGGTCAGATCGAGACGCGCATCGCCGCCTTTATCGAAACCCTCTGACGTCTGAGGCACCCGACCTTCCGGCTCCAACCCTCCTCGCGTACCTTGAGTGCGCTTCGTCGGGCTTGTCGCTCGGAATCTCGGGCACCTCAGACGCCAGAGGGCCGTTGTTGCAGCAGTGTCTGATCGTTTGATTTTCTTGCTGATTAGGAGAGAGCCATGATAGGGATCGGGATCGATATCGGGTCTACGGCGGCTAAGGCTGCTGTGGTCGATGGGGAGGGTTCGGTGGCGTGGACGTGCGTGCAGCCAACCGGGTTCTCGTCGGTCGATGCTTCCGAGCGGCTGCGCGAGGCACTGGCAGCAGCCGGCTATGACGTGGCGGGCGACGATGCTCGCGTGGTCGCGACTGGCTACGGCCGTGTCGCCGTGCCCTATGCGCATAAGGTCGTGACCGAGATTACCTGCCACGGTACCGGTGCCGTGCACCTGTTTGGCGATCACGGCACGGTGATTGACGTGGGCGGCCAGGACACCAAGGTCATTCAGCTTAAAAGTGGCCGCGTGGCCAAGTTTGCCATGAACGACAAGTGCGCCGCCGGCACGGGGCGCTTTTTGGAGATCATGGCCGACCGCCTAGGCATTTCCCAGCAGCAGATGGCAGACCTCGCCCGCACCGGCGAGCCTACCAAGATCAGCAGCATGTGCACGGTGTTTGCCGAAAGCGAGGTTATCAGCCTGATCGGTCGCGGTGAGCCGCGCGAGAACATTGCGCGTGGCGTGATCGATAGCGTGGTCTCGCGCGTGGCGACCATGGCCGGGCAGGCCGCGGGCGCCCCGTACTACCTGACCGGTGGCCTGTGCGAGAACGCCTTCGTGGTGGAGCGGTTGGGCGAGCTACTGGGGTCGCCGGTGACCACCTCGCCCCAGGCTCGCTTTGCCGGTGCCATCGGCGCGGCGATTCGCGCGCAGGCGCTCAATTAATGCATCCGCCCCAGGCTCGCATTCATGCGTATACTGGGAGAAAATGATTGACCGATGAGAGGAGGTATCGATGGCTGACGATCAGATTAAGCTCACGTCTATGACTGCCGCGAGCGGTTGAGCCGCTAAGTTGGCTCCTGGAGCCCTCGCCCAGGTCCTGGGCGACTTACCCAATGTGCATAACGACAACCTGCTCGTGGGGTTCGATACCTCCGACGATGCGAGCGTCTATCGTGTCGGCGATAACTTGGGACTCGTGCAGTCCATCGACTTCTTCCCGCCGATGGTCGACGACCCGTTCCTGTTTGGCCAGATCGCCGCGGCCAACTCGCTGTCGGACATCTATGCCATGGGCGGGCGGCCGAGTCATGCCATGAACCTGCTGTGCATACCCAGTTGCCTGGGCGTCGAGGTTGCCGGCCAGATTCTGGCGGGTGGCGCCGACAAGTGCGTCGAGGCCGGCTGCTCTATCGCGGGCGGCCACACCATCAGCGACGACGAGCCCAAGTACGGCCTGTCCGTGAGCGGCTTCGTCGCGCTCGACCGTATGCTCGCCAACAGCGGTGCGCGCGTGGGCGATGCGTTACTGCTGACCAAGGCGGTTGGCTCGGGCATCATCACCACGGCCATTAAGGGCGAGCTTATCGAGCAGGACGAGGCCGCAGCCATGTTTGACTCGATGCGCACCCTCAACGAGGCGCCGATTCGTCTGGCCGAGGGACTTGAGCTTCACGGCTGCACCGATGTCACGGGCTTTGGCCTGATCGGGCACGCGTGCGAGATGGCCGAGGGCTCGGGTGTGCAGATTGAACTCGCGTCGGGGGCGGTGCCGCTCTTTGACCAGGTGCTCGATATGGCGCGTCTGGGCATTATCCCTGCCGGCGCCTACCGCAACCAGGACTTTTTTGGCCCGCGCGTGGCTGCCGACGAGGACCTGGAGCCGGGCATGCTGGATGCGCTGTACGATCCGCAGACGTCTGGTGGCCTGCTTATCGCGGCACCTGCTGCCGATGTGGATGAGCTTGCGCGCCGCCTGCATGCCGAAGGACGTATCGCCGCCGTCGTCGGTCGCGTGTGCGAGCCGGTGCCAGGCGGTCCTGCCGTCCGCGTTGCCCGTTAACGACACGTTTATCGAACTATGCACCGTTCTAGAACGATTTATTCGAAAGGAAAAAAGCTATGTCTACCAAAATTGAAGTCAATGCCATGGGCGATGCCTGTCCGCTGCCCGTCGTCAAGACGCTTAAGGCGCTCAAACAGCTTGACGGCGAGGGCGCCGTGGTGACCTCGGTCGATAACGAGACGGCCGTGAAGAACATCTCCAAGATGGCGCAGGAGAAGGGCTGCACGGCCTCGGTCGAGAAGATCTCGGACGCCGAGTGGCACGTGACCGTCACGACCGCCGGTGCCGTGGCCGTTGCGGACCCCGAGCAGGACGGTGCCGCTTTCTGCGACGCCAGCGCCGGCAAGGGCAAGCTCGTCATTTCCGTCTACACCGACTGCATGGGCCGTGGCGACGACGAGCTGGGCCACAAGCTCATGAAGGCCTTTATCTTTGCCGTGACGCAGCAAGAGGAGCTGCCCGCCACGATGCTGTTCTACAACGGCGGCGCCAAGCTCACCGTTGAGGGCTCGCCGGTGCTCGATGACCTGAAGGGCCTGGCGGAGCAGGGTGTCGAGATTCTCACCTGCGGTACCTGCCTGGACCACTTTGGCATTAAGGACCAGCTTGCCGTGGGCGAGGTCACGAACATGTACGTGATCGTGGAGAAGATGGAGCAGGCCGTGCGCGTCGTGCGCCCGTAGCGCCTGGGTGGGATTGCCATGAGAGAAAAGCGCCCGGCGCTTGTCATCACGTTTCCCACTACGGCGGCCGCCATGGGGTGCGAAGCCCTGTGCATCGAGCGCGGTCTTCCTGGGCGCACGATTCCCGTGCCCGGGGAGGTCGCTGCCGGCTGCGGTCTGGCGTGGAAGGCGTTGCCTGCCGATGAGGAGCTGCTGCGCGGCGAACTCGCCGCGGCGGGTATTCCCACCGAGGGCTATACCGTGATCGATATGTGGGAGGTCGTGCGATGATCTACTTGGATAACGCGGCGACGACCATCGCTAAGCCGCAGACGGTCATCGATGCCGTGGTGCAGGCGATGTGTTCGCTCGGCAATGCCGGGCGAGGCGCCACGTCGGGTGCACTCGACGCGGCGCGCACCATCCACGGCTGCCGCGCCAAGCTTGCGCGCTTGCTAGGCTGCCCGCGGGCTGACCATATCTGTTTTACGCCCAACTCCACCGCGGCGCTCAACACTGCCATCAATGGTGTGATGCGCCCCGGCGACCGTGTGGTCACGACGGTGCTCGAGCACAACTCCGTGCTGCGTCCGCTCAACCGCTTGGCGGCTGAGCAGGGCGTGACCGTTGAGCATGCGGGTTGCGACGCGAACGGCGCGCTCGATTACGACGAGCTCGAGCGGCTGGTCACGCCGGGCACACGTGCCGTGGTGGTGACGCACGCCTCCAATGTGACCGGCAACGCGGTCGACATCGCGCGCGTGGCGGCCATGGCCCATGCTGCCGGTGCGCTGGTGATCGTCGATGCCTCGCAATCTGCCGGCACGGCGCATATCGATATGCAGACCATGGGGCTCGACATGGTGTGCTTTACCGGCCACAAGGGGCTCATGGGACCTCAAGGCACCGGCGGCCTGGCCGTGGCGGAGGGCATTGATGTGGCTCCCTGGGCCATGGGCGGCACGGGCGTGCACAGCTTCGATGCGCTGCAGCCGCGGGAGTGGCCAACGCGCCTTGAGGCGGGCACGCTCAACGGTCACGGTATCGCCGGCCTTTCTGCCGGCCTCGACTTTATCGAGGCCCAGGGCGGGGTGGAGGCGATTTCGGCTCACGAGCGCGCGCTCGCCGAACGCTTCCTCGCCGGCGTTCGTGAGATTCCGGAAATCAAGCTCTACGGTGCCTTCGACCAGCCAGCACGCTCGGCGATCGTCTCGCTCAACGTGGGCGATATCGATTCGGCCGAGATCTCGGACGCGCTCATGCAAGGGTGGGGGATTGCGACGCGCCCCGGCGCCCACTGCGCTCCGCTCATGCACCGCGCGTTGGGGACCGAGCGCCAGGGTGTCGTTCGCTTCTCGTTTGGGTATTTCAACACAGACGAGGAAGTTGACGCCGCGATTGAAGCTTTGCGCGATTTAGCTTGCTAAAGCGTATATACTTGCGGGATGGGCCTTTTGCCCGTCCCGTTTTTGTTTCGACCCGAAAGGTGGTCCCATGGCCTCATCCGCGCCGCGCGGCCTGCGCTCCGACCATGTCGTTACCGTCGGTATCGCCCTGTTCTCGATGCTCTTTGGCGCCGGCAACCTTATTATCCCGCCGCTGCTGGCGCTGCAGGCAGGTTCTGCCACGCCGGTCGCCATGCTCGGCTTTCTCGTTGCCGCCATCGGCCTGCCCGTCATGGGCTTTATCGCCGTGGCACTTGCCGGAACGGCGCGTGAGCTTGCCGGCCGCGTGCATCCCAAGTTTGGTGAGTTCTTTGTCGCGGCGGTGTATCTGGCTATCGGTCCATGCCTGGCCATTCCGCGCACGAGCTCTACGGCCTTCGAGATGCTGGTGCCGCTGCTGCCCGAGGGCGTCTCACTCGGCACGGCTCGCCTGATGTTTGCCGTTGGCTTCTTTATCATCGCGTTTGCGCTCACGCTGCGCCCGGGCGTCATCACGCGCGTGCTTGGCCGCATTACGGGCCCCGCGCTCATCGCGCTCATCGTGCTGGTCGTGGGTGCTGCCGTGGTCTCGCCGCTGGGTCCCGCTGCCGCGCCGCAGGCTCCCTACGATGCAGGCGCCGCCGTGCAGGGCTTTTTGACCGGCTACCAGACCATGGACCTGCTCGCGTCGCTCGCCTTTGGCATCATCATCGCCGAGACCATCCATGAGCTCGGTGTTACCGATGACAAGCGTGTTGCCTTCGAGATTTCGCGCTCCGGAGTGATCGCCGGTGTGCTCATGGCCATCATCTACTGCGGCCTGGCTCTTGCCGGCGCGCAGCTCAGCACCGTGATGCCCGATGCCACCAACGGTGCCGCCATCCTCGCCCGTTCCGCCTCCATGCATTTTGGCCTTGCCGGCACGGTCGTGGTATTTGCGATCTTTTTCCTCGCCTGCATGAACGTGTGCATCGGCCTTATCAGCTGCTGCTCGCGCTATTTCTGCGAGACGTATGTGGTCGAAGGGGGAGCGGAGGCTTCCGAGGAGGCCATGCGCCGTCCCTTTGCGGTTCTCGCCTTTGTGTTCGCCGCATTTTCGTGCGTGCTCTCCAACGTGGGCCTCGACGTGATCCTTATGTTTTCGGTGCCCATGCTCAACGCCCTGTACCCCGTTGCCATTGTGCTGGTACTGATGGGCCTGGTGCACGGTTTTTGCGATGCGCATCCGCAGGTGTGGGTCTGGGTCGGCGGCGTTGTCGCGGTGCAGAGTGTGATCACCTCGGTCCGCGATGCGTTCTTTGCGGGCGCGTGGCTACCGTTTGATGTGCTGCCGCTGGCGGATATCGGTGCCGCGTGGGCGCCGGTTGCCGTGGTGGCGTTTGTGATCGGTCTGCTCCATAGTCGTTTTGTCGCACATTCGAGAAGCTAAGGCATCAATGCTTGCACAGGCGGGGAGTCTCCCCTATAATTTCCTTCGCTTTGGGACACGCAAGGTTTATGCCTTAGCTGCTCAACACCTTCGGGACGTGGCGCAGTTTGGTAGCGCGCCTGCTTTGGGAGCAGGATGTCGCAGGTTCAAATCCTGTCGTCCCGACCATATCTTGCGGGCGTAGTTCAATGGTAGAACCCCAGCCTTCCAAGCTGATGACGC
>UQPI01000036.1 GCA_900542945.1 uncultured Collinsella sp.
CATAGAGATGGTGTAGGGTGTGCTCCTGTAATACAAAAGTTCTTTGAGGGCTTTAGGGCGATGCTTTCAGTTGGAGAGCGTTGCCTTTTTTGCGTGTAATGTCTGACATATTTCCCAAGTGTTGTTTCATTTGCTTGATAGACAAGGGTGTCTGAATTTGGGTTTTATGGTTTGCTGCTCGACTCAAATATTTAACGTTGATTTATGAATCGATAATCAGTAGACTATCTGAACAGCGGTATTGACGCGGATAACCTACGGGTCCCGCGTCCTGCAGAAAGGCGGCTGTCCTTCTTGGGATGGCTGCCTTTCTTCATTTGAGGAGCCTCAATGACAGCAAAGCCTTTCTTGCCCATTGACGATCAGGTCAGATTGCTTAAGCAAAGGGGCTTGACTGTTGACGATAACACGGCACGCATTCTGATGAGTGAGGGTTATTACTCGATTGTTAACGGCTATAAGGTCCCGTTTATTGATAAGAGTCTAAGCTCGAAGTTCAATGAGGACCGGTATCGCAGCGGCGCAACCTTTTCGGACCTATATTCATTGTTTACGTTCGATAGGGAGTTGAGGTCTCTAACATTTAAGTTTCTCATATTAGCCGAGGCCAAAATAAAGACTGCGATCGCTTACACCTTTTCGAATGTTCATCGTGGTCCCAATGACTATTACTTGCAGTCTTCATTTTGTACTCAAGACGAATATTCTGCGACGGGAAAAGACGAGGCGAGATACGCCCGTGAGATTTCCAATCTGACGAGCATACTTAGCCGCAGGGCATTAAAAAGTAAATCTGAATTTGTTGCCCACTATCGCAATGAATATGGTTCGGTGCCGCTGTGGGTTCTGGTTAATGATTTGACGTTTGGAAACATGGAGCATTTCTACAATCTGATGAAGCCCGGCGAGCGGCGTACTTTTTGCAAAATGATTGTAGATGCAACTGGGAAAACCGGATCGAAGAAAAGCGGTTTCTTTAGCGAAAAGGCCGCTCAACTTTCAATTGAAACACTCGTTAAATTCCGTAACGTTTGCGCCCATGACGAGCGTCTTTATTGTGCTAGGGTCGGAGGGCGCAAGAACATTAACTACATCCAGATGGTGTGGATGCTCAAACGTTATCTGACCGAGATTGAATTCAGAACGTTTGTTGAAGAGTTGACGGCTCTGCTGAGTAGGTATTTGAAAACCTACGCGATAAAGCACATACTCGACCAAATTGGATTTGTTGAGCTGCTTCAAAAGTCACAAGATGGCACCCTGTTCGATTGAGGCTGAGGGCGTCGATACGGTTGAGTTGTCCTGCAATTGATATCCAAATGATTGCACGACAATCTCTATCGAGTATCCAACTTTGCAGAATTATGAGCTTTGATCAATGAGATGGTCGATGAGTTCGACGGTGGAGTGGTCACTATCTTTTACATTGAAGCCTAAGGCGATGGACATGCTTTAGATGGGACCGTTCTCACGTGGTGCTGATTCATGAAGAGTTTTAGACAATTAGAATTAGTTTGGACATGGCTTATTTATCAAGGGGGGCTGGCAAGAATGCGTCGCAATATCTTTCTTGGTTTTGGCTGTAACGGCTATCGTTCCTTTTTTGGAAATGAAGACCCGCGCTTTGGTCCATTTGATAAAGTTCAAGTCCTAGCGGGACAGAATAACTGCGGAAAATCGTCTCTTGTTGATTTTGTTATTAAGGCAATGACAACCATTGACGCAAGAGGGGAGATTGCCCGCAATCGCTATCCCTTTACTAGGGAAGATGCGCCCTTGCTGCTGAAATCGGCGGGGGCAAATTGTCCGTTGACTATTTCCCTGTGCATAGATCGTTCTGTTCTATTGGAGTCGTCCAGTTTAAAGCGACCTTCTGGAGATAAGTGGAGGGCAGAGTTTTCTGAGCTATTCTCACGTTCACCGTATATATCAACCGATGGAAATGGCGTCTGGCTTGACTTTCTAACCTCGTCGCCGGGTGCATGGTCGTCTTTAGCAAATGATCTGACCGCATCTTTCTCGCAGTTTAAAAGATCGGGCTTGTCTATGGACCTGAATCGCTGTTCCCTTGATCTTCTCCAACATGGCGGTGATGATGGATCATGCTATGCCGACATAATCCGCAGCATTGTTCCGTGGGGGAATATCCCTCGCTTTGTTAAGGTCGATGCAATTAGGTCGGTTGAAGACGATGATTTTCCAGACCGTGATGTCGAGCTATGCAGCGGACGCGGTCTTCCAACAGCTTTGCTTCGCTTGTTTAATCCGGAGCGTTCAAATCATGCTCGGGCAGAAGCGCGGTTGAATAAGCTACAAGGATTCGTGCGCGACGTCATGAACGACCCTTGTGCCTCCCTGCTTGTCTCGCATGAAAGTCACGAGATATCTCTTAAGACTTCCGATGCCGACTATCTACCACTTGAGTCCTTGGGTACGGGAATTACGGAGCTTGTAATTCTCGCATCTATTATTGCTTGCAACGACAACAGGATTATCTGTATTGAAGAACCTGAGATTCATCTGCATCCAGCTCTTCAAGCGAGATTCATGAAATACCTTCTTGAGGACGATTCAAACAGGTTTATTATCACAACGCATTCTCCAACCGTTATTAACTATCCAGGTGTCCAGGTCGCTCATGTGTCTAAGGCAAACGGAGCTTCTGGATGTAGACAGCTTGATGGTCTGGGTTGCGCTCGCGATTTGCTCGATGATCTGGGGGTCAAGGCCTCCGATTTGCTGCAAGCAAACTTTGTAGTGTGGGTTGAGGGGCCTTCGGACCGTGTGTACCTGAGTTATTGGATTAAGAGATGGTCTGATGAGCACAACATTTCGCTCGAAGAGGGTATTCATTACAGTGTGATGATTTACGGTGGCAAGCTACTGAATGCACTAGATGCAAGCGCTGGCGGGGATATCCCCTCAGAGTTGATATCCCTATTTAGAATCAATACGCATTTCTGCGTTCTGATGGACTCAGATAAGAAATCCTCTCATTCGAGGCTTAATTCAACTAAACGTCGCATTATTGACGAGTGCGCACAGAGCGGCGCAATGTCGTGGATTACTTGGGGTGCGACAATTGAGAACTATGTTCCAGAAGATGAGCTTGTCGCCTCGATTGAGAAATGTTATCCGGGCAAAAAATGGGAGCACCCCCTTGATGATAGATTTATTTGCCCGCTGAGTTTTACATTCAAGGGCAAAAAGAGCCAGCCCAGCAAAATCAAGATTGCAAGGACTGCCTGTGAGGTTGGGTTTTCTCCGCTGGGGGATGCGATGAAAAAAGTAGGCGAATTGTGCGATTTGATATGCGCAGCGAATGATGTTGAAGCGAGGTAGTTGGATTTTCGACTTGTCAACCGTGAATGAGGGGCACGATAGCTTTGGACAATAGCGTTGCATATGAGTTGTATCTATACACGATTGATGCTTACAAGAGACTCGCCAATACGCTTCAACTTGATGAGAGGCTAGCTCGTTTCGATTCTCATTGCTTCTCGAAAATAGCCGAACTTGAGCTTGGAGATGAAGCCTTTGCTGCGGTCTCAGTGCGTCTTATGCTGCAGCGCAAGTACTTTGTGCGTGGAAAGGACTTGTTTCTCAGGGGATTGCTCAAGTCTGCAGAACAGGACTTCGCTACTAGTAAGGATGTGATTGAATCCTTGCTGGATAGTCTTGATGCCCTTAATAGCCAATCTATTGAGTTTGCCTTTGGGGACGGCAGGGTTGTCGAGGGTGCCTATGCAAACATCGAAGATGCAATGTACGGAGCGCTTATGCACGCGGATATAACGCGGGCGGAGAACCTTGTCTCTGTCCCTGAGCAAATGAGGCTGGTTGCCTTGGCTCCTTATATCGCAGGGAGAGAACAGGTTTTGCTGCAGTTCTCTGAGTTTCTTCTTAATGCTGGAATCAAACCGCTATCGAGGAAAGAGGAAGCATCGGCAACTGTTTCGTTTGAATCAAAAGGTGCGTGTCGCCAGGTTGAGAATTCGCCATTTTGGCGAAATCTTCGCGGAAGGGATCTTGGGGACGAGGACATTGAGAAAATCGTTCAGCAAGCTTCGCGCGATGATTTAGAGATAATCGCCACTGTTTTACTATTCAAAGAGGCGCTTGGCAGAAGGCCCCTGGACCTCAGCGAACTCAATTCCCTTGTCGCACGGGAGACCATTCTCAGATGGGGCAATTATTTGCAAGCCGCCGAACTTTTGGAAGGGGATTATGGAATGAGCACTCTTGTTCGGTATCAAGAGGACGGCTCGGCTCTCGTAAAGCTTCTCCCAAACGTTCGAGAATCGTTACTGATTGAGGGGCCGCAGCTAATCGAGGGTGGGCATGAAATAGTCCTGGTGAAGCGGAACGGCATTTGGAAGATATGGGCTATGAGGTGACTCTTTTCATCTAGTTTGGACGGCCTTTTATCCATTGGCGGGCGACGTATCACTTCTTTTGCAATTTAACAGCCACATAGCGAGTGCGGCCACGCCCAGTCATATGATTCCCAGCGCTAAATAGCAAATCACTGACGAGGGCGCATGGACCGCGTCTGCGAGAGTCGCAACATTTGACGAGGGATCGCCGCGTAGGGATATAAAGAATCTGGCGAGTGCGTTAGTCAGAGATGGCTTTACCGGGTTGCCGATGGTGGAGCCGGGCGCTGGAAAAGCTCTTTGTCTTGTGACGATATACTAAGATCGATACTGTTCAGTTCCCGGATCCGCGGATCGGTGTAGTTGGCGTTGTAGATTGTCGTGCGCACGTCTTCAACAAAGCGGCTTCGCCTGTTTTCGGTTTCCTGATGGCATGGAAGCTCATCTTTTCTTGTTCCCCTAGGTCTCTTCAATTGCCTCGTCGAGAAGTTTTACAAAGAGTCTACTGTGACTTGCCAACTCATACACTGCAGTATAGCTTGCGCCCACTATCGCCTCGTGCCAGGCAAGCGGATCGTAGTAGGCGAGAACATTCAATACTGGAAGAAGGCATTGATATGGGAAGTGCCGTGCCTTTTTGCCACCAAAATGCCCACCGTGCTTAATGGCGTAATTCATAAGATTTGTTATGGTCTCGGCCGGCTAGTTACGGGCTGATTTCCTCAATCAAGGGGAGATGGTGTAGAGTATTTTCCTACAATACAAAAGCTCTTCGGGAGCTTTAAGGGCGATGCTTTCTGTTAGAGAGCGTTGCCCTTTTTTCATGCATGTAATGTGCGACGTGCTTGCTAAACGCCATTCCGGCAATGGGATGGTCGAGTGTGGGCGGTTTGCACCTTGCGCCTGCTGTCATTGGTGTAGCAAGCACTTGATTTAGCATACTTAAAGTCTATAATCAAAGAAAAACTCTGATATACCTTTTAAAACAATGAAAAGAATGTTGAGTACCATGCTTTGCCAGTTCACCTTCAGGAACTATAGATCCTATCGCGACGAGACCGAGCTTTCCATGCAGGCAACATCGATGAGGGAGTTCGAGCGCTCCCTCATAGAGTGCCCCGACGGGCAGCGTTTTCTTCCGGTGGCTGCGGTGTACGGACCTAACGCTGGCGGCAAGTCTAACCTGCTCGAGGCGCTTGACTACATTCGTTCGGCGGTGGCCAGGCCGATCAGATTGCTGTCTGCCAGCACTGATGCGCCAGAGGGTAACCGTCCTTCGATACCCCGTTGCTCTGCGTTTGAGTTCGATGAAGTGTCGGCTGCCGAGCCCACCGAATTCGAGCTCTACTATCGCGCGGGTGAGCACGAGTACCGCTATGCCCTGTCCGTGCATGCGGACGAGATCGTGTCCGAAGGCCTTTGGCGACGAAAATTGGGAGCATCACGCACGGCGATGCTGTTCGAGCGTGAGGGCGCAGAGGTTGAACTCGGTCCCACGCTGAGTAAGCTCGTGACGGCTGCGAGATTCAACCCGAGGCTGCCGTACCTGTCGTTTCTCTGCATCAACTTTGACGTGCCGGTGGTCAAGGAGGCTGCCAGCTGGTTTCTTGACGGGGTGTTCCTGAACTATAACAGCTCCTATCTGGAGCAGATGCTCGAACAATTGCTCGACGAGGATGACTCAACTGAGGTCACGCGTTTTTTGCGCGCCGTTGATGTGCGTATTGATGGCTTCAGAGTGGAGAGGGCGCCGGAGTGGCGCGGCCAGCGCGTCTTCGTGAGGCACGAGGTGGGCGGCAAGGCGTACGAGCTGCGTTTATCCGAGGAGTCTGCCGGAACCCAGAAGCTCATGGGGTTGGCTGCGTATCTGATGACAGCGCTTGAGCGTGGTGGCACCGTTGTAGTAGACGAACTCGATGCCAAACTGCACCCGAAGCTTCTTCGCTATGTGATTCTGCTGTTTAAGGATCCTGAGGTCAACAAGAGCGGCGCGCAGCTTATCTTCTCGTCCCAGGATGTGTCAACCATGCGAAACGATGTGTTCCGTCGTGACGAGATATGGTTTGCTGCGCGCGGCGAGGGGGAGGCGAGCCAACTGTGGTCTCTCGCCGACATCCACGAGGCAAACGGTAATCTGGTAAGCAAGAACGCGGCTTTCGACAAGCAATACCTGTCCGGTCGCTACGGCGCCGATCCGTATCTCACCCGCATCGAGGAGTGGGATTAGCATGGTGGCGAAGAAGTCGAAGGGCTGGCGTAGCGGCAAACGAGAGGGCCGCTCGCGCATGGTTCAGATGACGCGTCATCTTGTAGTGAGCGAGGGCAAGGAGACCGAGCCTCGCTACTTTGAGGGTGTGCGTGCGGCGTTGGGTGCGGCGAACGAGCGTAAGGTTGCCATTGTCGTTAAGGGGACCGGCAAACACACACTTGACCTACTCGACTTCGCCGTCGAACACTGCCGCTATGCGCCCGAGACATTCGACCATGTGTGGCTCGTGTATGACAAGGATGACTTTCCTGCGTCCGATTTTGACGCGATGGAGCGCAAATGCGACGAGCTCTCCGATGGTTCGAGGACCTTCCATGCGTTGTGGTCGAACCCCTGCTTCGAGCTGTGGCTGCTTCTGCACTTTCGCTACACGACCGCGCATATGTCCGCGTCCGACTGCCAGCATGCCCTCGCGCAGGAGATGTCGAGAGACCTGGGCATCGAGTACCGCAAGAACTTGGACGGGCTGTTCGAGGTGGTGGACGGCAAACGAGGCGAGGCTTTGCAGCGTGTTGGGCGTCTCGTCACATACCATAGGGGACTGGGTAACGTTAAGCCATCCGCACAAAACCCTGCAACTAAGGTGGGCGAAATTTTCGATGTAATCGGGCCGTATCTGGTTGGCTAGTCGAGTCTGTGGATTGGCTTTCCGGTTAGGGCGATTGACGGATTGTACTGCGCTATTGCAAGTCCGGTGCGTAAGAGAAGTGTGGGGAATAATCGAAACTCGTCGAGCACACACCGATTTTTGGCAACAAAACCGCAGGTCGCCGAAGCGCAAAACCGGGTCCTGGTCGGCAAATCTCGGATTTTCACCACACTTCCGGAATCATTCGTCGGAAGTATGCGGCAAATTTCGGAACCCTCGAGCACACAGCCCTTTTCATGAACAGAAACCGCAGGTAGAAGCGCTGTCGCCATGCGGCGTGGTCGGCATGTCTAGAATTTGCCGCATACTTCCGAATTGGTCGCTCATTTTGCACTCTCGATATCCCCACATCCTCTAAAAAAGTTCTTAAAACAGCCTTAAAGGCGTTCCAACTCGCGTTGACAGCGTAAAATACGCATGTTTGACTATGACAAATGTGGAGCTAAGGGGAGGAGTACGCCATGGAGGTGCTGGTTGTTGGCAACACCGCATATGTTGACGATGACTTTTGTGCCAAGGCGTTCCCCGGGGACCATGTGCAGGTCGTAGCCGCGCAGGACACGCGCCGCGACGAGTCGTCGCCCCATGCCTCGTGGAAAGAGCTGCTCCAGCACTTGGAGCAGGCCTATGAGTTCGACCGCGTGGTCTACCTTTCTAATTACCTTACCCCGCATATCGATAGCGTGGGCGATATCGAGCTGCTGCGTTCGGTCTTTCGCGCGTGCATGGGTCGCCGGATCCAGCTGTTGTATATAGCAGGTCCCGCAGGTGCCGAGGGTGCCGCCGATGCCGCGGGACGAACGGGCAAGGGCATTATCGCGCACGCAGCCAACGACCTGTGCCGCTACTACGCTGCTCGCGAGGGCGTTCAGACCAAGATCCTGCGCGTGCCGTTCCTGTATACCGCGTCTGCCGCGCTGGAGGACCCGTTTTTGGTGCCGCTGTTCGACGCGTGCTCAACCGGATCGGTCGCTCTGCAGGGCGCGCAGGATGCGGCGTTTCCCCTGCTGTGTGCCGAGGAGCTTGCGGTGCTGGTGCGCCGTATCTTCGACAGCTGGGATGGTAACTTTGAGACGCTCGACGTTGCCGACACCTTTCATCACACGTCAGGTGAGGTGGGCGAGACCCTCAAGGCGCTGTTCCCAGGGCTTTCAGTTGCCTATGGCGATTCTGCCGGCTATGCTCTGCCCGCCAGCGACGTCGCTCGCGTGCGCTATGGCTGGTTTCAGCGCTACGACCTGCTGCGCGATCTTTCGACCATTCAAGCACGTTGGGATGCTGGCCGCGCAAAGAAGGTCAACCCCTTGCGCGCCGCCATCGACCGCATCCAAATGCGCACGCTGCCTATTAAATGCCTGGAGACGGGCGTTGCCTGGGTTCTGTTCGAGGTGCTGGAGCATCTGTTCTCCCAATCGGCCCAGCTCAATGTGCTCGATTATCGCCTGCTCTACGTCGTGCTCATCGGCACGCTGTATGGCTTGGACTTTGGCCTGGTTGCGGCGCTGCTGGCGTCGGTGGGCTTGGCCTTAAGCTACTTTACTCAATACGGCTATACCTTCCAGGGCCTGTTCTATGAGCCGTCCAACTGGCTGCCGTTTATCGCGTACTTTGTGGTGGGTGCCGTGTGCGGCTATGTGCAGCTGCGTAACAGCGAGGCCATTAGGGTGGAGCGCGACCAAAACGAGCTCGTGCGCAACCGCAATACGTTTCTTACGCAGCTCTACCACGATGCCATCGAGGACAAGCGCACATACAAGCGCCAGATTGTGGGGCGTCAGGATAGCTTTGGCAAGATCTTTGCCGTGACGCAAGAGCTCGACGTGCTCAATCCGCGCGACATCTATCGCAAGTGCTGCGAGCTCATGGGTGAGATTCTGGAAAACGATTCGGTGGCGATCTATCACGTTTCGGGCGGGGCGTTTGCACGTCTGGTGGCGGCAAGCCCCGTGATTGCCGAAGACGCCACGCACTCGTTTTCGCTTGAGCAGCTTGTGCCCCTTTTGGGCGGCGGGGGTCGTTCGAACCTGTGGGTGAATCGCGAGTTGACGCCGGGGCTGCCTATGTTTGGATACACGATCGAGCGCGACGGGGCACCCGCCGTGTTGATCTCTGTGCGTCGTGCGGCCCAGAATCAAATGACGCTCTATTACCAAAACCTGTTCCGCATCTTGTGCGGCCTGGTCGAAAGCGCGCTGGGCCGTGCCTTTGACTATGAGGCGGTGGCACAGGATAAACGCTGCGTTGACGGCACTTGCGTGCTCAAACAGGCTGCCTTTGGCCAAGAGCTCGCGGCCGAGCAGGCGCTGGCAGATGGCAAGATGGGCAGCTTTTTGCTCCTGCGCGTGGTACCGGGCATGGAGCCTGTCGGCGAGCTGGTGGGCGCAATTGGGTCGGTAATCCGCGAGAGCGATGCGGCGGGCTTGGTCGACGCCGACGTGCTTTACCTGCTTATGCGCCAGGCAAAGGCGTGCGATCTGCCCATTATCCGCGAGCGCCTGAGTGCAAAGCAGCTTGCGGTGGAGCCCGTCGACGGCGAGGACATCGTGGCGCTGCTGCGGCATATTGCTGACACCGGTGACGTTGAGGGGGGTGCCGCTTGATCTCGCTTGTCGTTGCCGCCGTCTTGTTGCTGATTCATGCGCTGGTTTGCCTGGTGCTGTGGACGCTTATGAAGTTGGGCCTGCTGCCGGTGCGCGGGCATATGCTGGCTGTGATAGTGCTGGTGCCGCTGTGGGGCCCGTTGCTGGTGGTTCTGCTATCGGTCCGCGGAACGGCGTTTGGCGAGGGGCTGAAAGAGTCTGCGCTGGAGTCGCTGCGCTTCAACGACGACCTGCATCGTAGTATGTCGGTACCGAGTGGTGAGGACGATGCAGGCGTAGTGCCGCTCGAGGAGGCGCTCATCATCAACGACCCGGCAGAACGGCGCCGCCTAATGCTCTCCATGCTCACCGAGGAGCCCGACGCGTACCTGGCGCAGCTGCAGGCGGCTAAGCTTAACGACGACGTTGAGGTGGCTCACTATGCCGCGACGGCGGTGGTGCAGATCTCCAAGGAGTCCGACCTTAAACTGCAGCAGCTGGAGCGTGCCTTTAAGACGGACCCGAGCGCGCAAAACCTCAACGAATACTGCGATTTTCTTGGTGAATACTTGGGCTCGGGCCTGGCCGAGGGGCGCGTGGCTCAGATTCAGCGCCAACAGTACGCGCGTTTGCTTGCGCGTCGATGCGAGCGCGAGGACACCCTTGAGCTTCGCATTCGATACGCGACGGCGCTGGCCGATGTCGGACAGATCGACGAGGCGCAGGCCGTGACCGACCAGCTGGTGCTCGATGTGCCCGAGGAGCAGGAGGTTTGGATGCTTTGTCTGCGCCTTGCGGTGATGCGCCGCGACGGTGACGAGGTCCACCGCGTGATCGATGCGATTGACAAACAGCATGTATACTTGAGCGCCGCCAACCGCGAGGAACTGGCGTTTTGGCGCAACGGAGAGGAGGCCCGATGAGCGCGGTACAGCATATCCGCGACCGTGCGGGCCATTTTCGCTGGATGGGGCTGCTTGTGGTGTGGGCGGTCTTTATTGCCATGGCGGCCGTGCTGCTGGTGGAGCGCGCCGGCGTGCAGTACAGTGCGGGCCAGCATAAGCTGGGGATGCTTGCCGCCAACGATGCGGTTCCGGCCTCCTCGGCAATATTTGGCCAAAAGCCCACGTGCCTGGTCATTACCGATTCCGATCAAGCTGGCGTCGAGGACGTAAAGGAGCAGTTCGACCAGATTCTGCTCGACATGAAGATCGCGCACCGCGACGTGGACCTTGCGCTGGACGGCGCGGATGCCATTCCCTCGCTGACCTCCTACGATCGCGTGATTTTGCTCATGCCGTCGCTCGATGGGCTCGGTACGCACCTGAGCGACATTATGAGTTGGGTGAGTGCCGGCGGTTCGCTTATGCTCGCCATGCCTCCGGATAACTCGGGCTATCTGCAAGTGATTGCTCCCAAGCTTGGCATTGAATCTGCCGGATATGACTATGTAAAAGCCGAAAGCATTGTGCCGAGCGAGGACTTTATGCTGGGCGGGGGAGAGCGCTACGAGCTCTCGGACCCCTTTGATTCGTCGCTTTCGGTTTCGCTGCGCGAGACGGCTCGTGTGTGGGCTAAGACCGGCGATGCGGGCGCCCCGCTCATTTGGTCGAATGACTGCGGTAGCGGTCGCACCGTGGTGTGCAATATCGGTATCTATGACAAGGTCATGCGCGGCTTTTACGCCGCGGCAATCAGCCTGCTGGGCGATGCCACGGCCTATCCGGTCATCAACAGCGCCGTCTTCTATCTGGACGACTTTCCCAGCCCCGTGCCCTCGGGCGACGGCACCTATATCAAGCGCGACTACGGGCTTTCTATCGCCGACTTTTATGCCAAGGTCTGGTGGCCCGATCTGCAAAAGCTCGCGCAAAAATATGGCGTTCGCTTTACCGGCGTGATGATCGAAAACTACGAGGACGCGGTCAACCAGACCGAGCCCGCGCGCCAGGCCGATACCACGCAGTTCCGCTACTTTGGCGGCATGCTGCTGCAGATGGGCGGAGAGCTGGGTTTCCACGGCTACAACCATCAGCCGCTGGCGTTCTGGGATACCGACTATGGCACACTGTACGACTACAAGACGTGGAAGAACAAGGAGACGCTCGTCGCATCGCTCAACGAGCTTATAGCCTTTCAGGACGAGGTACTGCCCAACGCGCACGGCTCGGTCTATGTGCCACCGTCGAATATCCTTTCGGCCCGTGCGCGCAAGCTTATCGGCACCGACGTTCCGCGCATTAAGACCATCGCTAGTACGTATTTTGAGGATGGCACCGACCTGCCGTACGTGCAGGAGTTTGGCGTGGCGAGCGATGGCATTGTGGAGCAGCCACGTATTGTCTCGGGCGGCATGGTCGACGATTCCTACATGCGTCTGGCGGCCGTGTCCGAGCTCAACATGCACTACGTGAGTACGCACTTTATGCATCCGGACGACCTACTGGATCCCGGTCGCGGAGCCAAGGAGGGCTGGGAGGTCTACAAGGGCGGTCTGACCAACTACCTGGAGTGGCTTACCAAGTCTGCGCCCGACCTGCGGCGCCAGACCGGTTCGGAATGCTCGGGCGCCATACAGCGCTTTTCGTCCGTGACGGTGAGCGTGGATACCAGTGCGGATGCCTGGACGCTCAGCCTGGGCAATTTCCACGACGAGGCGTGGCTCATGTTCCGCGCCAACAACGGTGAGCCGGGTGCAGTTACGGGTGGCGAGATTACGCATCTGACGGGCGACCTGTACCTGGTCAAAGCCACGGACAAGACGGTGACCATTGCACGCAAGGAGGGTGGCGACAAATGAGAATCTGCTTGGTACTCGAGGGTTGCTACCCCTATGTGCACGGCGGCGTGTCCACTTGGATGCACGGCTACATCCAGGCCATGCCCGAGCACGAGTTTGTGCTGTGGGTGATTGGCGCGCATGCTGCCGACCGCGGCAAGTTTGTCTACGAGCTACCCAAAAACGTGGTCGAGGTACACGAGGTGTTTCTGGACGACGCCCTGCGGCTTTCGGGCGAGCAAGAAGAGGCCGACTTTAACGCCCGCGAGCGCGAGGCGCTGCGCCGCCTGGTGTCGCTCTCCAATCCGGACTGGGACGTGTTGTTCGATATCTTCCAGCGCCGTCGCGTGCATCCGCTCTCGTTTTTGCAGAGCCGCACGTTTATGGATATCTTTCGCGACGTGTGCCTGGCCGAGTACCCATACACGCCCTTTGCCGATGCATTCCACACCATGCGCTCGATGCTGCTGCCCGTGCTCTACCTTCTGGGCAGCGAGGTGCCGGTGGCTGATGTGTATCACGCCATCTCGACCGGCTACGGCGGCCTGCTCGCCTGCCTGGGCTCAAGCGTTCACCAGGCTCCGGTGCTGCTGACTGAGCACGGCATTTATACCCGCGAGCGCGAGGAAGAGATCATTCGCGCCGACTGGGTGGTGCCGTCGTTTAAGGACCGCTGGATTCGCTTTTTCTACCTGCTTTCGGAGGAGATCTACCGCCGCGCCTTCCGCGTGACCAGTTTGTTCCATAACGCCCGCAAGACGCAGATCGATATGGGCTGCGATGCTGACAAATGCCTGGTCATCCCCAACGGCATCCAGTTTGACCGCTTTAAGGACATTCCCTTAAAGCCCGATGACGGCTGGGTGGACATTGGCGCGGTGGTGCGTCTGGCGCCCATCAAGGACGTCAAGACCATGATCTATGCCTTCTTTGAGCTGCACGAGCGCCTGCCCAAGGTGCGCCTGCACATCATGGGCGGCGTGGATGACGAGGAGTACGGAGCCGAGTGCCATGCGCTCGTCGATGCCCTGGGCGTGCGCGATCTGATCTTTACCGGGCGCGTTAACGTGGTCGAGTACATGGAAAAGCTCGACTTTACCATTCTGACGAGCATCTCCGAGGGCCAGCCGCTCAGCGTGCTGGAGTCGCTTGCAGCGCGCCGTCCTTGCGTGACGACCGAGGTGGGCTGCTGTCGCGAGCTTCTCGAAGGCGCCCCGGGCGATGACTTTGGCGTGGCGGGTTTTGTGACGCCGCCTATGTATCGCAAGGGCTTGGCCGATGCCATGGAACGCATGTGCACAAGCCGCGCTCGTCGCATTGAGATGGGGGAGCGCGGCCAGCGTCGCGTTGCCACGTACTTCTTGCACGAGCAGATGCTCGCCAACTATCGCGCGCTGTACGACGAGACGGCGCAAGCGTTTGACCTGCCCAGAGAGGGGGAGTAGCCGGTGGCCGGAATCGGTTTTGAGCTCAAGCGCCTGTTTAGGCGCAAGGGTCTGTTTGCCACGATGCGCGCCTATGGCTACGCTGGCATTGTGTGCACGGGCCCCATGCTGCTGGGCGTGCTGCTCCAGGTTGGTGTCTTGGTGCTGTGTGGTCTGTGGGGTGTGGGCCGCGCCAACCAGGATCTGCTGGTGTGCATGGTGACCTATACGCTGCTGGCATCGCTCACGCTTACAAGCTTTTTCTCCATGCCGGTCACGCGCTTTTTGGCCGACATGCTCTTTGCCGAGCGCGAGGATGAGATCCTGCCTTCGTTTTGGGGATCTAATGCCATCATGCTCGTTGCGGGCACGGTGCTCTACGGCGTCTTTTTGCTGTTCTCGGGCGCCACGCTGCTGCAGGGGCTGCTGTGCCTGTGGCTGTTCAACATTATGATCGTCAACTGGAATGGCATGAGCTACCTTACGGCCATCAAAGATTACCGCGGTATCCTGTGCAGCTTTGCGGCCGCCATTAGTGTGGCGTGCCTGTGCGCCCTGGCAGCGCTGGCGTTGGGACTGCCGCCGGTCGAGGGCCTGTTGGCGTCAATCGCCCTAGGCTACGGCGTCATGCTCGCCTGGGATGTGGTACTGCTGTACCGGTATTTTCCACGGAGTGACCGGAGCCCCTGGCGTTTTTTGCGCTGGCTCGACCAATTTATGCCGCTGGCGCTTACGGGGCTGTTTACCAACTTGGGGCTTTTCGCACACCTGGTTATTATCTGGGCGGGCCCTATTGGCGTGCAGATCAAAGGCCTGTTTTACGGGGCTCCTTACCATGACGTTCCGGCACTCATTGCGTTTTTAACCACACTCGTCACGACCGTCAACTTTGTGGTGTCGGTCGAGGTCAATTTCTATCCGCGCTACCGTGACTACTACAGCCTGTTCAACGACGGCGGCGTGGTGGGCGATATTGTGGTGGCCGAGGAGGAAATGCTCTCCACGCTCAACAGCGAACTGCGCTTTTGCGCGCTCAAGCAGCTGTTTGTGACCGCGGCGGTCATCTCGCTCGAGACTACAGTGCTCTCGGCCCTGCCGCTGGGCTTTAACAATCTTATGCACGGGTATTTTCGCACGTTATGCGTAGGCTACGGCCTGTATGCCGTGGGCAACACGATCCTGCTTATCTTGCTGTACTTTACCGACTACAAGGGAGCCGTTCTGGCCTCGGGCCTGTTTGCCGGTGTGGCGGGGCTCGCGACCGCCGTGTCGTTGCTTTTGCCGCAGCAGTTTTACGGCTTTGGCTTTTTGTTGGGTGCGGTGGTGTTTTTTATCGTGGCGCTGCTGCGGCTCGATACCTATACCGCCAACTTACCGTATCGTATCCTGAGCCAGCAGCCCATTGTGGCGACCGACAAAACGGGTCGTTTTACACAGCTGGGCCGCTTGCTCGACCGTGCCGAGCAGCGCTATGAGGAGTGCCGCCGCAAGGGCGTGCCGCACGGCGCGTTTCAGCGCGCAGTAGTTCGCGTGTATCGCAACCATTGGGGAGGTTCTGATGATCGATAAGTTGATGTCTCGCCGCTGTCTGATCGAGGCGGCTGCCGGCGCGCTGCTGCTTTCGGGCTGCTCATCTCAGGACGAATCCTCGACCAAAAAGGTCAAAAAGCAGGGCAAGATTAAAAAGGCCGAGTCCTCGGACGCTACCAAGCACCTACGCGATAAAGATGAGCTGTACGAGGTCTACGACGACTCGGACATTGTGACCTTGTACCTGACGGTCTCTCGCGGCAACAGCTCCGAGAACACGGACCATAGCTGGGCCGAGATCAACACGTACTCGGTGTATGACTATGCCGACATGGGCGTGACGCGCTATCAGGTTATGGGCCTGCTGCAGGCGGGCGACGAAGACGGCCCGGTGGCCGGCGAGGTTGGCTATGGCGAGGAAGCGCCCAATGCCACCGTGCAGGTGCGCGGCCAGACGTCGAGCTCCTACACGCAAAAGAATTACAAGGTGGAGCTCAAAAAAGGCAAGGGCACCTGGCGCCAACAGCGCGCGATTGCGCTCAACAAGCACATGGGCGAGGGTATGCGTTTTCGCAACAAGATGGCCTACGACCTTATCCGCGGGATTCCCCAGATGATGGGCCTGCGTACGCAGTTTGTGCATCTGTGGGTGTGCGACCAGACCGAAAAGTCCAACGATACCTTTGAGGACTACGGCCTGTTTACGCAGGTGGAGCAGCTCAACAAGACGGCGCTTAAGGCACATGGCCTGGATAAGAGCGGGCACCTGTATAAGGTGAACAGCTTTGATTTCCATCGCTACGAGGACACCATTAAACTTGCCGACGATCCCGACTACAACCAGGCAAGCTTTGAAGGCATGCTCGAGATTAAGGGTGATTCGGACCACGCCAAGCTCATCGAGATGCTCGATGCGCTTAACGACGAATCGCAAAAGATCGATGACGTGCTCGACACCTACTTTGATACCGAGAACCTGGTCTATTGGCTGGCGTTTCAGATTCTGACGGGCAACTGCGATACTCAGAACCGTAACTGCTATCTGTACAGCCCGCTCAACTCCAATACGTGGTACATCCTCGATTGGGACAACGACGGTATGCTGCGTAAGCTGGAGCTTTCTCTTGCCGGGTTTTCGGACTATGCGAGCTGGGAGCGCGGCGTAAGCAACTACTGGGGCAACGTGCTATTCAATCGTGCGCTGCGCAGCAAATCGTTCCGCAGTGAGCTCGACCGCGCCGTCAAGGACCTGCGCTCATATATGACCGAGGCACGCCTGGCCAAGATGATTAGACATTATTGCGAGGTTACCGAATCGCTGGTCTTTGCTTCGCCCGATATCGACCATCTGCCTGTCACCAAGGATCAATACGAGCAGATCGCCGCGGCGATTCCCTCCGAGATCGAGGAGAACTACAAGAGCTTTCGCGAGAGCTATAAAAAGCCCATGCCGTTCTACATTGGCGTGCCGCAGATCGATAACGGTAAACTGCGCATTAACTGGGATGCTTCGTACGACTTTAAGGCGCGTGACATTCGCTATACCGTGGAGCTGGCGCGCGACTATGCCATAAGCGACGTGCTTTTTAAGGCCGAGGACGTACTGCTTCTCGAGGTGACCTGCGATGCGCCCGATACCGGCCAGTATTTTGTGCGCGTGCGCGCTGCCAACTCCGACGGCTATACGCAAGATGCGTTTGACTACTATGTGACCGACGACGGCAAGCACTACGGCATGAAGTGTTTTTACGTGCAAAACGGCGGTAAGGTCGTGGAGGACATGTATGAGGAGGGCTAGCGCGCTGCTTGAGCGCCTGGCGGCACCTCCCGCGCGCGCCACGCAGGAGCGTTATCGCCACGAGCTCAAATATCTCATTAACGAGGGCGAGCACGCCGCGCTTGCCTGCCGCATGGCGCCGGTGTTTAAGCTGGACAAGCATGCGCGGGCAGGTGGTTACACCATTCGCAGCCTGTACTTTGACGACTACTGCAACTCGGCCTACGAGGAAAAAGACGCCGGTATTCTCATGCGCAAAAAGTATCGCGTGCGCATCTATAACGGCAGCGACAAGGTGATTAAGCTCGAGCGCAAAAAGAAGTACGGCAGCTGGATCTACAAGGAGGACACGCCGCTCACGCGTAGCGAGTTTGAGCAGATTCTGGCCGGCGACTACGACTTTTTGCTGAGGAGCCCCTATCCGCTCTGTCGCGAGTTCTACATCGAGTGCATCTGTAATATGATGCGCCCGCGAACCATCGTGGACTACGAGCGCGAGCCGTGGGTGATGGACGAGGGCACCGTGCGCATTACCTTTGATAGCAACGTGCGTGCGGCGGTGGGGAGCTTTGACATCTTTGACGCGACGTTGCCCGCGTTGCCCGTGCTGGAGCCCGGCAAGCTGGTGATGGAGGTCAAGTATACCGAGTTTTGCCCGCAGCTGGTGCGCGATATGGTGCCGCCAGGTGCGGCCGAACTCACGGCGGTCTCTAAGTACTGCCTGTGTTATGACAAGACCGCCTACCTGCGCGGTTTTAACTACTGGGAATCGGATTTTGGGAACCGAGGGGATATTTAGACCATGAGCACCAGGGACTTTTTTAAGAACTCCGTCTTGGAGGCGTTTGGACAGGTCGACCCCGCCAAGATCGGCCTGTCGCTGCTCGTGGCGCTCGCCATGGGCATCCTGATCTACTGCGTGTACAAGCGCTTTTTTACTGGCGTGGTCTATTCGCGCAGTTTTGCCGTGACGCTCGTGGGCATGTGCGTGCTCACCTGCATGGTCACGCTCGCGATCTCGACAAACGTGGTCATCTCGCTTGGTATGGTCGGTGCTCTGTCTATTGTCCGCTACCGTACGGCGGTCAAGGACCCGCTCGACCTGCTGTATCTGTTTTGGTCCATTACCACGGGCATTACGGCGGGAGCCGGTATGTATGCGCTCGTAGGACTCACGGCAGTGGTGATCGTGGTGATGATCGCCGGCTTTGCGAGCCATCAGGACAAGGCGCGCGTGTACATGATGGTCATCCACTACAAGGGCTTGACCACCGGCGACGATATCGTGCGTGCATTTGGCCGCACCAAGTTTACCGTGAAGTCCAAGACCATGCGCGGTGACAAGGTGGAGATGGCCGTCGAGCTGTTCTCGGATGGCGTTGACATGCCCTACGCCGATGCGATTCGCGCGCTCGACGGCGTTGAGGACCTGACGCTCATCCAGTACAACGGCGAATATCACGGCTAATTTTGTTCCGGCGTTCTAACGAACGCCGGACCGCTCGACGCTGCTTGCGCTGACGTTTTCTCGACCTGGGTGGGCTGGTCTTGGTTTGGTTTTATGTAAAGGATGGTGCCGCGTGGACGTGCAACAGCTAGAAGAGTCCTGGGCTGCAAGGGCCGGCGCGCGTGAGGCGCGTCTTGTTGCGGCCTCGCACGTGCCGGCGGCGCTGTCGCTGCTGGGGATTGTGCGTCCCAGCGATCGCCTGGTCGTGTTTGCCGATGACTTTGCCGATGCGTTTGCGCGCGGCTTTGATGCCTGCGACGTTGTGCTCGTGGGGGAGCCGTCGGTTGCGGCGTTTACCGCCGCGTCCGAGGGCTTTGATGCTTCGTTTGATGCTGGCGGGTCGCATCTGTGGTGGTTCGTCAATTCCATCGGCGGGTTTGGCCTACGTGTGCCCGATCTGCGTGCGCTGGGTCGGGCGGCGCGTGAGGCCCGTGCGTTGCTCGTGGTGGATAACACCGTGGCAAGCGTCTTTGGGTGCGATCCGCTGCGTTTGGGTGCCGTCCTGTCGCTCGAGGCACTCGACCGTGTGTGTACCGGCATTGCGCCGCGCAAGCTCGTCGCCGCTTCGGTGGCGCGCTCGCAGCTTAAGCGCCATCGCGTGGATGCCGCCGCCGAGTGTGCGCATGCGCTTCTTGCGGATTGCGGTGCGTCTGCACTCGACCTTTCTGCTAATGAGGCTTGCATGCTGGAGCGGGGGCTGTCTTCGCTCGACGCTCGCATGCAGGCCCACTTCGATCGCGCCCGTGCGCTGGCCGAGTATCTGGCCGCCAACGAGATGGTACGCAACGTGCGCTATCCCGGGCTGACCTCGCATCCCGACCATGCGGTTGCAACGGGAATCCTCGAGCACGGCTTTGGCCCGGCAGTTGAGTTTGACCTTATCGAGCGAAGTGCGGGTGAGCTGTTCGACACATTGCCGGGGGAGTTCCGCACGTCGCCCGCCGGCGGCGCAACGACACGCCTTTCGGCCCCACGCGGCAAGCAGGGGAGCGCCATCCGCCTCTTCGCCGGCACCGACGACCCTCTGCAGGTGGCTGCCACTCTCGATAACGCCCTTCGCAAGTAGCTAATCGGGGTCTGTGTCACGAAAACGGCCTATTTACTACGTTTAAGCAATAGGGGTCGACCACACCCGCCTCTTTTGAAAATTACCAAGCTGTTTACCAGCGGTTTTATTTTCATAATGTCCGGTATGGTCGTGGGTATTCAACTAAACGTAGTAGATGGGCCCGTTTTGTGGCGCGAGCCTCAACCCGAGGGCGCTGTGGGCTAAAAACCGCCTAAAAGGACTACTCTGCATTGATGCTGGCGATGAGGTCGCTGGCTTTGGTGGCGATGACGTTGTTGATGTCGGCCTGCAGCTCCTCGTAGACCGCTATGGCGCGCTCGCCGGCAGGCGTGAGCGTGGATCCGCGGGCGCCGTCGCGCTCGATGAGTTTGCATCCCAGCTGCCCTTCGGCTTCGTTCACAATGCGCCAAGCCTTGGAATAGGCCATGCCCATGCTTTTGGCGGCGCGGTTGAGCGAGTGCTCGCGGGCGATGCCCTGCAGCAGCAAGACACAACCGTGGCCGAACACGCCCGGCAGATCTTTGTCGCACGCTTGAATGACCAGCTTTGCCGTCGTCTTGTACTCCATGTGCTTCACGTCTTCCCGCTAAAGTGTTTGCTGGGCAAACGCAAAGCCTGCGTCAAACCCTCGTGTGCTCTTTCTAAACCATGCATTGTAGCAGTCAAAGTGCGTTAAGATACTTCCCCAGTATTGGGCGCCCAAGGTTGGGCTGGGTCCTACGAGGCCTGCAGCCGACCGGTCGCATGGAAAAAGGAGAAACATGGCTACGTTCTTTCCCGGTGAGTCCCACACGTTTTCGGAGTATCTGCTGGTCCCTGGTTACTCGTCTTCGCAGTGCATCCCCAACAACGTCTCTCTTAAGACGCCGCTAACCCGCTTCAAGCGCGGTGAGAAGCCGGCAATCACCCTGAACATCCCCATGGTTTCCGCCATCATGCAGTCCGTCTCGGGCGTCGACATGGGTGTCGCGCTCGCTACCGAGGGTGGCCTGTCCTTCATTTACGGTTCCCAGACCCCCGAGTCCGAGGCTGCTATGGTCAAGGCCGTTAAGGATCACAAGGCTGGTTTCGTTCAGTCCGATTCCACGCTGACACCCGACATGACCATGGAGCAGGTCATCGAGCTCAAGGAGAAGACCGGCCACTCCACCATGCCGGTCACCGACGACGGCACTCCCAAGGGCAAGCTCCTGGGCATCGTCACCAGCCGTGACTATCGTCCCAGCCGCGATGACCACCAGAAGAAGGTCTCCGAGTTCATGACCCCGCGCGAGCAGCTCATCGTGGGCGACAAGAACATCAGCCTCAAGGTTGCCAACGACGTCATTTGGGACAACAAGCTCAACGCCCTGCCGATCGTCGACGACAACGATCACCTTATGGGCATCGTCTTCCGCAAGGACTACGACAGCCACAAGACCAACCCCAACGAGCTGCTCGATAACGACAAGCGCTATATGGTCGGCGCCGGTATCAACACCCGCGACTATGCCGAGCGCGTGCCGCTGCTCATCGAGGCTGGCGCCGATGTCCTGTGCATCGACTCCTCCGAGGGCTTCAGTGAGTGGCAGAAGCGCACCATCGAGTGGATTCGCGCCAACTACGGCGAGGACGTCAAGGTCGGTGCCGGTAACGTCGTCGACGCCGAGGGCTTCCGCTTCTTGGCCGACTGCGGTGCCGACTTCATCAAGGTCGGTATCGGCGGCGGTTCCATCTGCATCACTCGCGAGACCAAGGGTATCGGTCGTGGCCAGGCCACCGCGCTGATCGACGTCTGCCGCGCCCGTGACGAGTACTACGAGGAGACC
>UQPI01000037.1 GCA_900542945.1 uncultured Collinsella sp.
GCTTTTTTGCTTGTCCCACGCCCATTAGCCAAGGCTGTAGCTACGGATATTTATGGAATGTAATCCATATTTTCATGAGATATTTTGATAAAATGGATTCGGTTCCATATTTTTTGTAATTTCATATAAATATTGATTTTGTTCCAATGTTTCAGACCCAGGGAGAGGCTTTATGGATTTGATTGACCGCAAACAGTACCTCGACTGGCTCATTTCGTGGAAAGACACGCATGTTATCAAGGTCGTTTCGGGCGTGCGTAGGTCCGGCAAATCGAAGCTATTCGAGATTTACCGTGGTCATTTACGCGACCATGGAACCACAGATGCCCAGGTTATATCCCTCAACTTTGAAGATCTGGAGTTCGAGTCTCTTACGTCGTATAGAGCACTCTACGACTACGTTTCCGCCAGACTCGTCCCCGATAAGATGAACTACGTTTTTCTGGACGAGATACAGCATGTCGAGCACTTCGAAAAAGCCGTCGACAGCCTATTTATCAGGGACAATGTCGATCTCTACATAACCGGTTCCAACGCCTATCTGCTCTCGAGCGAGCTGGCAACCTTACTATCCGGTCGCTACGTAGAGCTCAAGATGCTGCCCCTCTCCTTTAAAGAGTTTTGCTCGGCAAAAACCAATGGCGGAAAGGCTCCTACCCAGCTGTTTGACGAGTACATCACCCGGGGCTCTTTTCCCTTTATCGCCGAGACGGGTATTCAGGGACCCCAGGCGCGCGATTATCTTATGAGCCTCTACGATACCATCGTCATACGCGACGTTATCGAACGCCTGAAGGTCTCGGACGTCCCGACCCTGCGCGATATCACCAAGTTCCTACTCCATAGCATTGGAAACCGGATCTCGATTAAAAAAATCTCCGACACGCTCTCGTCCAACGGCAACAAAACCGACCAGAAAACCGTAGCCAAGTACCTCAAAGGCTTAACAGACAGCCTTGTGTTGTACTTTGCTCCGCGCTATAACCTGCGCGGTCGGCAGCTTCTTTCAACAAACGGCAAATACTACGCCGTTGACCTTGGACTTAGAGGCGCTCTCGTCAAAACCCAAAGCAGCGATATCGGTCATATCCTCGAAAATGTTGTTTATCTCGAGCTCCTACGCCGTGGATACGACGTCTACGTGGGCGATATCGACGGCGGGGAAATTGATTTTGTTGCCCTAAACTCAGACGAGACAGCCTATTTTCAGGTTTCAGCCACAACGCTCGACGAAACTACCCTCAATCGAGAGTTGGCCCCCTTTAAGAAAGTCCGAGACAACTACCCCAAGACGCTTCTTACGCTCGACACGCTGTTTGCGGACGCGAACTACGAAGGAGTCCGCAAGCGCAACGTGATCGACTGGCTCCTGGAGTAACTTGTAACGTCATAACCCTCCGCCAGCTCCTTACCAAGGCCGCAGCCCCAGTCGCTTAACGCACAATGCCCCTCTTATCGGCCAAAACAGCAATCTTGGCGTGATAAGAGGGGCTGACTGCGTCGGCGCCTCCACGCAGGCGCCGTTGCCGCCACCGTCCTGCGAGCTCGGGTGCGGGATATGGCGACTCACGTGCGAACGCTAACGCACGGCCTTGACCGCGGCCGGCAGATCGAACAGCGTATCGAGCACAGCCTCGCAGCCGTCCACCACGTCCTGCGGCAGCGGCACGATGTCGGGAACGGCAAACACATGGCAACCGGCCGTGATGCCCGAGACGCAACCGTTGCGTGAGTCCTCGACCACGGCGCACTCCTCGGGGGCAAAGCCCGCGCGCTCGCAGGCGAGCAGGTACATCTCGGGGTCGGGCTTGCCGTGCACGACGTCCTCGCCGCAGGTCACCGTCTCAAACTTGTCAAAGAGGCCAACCATCTTAAGGTTGCGCTCGGCGGTAACGTGGCGCGACGACGTCGCAAGGCCCACGTGATAGCCCGCAGCCAGCAGCTCGTCGAGGCACTCGGCAGCGCCGGCCTTAAGCTCCAGTTCGGTCTTGACCATCTCGTCGCGAATCTCCCTATGGCGACGATAGATTGCCTCAGCGGTTTCGCAGCTGCCGTAATGCTCATCAAGGATCTCCATGACATCGGACAGCGTGCGACCGATAAACTGATGGATCAGCGCATCATCAATCGCGAATCCCAGCTCGGCCGCGCCCGCCTTCCACGCCTTGATACCCAAACGCTCGGTATCGACCAGCGTTCCGTCCATGTCAAAAATGACAGCCTTGATCATATCGGTCCCCCATCTCTTCGCGCTGCTGTACTCCCGCAACTTTACCGCACCTGTAAACTTGTATATAACGTATATAGCATATTGCACTTTCGTTACATAGATAGAAGTCTTATGACAAGCGACTCGGTAGGATTATAGTTTTCGACCGAGTACTCAACGGCAAGGATCGACTTATGCTTTCAGACACCACCGCGCCCGCAGAGGGGCTTCAGGACAAACTCGCAGCGCTCGAGCAGCTGCTTTTAGCATACGGACGCGTCGCCATCGGCTTTTCCGGTGGCGTCGACAGCAGCTTTTTGGCCGCGGTCTGCGCCCGCATCATGCCCGCCAGCACGCTTCTTGTTCACCTCACCACGCCGCTCATCGGCACGCCCGAGCAGGCTTCGTTTGAGCGGGCGGTTGACGGGCAGGCCGATGAGGGGCCGCATTTTAAGCTCCCCGTGCTCAACCTCTCGGTCGATCAGCTGCAGCTCCCCCAGGTAGCCTGCAACGACGCCAACCGCTGCTACCACTGCAAGCGCGCCGGCTTTACCGCCATCGTCAACCACGCCAAGTCGCTGGGCTTTCCCACCGTCATCGACGGCAGCAACGCAAGCGACCGCGGCGACTACCGCCCCGGCATGCGCGCCGCCCAGGAGCTCGGCGTGCGCTCGCCGCTTATGGAGGTCGGCTTTACCAAGGACGAGGAGCGCGAGCTGCTACGCGCCTGGGGCTATCCCGTCTGGAACCTGCCGGCAGGAGCCTGCCTGGCCACGCGAGTCCCCACGGGCGAGGAGCTCACGCGCGAGAAGGTCGATGTAATCCGCACCTGTGAGGACTACCTGCACGACCTTGGCCTGGACCAGGTCCGCGCACGCCTCGTCGGCGGCTGCATGCATATCGAGGCCGAGCCGGCAGACGTCGCCAAGATCGCCGCCCTCAGCGGTGCCGCCGTCGACGCCGAAGGCAAGACCCCGCTGCCCGCCGCCATCGAGTCCACGCTGCGCGAGCTGGGCTGCGGCCATATCTCCCCCGAGGTCACCCCCTACATCCACGGCAACATGAACCTTTAAGTTACGCCGTTTAACCTACCAAAAAGGGACAGGTTTATTTTGGCAGGTTTTATCTGGGGAAATATCGCGGAACCATCGCCTCTCTAGTATCCACCTAACTTCGAGAGACACTAGAGAGGCGACTCGGCTGCATCTACCTCTTCCGATAGCGGCGGTTGCGGCTCGTCGATGAACCCATTACTTCAATGAGTCCTTTATCCGCCATTTTTGGCAGATGGTAACGGACGGACGAAATCTTGACCCCCGATGCAACCGCTATTTCTCGCGCCGTCATATCCATTCCGGCGCTGAGAGCCTCCAGGATCCTATCCGCCGTCGAAGCTGACGATTCTCTGCTCATATCGATAATTTCAAACGTGTCTTTGCCACACTTTGACAGGACATGTTTATCGACAAGGTCCCCGCAGATCAGGCGAATGTCATCCGAATCCCACTTCAAAGCCTCTCGTATTTTTTGAACATCGCATACGCACCCATGCTCCCGCATAAACATGAGCAATGTTTCCTCGCGATGCGTCAGTTCGGTGTCCACATGGCCCTGAATCCACATGCGGTTTTCAGCAAGCTCCGCCCCGTGCCGGGAAAGCAGCACCGTAAACGAATCGGCCTTAACGATAAATTTCGGCCTGCCAAGCGAACGAGACTCCATCTCGCGAATCATAGCCGGGATGCCAGATCCCTGACTTTCCGCAACAGCCCCCTCAGCATGCTCTAACGGCGTCGCCCCCATCAGACTCATGAGCTTTGGGTTTCGACAGCGCGATTCCCCGTCCGCAAGATTGTCCAACGTCTTTCCGCCCCAAAGCCCGCCGGGGTTTTTGATTTCTATTCTGTCTGGGTAGATATCGACGCTCACGGCCTGCCCCACAAACATGGGCGAATACTCTCGATGGATACAGGCATTCGCCAAGGCCTCGCGCAAAACCTCCTGGGGTACTTCCCAATCTTCCCTTCTACCAGCGCCTCGCACTATCGCCGCTTTGCGCAAGTTTCGTCCGATCGCAGCGAGGGCATCTTCGATGCAAGCCGGAATCGGGCCATCGCACAACTGGCGGTCAATAAACCGGTGTTGCCCAGGAGCAGATTTTTCCACATCGGAATGAACGGCGACATCGATCATCAGCTTAGGATAGAACTGCTGGGGGTAAATTCCCGCCGACAGCAGCCCCGCGAGCTTCACAGCTCCATCCTTTGTAGTGATATTGAGTCTGGCCAGCTGCTTTTCCAGCGTATCGGCCCCGCGCAAAACGCGCGGGGTCTGCAGCCGGCGATTTGCGATAATGGACCGCACGACATCTGGATCCAAATCCTCGACTGTTGCCTCCGAAACCACCGTACCGTCTGCATCACTCGGAAGCAGCGCGCTCTGTAGCTCATATAGCTCAGCGGGCGACATCTTGATATCTTTATCATCCACGCGCTTGTAGCTACCGTTCTGCACGCCGCGCGCGCCGATATAGCATGGCTTCGCTTTGAGCTCAAGTTCAAAGATGCGCACCAGAAGTACCTGGAGCCCGTCGACCTCGCCTCGATCAAGCTCATACCGCGGCGCATGGGTCACCACCGCCGCTGAGCCTCCGTCTCCGATACCCGAAACAAACTGGTCGCGCACCCTATCGATAGCAAAGTTGGCAGAAGGAACAAATCCTTCGGCTTCGTTCAGGCCCAAAATAATGAGCCCGCCCGCAGTGTTCGCAAAAGCACTCACTGTCTCCCATACGTCTGCACTCAATTTATTCGTGCAGGCTTTAACTTCTACCGATGCGTCATCGGTCCCCCGCCTGCGAAGGCGCTCAACGATGAGGCCAAGAGGTTCATCCAGCAGCATTGGCATTCCGTCTCTCTAAAACAATAGATTTATCTCTCTAGAGTTTAGTATATCTCTCTAACTTTAGAGAGATAAGCGCCTAATTTTAGAGAGTTATTTAGAGAGATGTATCAAATTCACTGCTAGATTATCTAAGGCCATCTCTCTAACCGACTTTCTCTTTAGAGAGACGTTTAGAGAGACGAGCGCATCTCTCTAACCATGTGCTCCGCTCTTTAAAGCGTACACATCCCAACCGTGCCATAAGTTGCGGCGGGCATTACCCCGCCAACCCGCCAAAAGAGGACGGGTTTATTTTGGCAGGTTTTATCTGGGAAAACGCAAGCGAGGCCACGCCGAAGCCACCGTCATCAGCCTCGGCGCATACCTTTAGCGCACGGCCCTGACCGCCGCCGTCAGATCGAACAGCGTATCGAGCACGGCCTCGCAGTCATCTACCACGTCCTGCGGCAGCGGCAAGATATCAGGCACAGCAAAGACATGGCAGCCGGCCGCGATGCCAGAGACGCAGCCGTTGCGTGAGTCCTCGACCACGGCACGTTCCTCGGGAGCAAAGCCCGCGCGCTCGCAGGCGAGCAGGTAGATCTCGGGATCGGGCTTGCCGTTCAGGGTATCCTCGTTGCAGGTCACCGTTTCAAACTTGTCAAAGAGGCCGACCGTCTTAAGGTTGCGCTCGGCCGCAACGCGGCGCGACGACGTCGCAAGACCCACGTGATAGCCCGCGCCAGCAGCTCGTCCAGGCACTCGGCAGCGCCGGCCTTAAGCTCCAGATCGGTCTTGACCATCTCGTCGAGAGCATTCCTGTAGCGAGCTTCGACCGTCTCGACGATTTCGCGGCTGCCGTAATGCTCCTCAAGGATGTCCCTGACATCGGGCATCGAGCGACCGATAAACTGATGGACCAGCGCATTGTCAATCGCAATCCCCAGCTCGGCAGCGCCCACCTTCCATGCCCTCATGTCCAAACGCTCGGTATCGACCAGCGTGCCGTCCATGTCAAAAATGACAGCCTTGATCATATCGGTCCCCTTCGCCGGCTTGTATTGCCGCCACTCTACCACGCTTTCCAACTTGTATATAACGTATATAGCATATTGGGCTTTTGTTACATGAATCAATAGCCCACCAAAAAGGGACAGGTTTATTTTGGCAGGTTTTATCTGGGAAAACGGTCTGCGGCGTCTCCTGCTAGACTGGTAGATTCGCAACCGATTACCCAGGAGCCCCCATGTCACGCAAGTCCGCCTACAAGCAAGTACTTTCCATCGGCACCGCCGTGGTGCTGGGATTTGCGCTGTTTACGGGATCGCTCGACGGGGCGCCCAAGCTGCTGTCGCCGCAAAGCGATGAGCAGGCGGCGGCCCTGGCCGAGAAGCAAAACGAGAGCCCCAGCCGCACCGATGACGAGGCGGACTTGGTCGCCCGGCTCGAATCGGGAACAGCGAGCTCCACGGATTCCGAAGGCGGCCAAGACGCCGGCGATGGCTCCGAATCGAATGCGGCAGGCAACGGTGATAGCGCCCCCGCCGACAGCGCCGCCACCCCCATCGACGAGGTCGAAAATCCCGATCTCGGCCGCGCGCGCGGCGTATACCTCACCAGCATTCCCGACTATGCCGGTAACCCCTACGTCGCCCTTCGCGCTGATGGCACGCACCCGCTCGGCACACCGTCGTTCACGCTCGATGAATACGAACGCGCCACCGAAGAGGGCTGCTTCAAGAAGTTCTCCAAGCTCGACAGCCTGGGCCGTACCCGCAAAGCACTCGCCTGCATGGGACTCGAATCGCTCGGCAAAGGCAAGCGCGGCGATATCTCACGTATCCATCCTGCCGGTTGGCACCAGCAGCGCTACGACTTTATTCCGGGTCAAAGCCTCTACAACCGCTGCCACCTCATCGCCTGGTCGCTCTGCGGCGAGAACGCCAATCGCAAGAATCTCCTCACCGGCACGCGCTATCTCAACGAAACGGGCATGCTGCCGTTTGAAGAGCAGATCCTCGGCTACATCCGCGACACTGGCAACCATGTGCTCTACCGCGTCACGCCCATGTACAACGAAGAGGAACTCGTCTGCCGCGGTGTCCGCCTCGAGGCGCAATCGGTCGAGGACCACGGCAAGACACTGTGCTTCCACGTGTACTGCTACAACCTGCAGCCGCATGTGCAGATTGACTACGCCACCGGCAAAAACCAAGCCAACGGGGACTAACCACAATCCATAACCCAAGGCAAAACCACCACCGAGGGACGGCCCCTTGGTGCTTTTTTCGACAACGGCAATGCCGCATCCTGAACCGAATAGACTCCGCACGGCCTCTATCCCCTACAGCATCGCGCCAAAGTCGCTGATTTCGAACAGGCGCCCAAGGCAGCAGAAGCCGCACACTAAATACGTATTTTATTCTTTGCAATTACAATCTCAATAAGTTAACGCTGCAGAACAACGTAAAATAAAGGCAATTTTGCTTCAAAGTAATCAGGAGATACTGTGACCAATCGCGTCAACGACTCATTTATTAAAAAGGACTGTGCCACCCCCATCTATATGCAAGTGGTCGAATATCTGCGCGAGAACATCGCCTCGGGAGCTTGGGAAGAGGCATCCAAAATCCCGTCGGAGGTCGACCTTATGAGCACGCTCGGCGTTAGCCGCGGCAGCATCAAAAAGGCCATTTCAAAGCTTGTTGATGAGGGTCTACTTGAGCAAATTCAGGGAAAGGGAACTTACGTTAAGTCCAAAGACATCTCTTTCCCCCTTACTGAAGGCCTTATCTCTTTCTCCGAGTCTTTAAGCGAGCAGGGCCTTTCTTTCGAAACCAGCATTCTCGATTGCAAAGTTTGCAAATGCGATGAAGACATCTCCAAGCACCTCGGCATTGCCGAAGGCTCCAATTATCTCCATCTTGAGCGCGTACGCAGCGTTGAGGGCGAGCCCGTCATGTTTATCGAGAATAACATCAACATGGCGCTTGTCCCAGGCATAGAGACGGCCGACTTTGTCAACGAGGGCCTTTTTGCGATTATCGAGCGGCTCTCTGGCCACCAGATCGAATACTCGAAGACCTCCTTTGTGGCAAAGCTCGCAGACACCCAACGCGCGAATGCGCTCGGTCTCTCTACGCAATCCCCACTTCTTCAGCAGCTTCAAACAGTCTACCTGGACAATGACTCCGCAATTGAATATGCGCGCGTGTGGCTTAAATCCAGCAGATTTCAACTTGGCACCGTTTTTCAGCGCCGCCATTAAACCTCTTGGGCGCGACAGCGTTGCTCCCAACAAGATTCCAAAACGCAAGAAGGCGAACCCGTGGGTTCGCCTTCTTAGTAAGCGGATTTAGTCCAGCGCGTCAAACAGCTCTGTAAGCAACGCCGTCCTGTCATCCGTAATCGCCAGGGCGCTCGAAATGCCGGTACCCTGCGCGCCAAGCCCGATCAGGCGACGAACATCGTCTCCACACCTGATTCCCGCCCCCTCCATGATAACGATGTCGGGATTAATGGACCGAACGGCGGCAATGGTCTCTGCGATGTAATCATCACCGCTTGTATGACCCGTACCCACCAGGCTGCTCGGCTCGCAAAGAATCACATCCGGGTTCATTGCTGCAACCGCCTTGGATTCGGTGACACTATCGGCCGCAACAATGGTTAGAATCTCAAGCTCACGAGCGCGATCAATCGTTGCCGCCAGCTTGTCAACGGCCAGGGGGTGTGCCGTGTGATTAAGAAAGACAGCTCGAACTCCCGCGCTCTTAAGCGACTCAAGAGGCGTCAGTCCCATTCCCTTTCCATCGCCGATGAGATCGGCGTGCTGCGCCGTTGGAATTGCAAATTTCAGATCCTTTGCAACCGCGCAGAGCTCAGGAACGGGGGCGGTCCAGAAAATCGAATGATTTCGCCCTTTTGCAATCTCATCCGTAAGGTGGGCCGCTGCGATCGAATCGTCGCCAAGCAGATAGGTCTTAGGACTGACCGTAAAAAGTGGCAGTTTTAAATCGGAACGTTTCAAGGGAACACGTCCTTTCCGACTAATACATGGCCTGCCAAACCGAGCGAGTTAGCTATTAAAGCTGATCTCAATGCCGGCCTCCAGTTTGGGAAGCGTGCTGGGCGCCACGAGAACAGTTCCGGGAAGCAGCTCTCGCTCACCATCGAACGCAATGGTCAGATGACCGAGTCCTCCCATGTTCTCATTTGCGGCCTCACCAAACTCCTTAATCGTGTAGACCTGGTCGCCGATAGAGATAGTGCCGCCCTCGACGAGCACGCTATTCTCCGTGGGGACCCCATCGTGAACGACGCAAATGTCACGCAACTCCGCAGGAGCAGTCGGGCCAAACAAGACCACCATCTTCTCGTTGAGAAGTTCCTCAACAAACGAGCCAATCTCAGTGCCCGTAACCTTGTACATTTGATTTCTCCTATCTTAGTTACGCTGCAGACGCAGTCATCGACCTGTCAATAACACGAATAGCCTGGGCAAAAGCATCGTGATAGCTTTCGTTGGCCAAATGGTCCAGAGCCGTTTCGATATTCAGCCCCAGCATCTCGCCCATCTCCGAAAACTCCGGTTTGAGGGAGAGGCCCTTGAGCTCATAGCAACCGGTAATCACGCCGTCATGATCCGTCAGAATCATCACAAACGCTTTTCGGCTAAAGCTAACCTTGCACATACCCGTGCCCAAGTATCCCTCATGATCACGAGCGTGCTCATGGATAAGGATGCGAACCTTCCTCCAATAGCGATACTGGGTAAATGTCCCAGCAAGCCACACAAGGATAAAGAAGGCTATTGTAATGAGCGCGTTGAGCATAGCAGGCCTTTCCCTCTCAAAGCATTCAGTTTACAGGCCGAAGGACAGTACGTAGGCAAGAACAATCTGGATCGGGGTAGTGATCAGCTTACCAAACAGGAACGCAGGGTAACCGATCTCGATCGTCTCGGGCTTTGCCTCCATGAGGGTCATGCCAACGGGGGCAAAATCGGAACCAACCTGGCAATTGACAGCAAAGAAGCCGGGAAGGGCAAAGTTGGCAGGAATCGTGCCGTTGGCGATCTGGTTGCCAACGAGGACGGAAAGCACGGAGGCGATGATTGCGCCCGGGCAGATCAACGGCGAGAGGAACGGAATCGAGCAGAACATGCCGATCGCCAGCATGCCGGGCAGCGAGCCCGCGAGAGGCGTAAGGACGCCAGCGAGAACATTTGCGAAGCCGGTATAGTTGATGATGCCGATCAGAACCGAGACGAACGCCATGAAGGGGATGATGTTGCGGATAACATCGTTCACGGTATCGCGCGCAGCCTGGTAGATGATGCTGATAACGCGGCCGACACCGGTGCCGATCTTGGAGACAACGTCCATGAAGCCGTTAGACTCCTTGGATGCGAGCTCGGCACGTCCCTCAGCGATCTTGGCGTGGACGTTTTCCTTCGTCGTCTCCTCGTGTGCCTTCTCGGCCTTTACCGGCTCAGCGGGAACATCGGCCGCATCGGCAAGGACGATGCAATCGGGATTGACGTCAGATGCAAAGAGATCCTCGGTGATGAACTGGGCCAGAGGACCAGACGGAGAACCGGGCTTGATGTTCAGCGTCTTAAGGCCCATCTTGGGATAGGTGCCGCAGCGAGCCACGCCGGCGCAGTCGATGACAACGGCGCATGCCTGATCGGTCTCGATCGGGTCCTTAAACTGGTCGTGCGCCTCGGCGCCGGTAAGCTCCGCAATGCGAAGGGCGACCGGGCTGATGCCACCCAGGGTCACGCTCAGAACATAAGGCTTCTCGGCCGTGGGGGTAATGATGAGGGGACCGCCCCAACCGTTGCCGCCGTGGGACGCCTTTACGCTTTTGAATTCACTCATGATTTAGACTCTCCTTTTGCGCTGAACTACTAGGCGGCAAGCTTAGCTTCGTTGCGCTTCTTCATGATGAGGTACAGCTTCTCGGTGACAATGCCCTTGATCAGGCAGACGATTAGACCAACAATGAGGAAGCGGATAGCAAGCTCGGAGGAGTTCTTTCCCAGTGCCTCGTAGCCGGCCGAGATACCAAGCCAAACAAAGAGCTCGGAAGAGTTAGCGTGCGGGAAAAGACCAACGATGGGGTGCATCATGGACACGACCGCATCGTAGAATGCGGGCTTGTAGTCCTCCTCGACAAACACACCAAAGGTGTATGCCATCGGATTGCAGAGGAAGAAAGTGCAAAGGAACGGGATGAGGGTATAGCGGAGAACTGCATACTTGGTGCACTTCTTCATGAACCCATAGACACGCTCCTCGCCGATCAGCTGGATGACTGCCTTGATCGTAAGGATCAGGCAGATCAGCATGGGGATCATGCCCGTAATAAACGAGGCAAACTGATCACCAGCCGCATTAAACAGGCCGGTAAAGCCCTCCGCAAGGAAGATAAGGAAATCGTTTACTGCTCCCATTTTCATTCTCCTTAGTTAATGTTCGTTACTTCTATCGTTCTACCTGAGCGCCCCCTCCTCCTTTTCAATCGGCCATATACGCTCATGGTTGTCTACGGTTGTCTATATCTTACAAAGGGACCGCTCTTCGAGTTGCCTTCTCGCATTCCTTTCGGTGAACGGTAGATTTTACAAGACAAACGGCTACGCGCTATTTAGCTCATAGATAATTTGGAGTGCCTCGAATATACGCATATACCTGCTAAAACGCGCGTCGTAGAGCTCATGGGCCCTGTCGTTTTTTTCAATGGAATCGAGTTTTCTGCAGACCCCTGCGGCAACCGCCGTCAAGTCTTGGCCGCAAGAAGCCGAGAGAGCCAGCAGCGCCGCGCCCTGACCGGCACCGGAGGATTCCATCCGCACCATATCGACCCCCAACACGTTGGAGAGCGTTTGCGCCCAAAAATCGTTCTTGGCCCCTCCTCCAACGAGCCTGATGCTGCGCCACTCTTCCGAATGGTCCACGGACTCCTTGAGCTCCCTTAAGGCATACGCCGTGCCCTCCATCAGAGCCCTTTCGAGCTCGGAACGAGTCGTGTCAAGATCAAGCCCCAGAAAGGCACCGCGTACCGACGGGCAACCGTGCAGGACTTTTTCTCCCGATAGATGGGGGTAGAACATGAGATCCCTCATGTCGTAGAAGGGGTCCTCGACGGCCTTGTCCTCCAAATCGTAGGACTCACTGCTTAGAATCTGCCCGTACCACCATTCCTTGGCACCGCCGCACGATCTGATACTCAGCTGAATTTGGGTCTTAAGGGTATTTCCCCACTTGAACAACACGGGCTTGCCAACAGCCGGAAAGTCAACTCCCTCAGATGAATACATCAGCACGCCGCTTGTTCCAAGTGAGATGGTGGGGACGCCCTCCAAAAGGCATCCCGTGCAGATCGCTGCCGCGGGATTGTCGCCCGTTCCCCTCACGATCATGGCACCTGCGGGAATTCCCGTCTCGCTTGAAGCTCTCTCAACCACGGCCCCAATTACGGCATCAGAAGGCTCGACAACGGGAAGCAACGACTCGGGGATTCCAAAATGCTCGCAGACCTCACCGATCCAAGCTTGCCTCTCGTTATCGTAGAGCCCTGTTGTCGAAGCCCCGCAATAGTCCGTACCAGCACGCCCGCCAAACTTGAGAGCAATCCAATCTGAAACCGAAAGAAACACTTCGCTCTTTGAAAGGCCCTCAGGATTATTCTTAGCTATCCATGCAAGGTTAATCGCCGGAACCCCAGTCGAAAGAAAGCTGGCGACCCTAGGATAGCCCGCAGACAGAGCCCACTGCTTCTCGGTAAAGACAGCGTCAATCGTGCGCTGGTCGTTCCACATTATGGCGGGACACGTTGGCACCCCATCGGCATCGATCAAGACCGTCGTGTGCATCTGCCCGGTAGCACCAACGCCTTTTATTAGAGACAGGTCAACTTTCTCTCCAAGCAGGGAGCATGCAGAGCAAATGGCGATCCACCATGTCTCGGGATTGATCTCCCGCCAACCAGGATGAGGCTCAGAGCACTCGTAAGCCTCGCTCGCAGTCGCGACAACTTTTCCGCCTTCATCAATGCACGTGAGCTTCACCGATGACGTGCCCACATCGACACCAAGGTAGAGCGCACCCATTATCGCCTCATCCATGTTCGTAATTCCGCGCTACTCAGCGATGCCGTTGATGGCGTGCGCCGTCTTGTAAGCAACGTCCGCAACTGCCTTACGTGTATCAATCAGTACCTTGGCGAGATTATGCTCGTTGTTGTTTGCCTCGTACGCCTTGCCAACCGTCGTGATGTAGGCCTTGCGCAGGTCGCTTGCGATGTTGATCTTGGACATCTTGTGTGGCTGCATAGCGTGGATGGTCTCATAGGGAATGCCCGAGCCACCATGAAGAACGAGGGGACACGGAGACACCTCGGCAAGCTTCTCAAGCAGCGGCAAATCGATGCGCGGCGTATCCTCAAGGCCGTGAACGTTGCCGATAGACACGGCCAACAGGTCGCAGCCCGTGCGCTCCACAAACTCGCAAACCTGATCGGGGTCGGTCTTAAGATCCGCCTCGGAAACATGATCGTCTTCTTTGCCCTTGATGGCACCGAGCTCAGCCTCAACGGGCACGCCGTAGCAATGGCAGTAGTCAACTGCCTGGCGCGAGAAGCGAATGTTCTCCTCAAAGGGCAACGCGGCACCGTCGATCATAACGGAGGTAAAGCCGGCCTGAACCGCCTGTCGAACATCCTCGAGCGTCTTGCCGTGGTCAAGATGCAGACACGTGGGAACGATATAGTCCTCCGCCGCGCGTTTAACGATAGAGGCGATCATGCCGTAATCGGAAAGCTTAACGTTGGTAGGGGCGATCTGGAGGATGCCCGGCATGCCGGCCTTCTGCAATCCGTCCAAGATACCCAGGGTCATCTCCATATTGGTCGTGTTATATGCGGGAAGGAGCCATCCGTTCTTGCGTGCAATCTGGATCAGCTCAGTCGAAGTTACAACTGCCATGATTCCTCCAACCGGGTTACGGCAATTCGAGTTGAGTTTACGTTCCAGATACTTATATAGACGTCTATGTACCTGTTTATAGACGACTATATACCTTTTTGATTCTTGCGCATAGCATTAAATGTCTCGAATTAGAAAAAGGGCTGCCGAGAAACAGTCGACAGCCCATCGTTCAACCTGTTTACCCCAATGTTCCGCTTGCCAGCATGTCGACAACATCATTAAGGTTCAGGACAATCGCCGTGGCTAATCTTTCCATCTCTTCTGTTGGCTCGGAGAGATCAGGAACCATGACGGTGTGAAAACCTCCTGCAAAGCCCGCGCGCACCCCGTTATAGGAATCCTCCAAGACGAGGGATTTTTGCGGCGGCACCCCTAGCTCGTCCGCCGCTTTTAAAAAGACGTCAGGATAGGGCTTGGCATGCTCGACCTCGATACCAGAAACGATCGAATCAAAATATGGAAGTATTCCTCCCCTTATCAGGTTGGCCTTGATCATCTCCCTGCTCGACGAGGAGGCAACCGCCATCGGAATCCCTTCAATCTTGAGATACTCGAGAAGCCTATCCAATCCAGGTTTTTTCTCTGCGCCATGGGCCAATGCTTCATGGGCTATTTCGTAAAAACGATCAACAAATGCCTTGGGGTCGACTTCGTCACCATACCATTCGCGAATAATGGATACGGCCTCGGCTCCATTGGTTCCGCGCATGGCGTCCGCAAGGCCCTCCATGCACTCAACCCCAAACTCGATTGCGGTCTTAGGCCAACAAGAAGCCCAGATAGGCTCGGTGTCAAACATAAGCCCATCCATATCGAAGATAACCGCCTCGTACATATTGCCTCCCTGTTCAAGTAGACGTCTATATACGTTTATTCTAGCAAAGGAGGACTTTTCTCTACTGCAACGGCACAAAAAGGTGCCCGCCCCACAGATGCTGGGGCGGGCACCTCGCCCGCCAAAAAAGCCGCCACAACGGAACTACCCCATCGCGGCGGTTTTTTATCGTCTAGTTACTTAGCGCGGCCCTCCTCATAGCGCTCGACCAGCCTGGCCTGAACGTCATAAGGCACCTGCTCATAGCCTGCAGGCTTCATGGTAAAGTCGCCCGTGCCGCGCGTGATAGAGCGCAGACGCGTCGAGTAATCCGTCAGCTCGGCCAGCGGCGCCTGGGCGATGACCACGGTATCGCCGCGCTCATCGGTCTCCATACCCGTCACGCGACCGCGCGAGGCCGAGATGTCGCCCATCACGGCGCCGGCGTAGCTCTCGGGGATCGTCACCGTGATTTCCTCGATGGGCTCCAGCACCACCGGGTCGGCATCGGCGCACGCCTTGCGCAGGCCGATGCGGGCCGCCGCGCGGAACGCCATCTCGTTGGAGTCGACGCTGTGATACGAGCCATCGTACACAGCCACGCGAATGCCCGTGAGCGGGTAGCCGGCAATGATGCCGTCCTTCATGGTCTCCTGGACACCCTTGTCCACGGCGGGGATCAGCGAGCGCGGAATACGGCCGCCTACGACCTCGTCCACAAACTCATAGCCATCGCTCGTGCCGTCGGGCCCAATGAGCGGCTCAACGCGCAGCCAGCAGTCGCCATACTGACCGGCACCGCCAGTCTGCTTCTTGTGGCGGCCCTGGGCACTCGCCGTGCGGCGGATGGTCTCGCGATACGGAATACGGATCGGCACGCTTTTGGCCACGACCTTGGTACGATCCTCCAAACGGTTGAGCAGTACCGAAACCTGCGCCTCACCCACGGCGGAGATGATAGTCTGGCCCGTCTCCTCGTCGCGATCGATGCTCATGGTCGGATCGGCCTTGCACGCCTTCTCGATAAACGTGTAGAGCTTCTCTTCGTCGCCGCGGTTCTCGGCCTCGATGGCAATGCGGTACTGTGAGTTGGGGAACTTAAACGCCGCCGCCTCGACCTTACCGGTAATGGAGAGCGTGTCACCCGTCTCTGCCGCCAACTTGGGCGCCACGATAATGTCGCCGGCATAGGCGTGACCGACCTCGGTCATGTCGCGGCCGCACATCACATACAGGTGAGCCAGACGATCGCTCTTGCGGGTACGCGCGTTGACCAGCTCAAGGCCCGGCTCAAGCGTGCCCGTCAGTACCTTGATAAAGCTGATGCGACCCTGCTGCGGATCGGCCAGCGTCTTAAACACAAACGCCACCGGGCGGTCATCGTCACTCGAGATCTTAAGCGAATCACCGTCGATGAGCGGCATCTCGCCGTAGTCGGTCGGCGCTGGGAAGTATGTCGCGATGTCGTCCATCAGCGAGTTGACACCCTGCTCCTTAATGCAATCGCCCGCAAAGACCGGCACAAAGATGCGCTCAGCGATCGCCTTCGACAGTAGGCCTTCAAGCTCCTCCTGCGTCAGCGTCTCCTCGCCTTCCAAGTACTTCATCATCAGCTCGTCGTCAGCTTCGGCCACCAGCTCGCACAGATGGTCATGGGCCTCCTCGGCCTGGGCACGATACTCCTCGGGAATCTCCGACTCAACGGCTTCGGTGCCGTTGCAATGGCGCGCCTTCATACGCACCAGGTCGATGATGCCGTCAAAGTCCTCGCCCTCGCCCCAGGGAAGGGTCACGGCGCCCAGGCGCGTGCCAAAGCGCTCCTGCAGCAGGTCCATTGTGGTCGTAAAGCTGGCCTCGGAGCGCGACAGACGGTTCACGAACACCGCACGCGCCAGGCGCAGGTCCTCCGCTGCATACCAAAGCTTGACGGTCGTAGGCTGCGGGCCGGCCTCGGCGTCGACCACAAACAGAGCCGTCTCGCAGACGCTCATCGCGGCAAAGGCGTCGCCGATAAAATCGGGGTAGCACGGGGCATCGAGCACATTGATGCGCGCGCCCTTCCAGTCGATCGGCGCAATAGTCGTCGAGATGGAGAATGAACGCTTGACCTCTTCAGGGTCATAGTCGAGCGTGGGCTTGGTGCCGTCGTGGCCGCCCAGGCGGGCGGTCTTGCCGGAAAGGTGGAGCATGGCTTCGGCGAGTGAAGTCTTGCCCACCCCGCCTTGGCCTACGAGCACCACGTTCCTTACGTTACCGGTCTTGGGAGCACCCATGATGACCTCCTTGCAGGGCCGCGCGCATTGCGCGACGCCAACGGGGAGAGTTCGCGGTCGGTGCCATCCCGGGAGCAGCATGGTCGGCAGCCGAGCCGACTCACCCTCCAAATGTCCTATGCCACCACCCTACCCTCACGGGCGACCGTCCATGCACACCTTTCGGCACACGTATGAATACAGGCGGCGAGAGGAAGAGACAAGCTTGTGAGGCGATTATTGAACCCCGTCGATGCAAACAAAAAGCCGCCACAGACCGTAAGACCTGCGGCGGCTTCGCCTCAATTAATAGTTGAGTAAATACCTGATCCTACCCCTCGATACGGCTCAAGAACTCACGCGTGCGCTGCTCGCGCGGATGGCCGATAACCTGATCGGCAGGCCCCTCCTCGACAATGCGACCACCGTCCATAAAGACCACGCGATCGGCAACGTCGCGCGCAAACTGCATCGCATGGGTCACGATCACCATCGTCATATTCTGTGCGGCAAGGTCTTTAATGACACGCAGCACCTCGGCCGTTAGCTCGGGATCGAGCGCCGAGGTCGGCTCGTCAAAGAACAAGATCTCCGGGTCGAGCGCCAAGGCGCGGGCGATACTCACACGCTGTTGCTGACCGCCCGAAAGCTCACATGGCACCTTGTTCTCGTTGCCCGTAAGCCCCATCTGCGCGATCAACTCACGCGCACGCGCTTCGGCCTGCTCGCGCGGACGCTTGAGTGCGCGAACCGGAGCGTCGGTGATGTTTTTCATCACCGTATAGTGCGGAAACAGATTGTAATTTTGGAACACCAGGCCGAATCGCGAGCGTGCCCGCTTGGGCACATCGCCCTTCGCATAGACCGCGCCCGAACCCGCATCCGTCGCAACGGCAAGGTCACCAAACGAGAGCGAGCCTCCGTCGAGCGTCTCGAGCAGCGTGGCACACCGCAGCAGCGTGGACTTGCCGCCACCCGAAGGCCCGATAATCGCCACGACCTCGCCACGCTTGACCTCGAGTGAGATATCCTTGAGCACCTCATTGCCGCCAAACGCCTTGCGCGCGTTCGTTATCATCATTACCGTTCCGGACACGGGAACCTCCATGTGTTTGAGAAGTCAGCGAGCGTGTGGCTGACGAGACAATGTGCTTCGAAAGAGGAGCGCCGCGTACTTCTGTACGCAAGCGACGGTTTGAGGAGCAGATTGGCCGTCAGGCACGCGCGCAGCGTCGAGCAGTCCGCCGTTCGCTAGAACGGCGGAACGATCTAGTCATGATAATAGTCCAGCTTCTTTTCGGCGGCGCCCAGCAGCATCTCGACCACAAAGTTAAAGACCCAGTAAATCAGCGCCGCGATCGCAAACGGCACCATGCTCACCTGCGAGGCGACCAGCGCCTTGGCGGTCGAGAACATCTCACCCACGCCAATGGCAAACGCCAGCGACGTGTCCTTGACCAGCGTGATGATCTCGTTGCCCATCGCCGGCAGAATACGCTTGGCGACCTGCGGCATCACGATATACAGAAACGTCTGCATGCGCGAATAGCCCAGCACCTCGGCAGCCTCGTATTGACCGCGCGGAATGGACTGCAGGCCCGAACGATAGATCTCGGCAAAGTAACCGGCGTAGTTGATGATGAATGCCACGACACACGCCGTCCACTTGGAATCGGGCGTGAGCGAAATGCCAAACACGTAGTACGGGGCAAAGTAGATGGCAAACATCTGCAGCATGAGCGGCGTACCGCGCATGACCGAAATGTAGATGCGCGCAATCCAGCGGAGCGGCGCAATTTTGCTCATGCGCATAAACGCCACGGGAATTCCCAGCGGAATCGACCCGAGCAGAGTAAGCACAAACAGCTGCAAACTGACCAAGAATCCCTGGCCAAGCATCTGCATCATGACCTGAATAGACAACCCAAGCTCTCTTTCACAGTAACGGAACAGCGAACCCAATGCTAAAGCGGGTTTTCCAGGTGCCCGAGTTTGCCGTGAAAGAGGAGCGCCGCGTACTAAATGTACGCAAGCGACGGTTTGAACGGCAAAATCGGGTGCCTGGGAAAGCCGCTATTTGAGCACCCAGTTGTCGAAGGAAAGACCATAGCTTGAATACTTATCGCACAGGTCCTTGACCGTGCCGTCCTCGTAGAGCGCCTTGAGCGACTCGGTCACGGCATCGGCGGACTTGGTGTCGCCCTTCTTAAAGCCGACGGCGTAGTGCTCGCTGGACAGCGGCTTGTCGAGCTGCGTATAGGCATCGGGCTTGGCGGCAAGCTGATACTGGGCAATCGAAAGGTCGCAAGCAACGGCATCGACCGCGCCGCTCTCGAGCTGCATAAAGGCCGTGTTGTACTCGCCGATGGTATCGAGCGTGGCAAACGTCGCGGCCAGATCCTTCTGGTCGCCCTCGAGCACATCCTGCGCAGCGGAATCAGTCTGGGTAATCACGGTCTTGCCGGCAAGATCGTCCCAGCTCTTGATACCCGCGTCCTTCTTGACCACGAGCACCTGCTCATTGAGCATGTACGGCTCGGAGAACGTGTAGTCGTCCTCGCGACCCTCCATGGTAAAGCCGTTCCAGATGCAGTTGATGGCGCCTGAGTTGAGCAGCGTATCCTTGGCGTCCCAGTCGATGGCCTCGTATTTGACCTCCCAGCCCTGCTTATCGGCAACAGCCTTGGCCAGATCGAGATCAAAGCCGGTGTACTCGCCATCGTCGCCCACAAAGCCGTACGGAGGATAGGACTTATCAAAGCCCACCACGAGCTTCTTGGACTCCGCAGCGCCCTTCACATCCTTGGCCACGGCAGAACCAGCAGCGGAGCCCTTGCCGGCACCACCGCCGCAGCCGACAAGACCAAGGCCAAGCACCGTGGCAAGCGAGCCGGCTAGACCAACAAACTGACGACGAGATATATCGCTATTCATGGTATTCCCCCTCGATAGCACTTTAGTTAAGTAAAGTGAGTCATGTAACGTTCAGAATCATACACTTTACCTTGATAGAGTACAAGGGAGGGTTTGCCCGGCGTGGGCGGGGAGCGGCGCGTAATTAAGTTTCCTGCTCTACAGTCCTGCGCAAGACGGAAAGCACGCATGGAGCACTAGGTTGGAGCACCCGGCTGGGTGGCGCCCGGCGCGGAGTTTAATTTGCTGCTCTACAGTCCTGCTCACGACGGAGGCCAC
>UQPI01000038.1 GCA_900542945.1 uncultured Collinsella sp.
AAAGATCAAGTCGTCCTCGCAGACGCTCAAGCAGGAATACCTCGATACATACGAGCGAGGTGAATGACATGAAACTATTTGAACAGCTGAAGTCCAATGCGTCGCGCATGGCTGTCTACGCCATCCTCGTGGCAACGGCTTTATGCGGAATCGCGGCACCCGTCTATGCGCTCAACGGAGAGAAAGGCGATGTCGAACCCGCGTACATGGCTTCGACGGTTAAAGACCGGTACAAAGCCTTCTCTGGAGACACGTTTTACGTAGCAGAGTACGACACGACCTACCGTCAGCTTCGCTACAACAAGGGCTACGACTATCTAGGCGCAGAGGCAATCAGCTATACGTCGGGTTGGTACCGCTCCAACTATGGACACATAACCCAGTTCAAGTGTAACTACCGTGTGTACAACTAAAGCAACCGGCCGGGACGAGGGGTGACGCAAAAGCGTCGCCCCTCGTTTTTAACCATGTCAACTGAACCTAGTTCAGTTTGGTTGATTTCCGATCTCAGCCGAACACATTGAGCGGAAAGGCCGTTCCCGCAGTCAGTCGAACGTCCCCGGGGCCCTTCTCAGGCCCCGGGGACGGCATTTTCCCAGTTGAAGGAACGGTGGAGATGTGTTTCGATGGGTCAGATTCGTGTCGTTCCGAAAAGACCGTGAACCTTTTGTGGGACGCGCGGCGCCGTGGTACCATAGCCGAGTTTGTTGTCTTGGTCGGAAACCAAGACGCCTTATGCGCTGATCGGTAACCAGCGCCTGACCAATAAGGAGTCCTACCATGAAGCAGGGTATCCATCCCCAGTATGTCGAGTGCACGGTGACGTGCTCCTGCGGCAACACCTTCAAGACGCACGCTACCGTGTCCGAGATGAAGGTCGAGCTTTGCAACGAGTGCCACCCGTTCTACACCGGCCAGCAGAAGTTCGTCGACACCGGTGGACGCGTCCAGCGCTTCGCCGACAAGCTCAAGAAGGCTGAGGAGGCCAAGGCTGCCAAGGCCGCCAAGGCTGCTGAGGCCGAGGCTGCTCGCAAGGCCGCCGCTGAGGCTAAGGCTGCCGAGAAGGCTAAGCGTGCCGCTAAGTTTGCCGAGGAGGCTGCCAAGCAGGCCGCCGAGGCTCCCGCAGAGGCTCCCGTCGAGGAGGCCGCTGCCGAGGCCGAGACCACCGAGGCTGCTGAGTAAATAGCTCGCCGCGGAATCGCTCGCATTCATGGCATAAGGGCCGTGCATCCGTTCGGGTGCGCGGCCCTTTTCTTTTTATTGGTGCAAGCTAGCTCGTCCCCATTGCACCAGATTGGTGCGAAGGGGACAGGTTGGTTTGCACCAAATGGCAGAGTGACGGCGTTTTCCCAGATAAAACCTGCCAAAATAAACCAGTCCCTTTTTGGCAGGTCGGTCGGGTCGTAGTTATTACGTGGCGGTCGAGGTCGACCGTATAGGCCGCGTCCTGTTTGGCTAAAGTACATTTATCTGTGTTTAACTCGTCCGAGGCTGCATGGCGTGGGCGATGGCCAAAAAGGAAAACCACATGGGATTCATGTCAAAGCTGCTGTCCTTTGGATCCGATAAGGACCTTAAGCGCTACTACAAGATCGTCGATCAGATCAACGGTCTTGAGCCCCAGTTTGAGAAGATGACCGAGGAAGAGCTCCGCGCCCAGACCGATAAGTTCCGTGAGCGTTACGCCAACGGCGAGTCACTCGACGACATGCTCCCCGAGGCTTTTGCCACCGTGCGTGAGGCTTCCAAGCGCATCACGGGCATGCGTCACTTTGACGTGCAGCTCATTGGCGCCATGGCACTGCACGAGGGGCATATCGCCGAGATGAAGACCGGCGAAGGCAAGACCCTGGTCTCCACGCTGGCCGGCTACCTCAACGCTATTGCCGGCAAGGGTGTACACGTCGTTACCGTCAACGATTACCTGGCCAAGCGCGACTCCGAGTGGATGGGCCGCATCTACAAGTACCTGGGAATGACCGTCGGTCTGCTCCAGAACAACATGCCGCTCGAGCTCAAGCGTCCGGCCTACCAGGCAGACGTCACCTACGGCACCAACTCCGAGTTCGGTTTCGATTACCTGCGCGACAACATGGTCACTCGCCCCGAGCAGCGCGTGCAGCGCGGCCACCATTACGCCATCGTCGACGAGGTCGACTCCATCCTGATCGACGAGGCACGTACCCCGCTCATCATCTCGGGTGCCGGCACCAAGTCCGCCAGCACCTACAAGGACTTCGCGCGTGCCGTGCGCGGCCTTGAGCGCGGCGAGGACGTCTCGCACGACATGCTCACCGCCACCGAGGACGTAGAGCCCACGGGCGACTACGTCATGGACGAGGCCAAGCACACTATCGCCGCCACCGAGCGCGGCCTTAAGAAGATTGAGCGCCGCCTGGGTATCGATGACATCTATGCCGATCTCTCCGGTCAGCTGGTCAACCACCTGCAGCAGGCGCTGAAGGCCCAGTACATGTTCCACCGCGACAAGCAGTACGTGGTCACCAACGGCGAGGTCAAGATCGTCGACGAGTTCACCGGCCGCATCATGGAAGGCCGCCGCTACTCCGAGGGCCTGCATCAGGCCATCGAGGCCAAAGAGGGCGTGCTCGTGCGCGAGGAGAACCAGACGCTGGCCACCATCACCTTGCAGAACTACTTCCGTCTGTATGACAAGCTCTCCGGCATGACCGGTACGGCACTCACCGAGGATGCCGAGTTCCGCGAGATCTACAAGCTGCCCGTCGAGGTTATCCCCTCCAACAAGCCCGTTCAGCGTGTCGACCACGAGGACCTGGTGTACCGCACCATCCAGGCCAAGTACAACGCCGTTGCCGACGACGTCGAGCGACGTCACGCCAAGGGCCAGCCGGTCCTGGTGGGCACCGTCTCCATCGAAAGCTCCGAGAAGCTGTCGGCCGCCCTTACCAAGCGCGGTATCGCGCACGAGGTCCTCAACGCTAAGCATCACGAGCGCGAGGCTCATATCGTTGCCCAGGCCGGACGCTACGGCGCCGTGACCATCGCTACTAACATGGCCGGTCGTGGTACCGACATCCTGCTGGGTGGCAATCCCGACGAGCTGGTGCGCGAGCGCCTTGAGTACGAGGGCCTGACCATGGAGGACGTGACGCCCGAGCAGCTCGAGCAGTTTAACGCTGAGGCCAAGGAGACCTGCAAGGCCGAACGCGAGCGCGTGCTTGCCGCCGGCGGCCTGACCGTCATCGGCACCGAGCGCCATGAGTCCCGTCGTATCGACAACCAGCTGCGTGGCCGCTCCGGTCGTCAGGGCGATCCGGGCGAGACTCAGTTCTACCTGTCGCTCGAGGACGACCTCATGCGCCTGTTCGGCGGCGACAAGATGGACCGCGTTTCCAAGATGATGGTTACCGCCGACATGGGCGACGACATGCCCATCCAGCACAAGATCATCTCCAAGGCCGTCGAGAACGCCCAGCACAAGGTCGAGAGCATCAACTTCTCCATGCGCAAGAGCGTTCTTGAGTACGACGACGTCATGAACAAGCAGCGCCAGGTCATCTACGCCGAGCGCAACAAGATTCTGGACGGCAAGGACCTGACCGATCACATCACCGAGGTCATGCACGATACCGTGTACCGCTGTGTTCAGGAGTTCTGCACCAAGGACAGCCACGATGGCGAGCGCGATCTCGAGGGCCTGCGCAAGTGGGTCGTGGAGCTCACCGGGCATATCGACACGCCCAAGTTCCCCGACGAGGACTTCGAGGCCCTGGCTGCCGATGTCCTGGCCTACGTTGAGAAGTGCTACAACATGAAGGCCGAGCGCCTGGGTGAGGACCTCATGCGCGAGCTCAACACCCAGGTCATGCTGCGCGTCATCGATACCCGCTGGATGAACTACCTGCAGGAGATGGACTACCTCAAGACCGGTATCGGACTGCGCGGCTTTGGCCAGCGCGACCCGCTGGTCGAGTACAAGACTGAGGCTTATGGTGCCTTCCAGATGCTCGTTGACACCATGTACGAGGATTACCTGCGCACCGTTCTGCGCATCGAGATCAAGGCCGCCCCGCAGGCCGTGGAGCACAAGGAGGACCCCGCGCTCGAGGGTGCGCGCTTCTCCGGCCCCGCCGACGTCGATGGCGACAACGGCAGCTCGGTGCTGCGCAAGCAGGCACAGGTTCAGGCTCGTACGGCCGTCCAGGGAGGCCCGGCTGCTGTCAACAACGGCGGCAAGGTGACCACCTACCGCAAGTCCGAGAGCGATGACCCTTATGTCAACGTGGGCCGCAACGACCTTTGCCCCTGCGGCAGCGGCAAGAAGTTCAAGTACTGCCACGGCAGGAATCGTTAATGGCCGAGGCTTTAGAGGTAACGCCCGCCGAGCTGGACGCGTTTGCGGACCGGCTCGGCGAGGTCGAGTCGTATCTTCATTTGGACGAGAAGCGCACGCGCGTGACCGAGCTCGAGGCAAAAAGCGTGGCCCCCGGCTTTTGGGATGACGCCGACGCCGCTCGCGCCACCATGGAGGAGATCGCTCGCGCCAAGGAAGATATCGCTGCCGTGGATACCGCGCGCGGCGAGCTATCTGACGCCCGCGCGGCGCTGGAGCTTGCCGAGGAGATGGGCGACGACCCCGATGCCGCCGCATTGCGCGAGGAGGCTGCCGCTACGGCAGAACGCCTGGCCCGCGCTATCGACGAGCTCGAGCTTTCGAGCTGGTTTACCGGTGAGTTCGATCACGGCGACGCGATTGTGACCATCAAGCCCGGACAGGGTGGCCTGGAGGCACAGGACTGGACCTTCATGCTCTTTAAGATGTACATGAAGTACTGCCAGCGTCGCGGCTGGAAGGTCACCATTAACGACTGCCCCGCGGCTGAGGTCATCGGCATCGACCGTGCGACCTTTACCGTCGAGGGCAAGGACGCGTTTGGCATGCTGCGCGCCGAGGCCGGCGTTCACCGCCTGGTACGCATCAGCCCCACCGATGATAAGAAGCGCCGCCAGACCACGTTTGCCGGCGTCGAGGTCATTCCCGTGTTGCCTGACGATATCGACATCGAGATCAGTCCCGACGATATCCGCGTGGACGTGTATCACGCGAGCGGTCCGGGCGGCCAGGGCGTCAACACCACCGACTCTGCCGTACGCGTGACGCATTTTCCCAGCGGCATCGTTGTCACTTGCCAAAACGAGCGCAGCCAGATTCAAAACAAGGCCGCGTGCATGCAGATTCTCAAGGCCCGTCTGTACGAGATCGAGCTCGAGAAGCGCGCCGAGGCCCTGGATGAGATTCGCGGGCCCAAGACCACGATCGGTTTTGGCAACCAGATTCGCAGCTACGTGCTCTACCCGTATCAGATGGTCAAGGACCTGCGCACGGGCGTGGAGACCAGCAACGTCGAGGCCGTTCTCGACGATGGCGATCTGGATCCGTTTGTGATCGGCTACCATCGTTGGGCAACCGGCAACGCCGATGCGGAAGCATCGTCTGCCTAGGCACATGATTGGCTCCGGGTCGATGCAAACACTGCGCAGGGGTGGTATTTGCCCGGTGAATCGGTAGAATCGAATACAGCAAGAAGTTCAAAGCGCACTCGTTTGGGTGCGCTTTTTTGAGGGAGGCAGCATGGCATATCGTCTGGACATCAAGCGCATTCTTTCGATGAACTTCTTTCATGACTTGCCCAAGATTATGTTTGGCTGCGCCCTGGCAGCTATCGCGACAGACTTGTTTTTGATCCCCAACGGCCTTGCCGCCGGCGGCGTCACAGGCCTTGCCACCATTATTCAGGCGGTCGGCGCCTCGCATGGCATATCGCTTCCCGTCGGTATCCAGACCATCGTGATGAATGCCTTGCTGCTGCTGGTTGTTATGCGCGAGGGTGGCATGTTCTACGTTGTGCAGACGGCGACCGGTTTTGTGCTGCTGGGTTTTTTCACCGACCTGTTCGCTCCGTTTGTGGCGCCGCTGGCACATGCCGACCTGATGCTGCCCGCTATGTGGGGCGGCATTATCACGGGCATCGGGTATGGCATGGTGTTGCGCGCCGGTGCCAACACTGGCGGCTCTGACACGATCGGCCAGATCATCTCGCGCAACACATCGCTGCCGGTTGGCTCGACCGTCATGGCGATCGATGTTGCCGTGTGCGCGCTGTCGGCCCCGGTCTTTTCGGTCGAAAACGCGCTGTATGCGGGCCTTTCGATGGTCATTAGCGGCTACGTGATCGATGCCGTGGTCGACGGTGGCAACAGGCGCCGTATGGTGCTCATCATCTCGGACAAGTTTCCCGATATCGCGGCCGACATCATGTATGGCCTGGGCCGCGGCTGCACCAAGTTTAGGGCGACCGGCATGTACTCGGGTGCCGAGAAGCCGGTGATCATGGTCATTGTGAGCCGCCGCGAGCTCAACACCCTCAAAACGATCGTGCGCGAGCGCGATCCTCACGCCATTGTGACGGTCGCCGACGTTACGGAAACCTTCGGTGAGGGATTCAAGGACATTAACGCGTAGGGCCGACTGCGTTCCATCCAAAAGACGTTCACATTGATAAACCGTTTCATCAGCGGTTCTGCCTGCTCAATTGTTCAAATAATGATAAATACTCTGGTAAAGCTTCCAGTTTCCAGCATAATGAATGACGTACGTGCATCGCGGCTGTGTTGGGACTACCTTTCCGTGCCGTGCGCATCTTGTCTTAAGAGGATGAAAGGAAGGCACAATGAGCGACGAAGAGCTCAAAAAGGTTGCCAACGAGGTAAGGAAGGGCATCGTCACCGGCGTGCACGCTGCCAAGTCCGGCCATCCGGGCGGTTCGCTCGGCGCTGCCGACATCATGACCTATCTGTACTTTGAGGAAATGAACGTCGACCCGGCCGACCCCCGCAAGGCCGACCGCGATCGCTTCGTGCTTTCCAAGGGTCATTGCGCGCCTGGTCTGTACGCTGTGCTCGCCGAGCGCGGATTCTTCCCCAAGGAGGATCTCGAGACGCTGCGCCACATCGGCAGCCACCTGCAGGGTCACCCCAACATGAACGACACCCCGGGCGTCGATATGTCCACCGGTTCGCTCGGCCAGGGCATCTCCGCCGCCGTGGGCATGGCCGTTGCCGCCAAGCACTGGGGCGACGACTATCGCACCTACGCCCTGCTGGGCGACGGCGAGAGCGAGGAGGGCCAGGTTTGGGAGGCCGCCATGTTTGCCGGCAACCAGCAGCTTGACAACCTCTGCGTGATCGTCGACCACAACGGCCTGCAGATCGACGGCCCCGTCGAGGAGGTCAACGACCCCATGCCGCTCGCCGACAAGTTCCGCGCCTTCAAGTTCCACGTGGTGGAGCTCGCCGACGGCAACGATTTCGATCAGATCCGCGCCGCCTTTGCCGAGGCCCGCGCCACCAAGGGTCAGCCGACCGCCATCATCGCCGAGACCACCAAGGGCAAGGGCGTTTCCTTTATGGAGAACCAGGTGGGTTGGCACGGCAAGGCCCCCAACGATGAACAGTTTGAGCAGGCCATGGCAGAGCTCACGGCCGCCGGAGAGGAGCTCTAGGATGGCAGACGTCAAGAAAATCGCCACGCGCGTAAGCTACGGTGAGGCCCTCGTCGAGCTCGCCAACGAGCACGATGACTTTGTGGTCCTCGACGCCGACCTGGCCGCCGCCACGCAGACCGGCAAGTTTAAGGCAGCCTGCCCCGACCGCTTCTTCGATGTGGGCATTGCCGAGAGCAATCTGATGGGTGTTGCCGCCGGTATCGCGACCACCGGCCGCGTTGCTTTTGCGAGCACCTTTGCCATGTTTGCCGCTGGCCGCGCCTTTGAGCAGGTCCGCAACTCCATCGGCTATCCGCACCTTAACGTTAAGATCGGTGCCACGCACGCCGGTATCTCGGTGGGCGAGGACGGCGCCACGCACCAGTGCTGCGAGGATATCGCCCTCATGCGCGTCATCCCCGGCATGACCGTTATCGTTCCCGCCGACGACGTGGAGGCTCGTGCCGTGACGTGCGCCGCCTACGAGTGCGACGGCCCCGTGTACATGCGCTTTGCCCGTCTGGCCTCGCCGGTCATCAACGACCCCGAGACCTACAAGTTCGAGGTAGCCAAGGGCATCGTCATGCGCGAGGGCACCGACGTCACCATCATCGCCTGCGGCCTAATGGTCGGCGAGGCCCTCGAGGCCGCCGAGCAGCTCGCTGCCGAGGGCATCGATGCCGAGGTCATCAACATGCACACCATCAAGCCCATCGACGCCGACCTGATCGTCAAGAGCGCCACCAAGACCGGTCACGTCGTGACCGTCGAGGAGCACTCCGTGATCGGTGGCCTGGGCAGCGCCGTTGCCGACGTTCTGTGTGAGCAGTGCCCGACGCCGCTCAAGAAGATTGGCGTCAACGACACCTTCGGCGAGTCCGGCCCGGGTGCCGAGCTCCTGCACAAGTACGGCCTGGACGCCGCCAACATCGTGGCGACCACCAAGGAGTTCTTGGCATAAGGCAAGACGAGGCAAAGTATCGCGTCGACAACCGCAAACAAGCCAGAACAGGGGCGTCCTCAAAGAGGGCGCCCCTGTTTATGCTGAATTTAAATTAGAGTCCTGCCAAGCAAAGTTCCCATGGGGAAACGAGCCCATCCCAGCAAAGTGCAATTCAGACCCTTCCAATTTTGTATGCGCAGCATCTCAAGTTGGTGCGTCGGCCCCATAGTAGCCGCAGGCCGGGCGCAGGGTTACCTCCCAAATCTTTCCGCAGCGCAGGCCGGCGTTTGTCCGCAACTCCGCAGGAGCAGGACAAATGCCGGCCATGCGCGAGGACGATTTGGGAGGTAACCCTGCGCCCGGCCGGTGAGACCCAAACCCCGCCATGCTTCTTATGTGCAGCAAAGCTAATGCTGCTAAAATACAAAGCGCTCATGTAGTTTAAACGCACGACGATAAGGAGCACCAGTGGGTAACCACTTCCGTACCTCCGGTGCGGGCGATGATGCCCCCAAGACGCAGACAGGCGTCCAGGGCAGTCGTTTCGCCACTCCGGATTCAGAGGGCCAGCTTGTTGCTCAGGCCCCCGCTCAGCCGGCAGATCAGGCACAGCCGGCATCCGATCCCTTTGCCTACAATCCCACCAGCGATGTCGCGCTTTCCGGCACGGCGGGTTTTGAGCCCGTTCAGGCCGTGACCGCTCGCGTGGAGCAGCCTCAGGCTGGCGCTGCCACGCCGCAGCCTACCATGGCCGGCATTCCCGACCCCATGGCCCCTGCGACACCGGCTCCTCAGCCTGCGCAGTCCGGTCTCTTTGCCGCTATTCCCGACCCCACGCAGCCTGCTGCCCCGGTGGTCGAGAGCGATCAGGCGGCCGAGGTCGCAAGCCTCGATAACGCGCTCAACAACCCCGATTTTACGTCGGTGTTTGCGCCCATCGATCCGCAGGCCAGCCGCAAGAAGATGGCCAAGCAGGCCGGTGTCGAGCCCGTCATCCTTATGGAGCATGTCACCAAGATCTATCCGGCACAGCCCAACAAGCCTGCACTCGACGACATCAACATCGAGATCTATCCGGGCGAGTTCGTCTTCCTGGTCGGTCACTCCGGCTCGGGTAAGACCACGCTGCTGTCGACGCTCAACCGCGACGTCAAGCCGACGAGCGGTCGCATCCTGGTTGCCGGTCAGGACCTCATGAAGATCAAGAACCGCAAGGTTCCGTTCCTGCGCCGCCAGATTGGCGCCGTGTTCCAGGACTTTAAGCTCCTGCCGCAAAAAACCGCCTACGAAAACGTGGCGTTTGCTCTGCAGTGCATCGGCAAGCCCAAGGGCGTCATTCGCAGCCAGGTGCCGGAGGTGCTGCGTCTGGTCGGTCTGGCCGATCAGATGGACTCGCTGCCCGACCAGCTTTCCGGTGGCGAGCAGCAGCGCGTCGCCGTCGCCCGCGCTATGGTCAACCGTCCGCCGCTGCTGATCTGCGACGAGCCCACGGGTAACCTCGACCCGGCGATCTCGCTGGGCATCATGAAGCTGCTCGAGCGTATTAACCGCACCGGCACCACCGTGATCGTCGCCACGCACGACCGCGAGATGGTCGATAGCATGCACCGTCGCGTGATCGCCCTCGAGGGCGGCCACGTTATCCGCGACCAGGAGAGGGGAGGTTACGGCAACTATGGCACCAACTAACGTGGGCTACTCCTTCAAAGAGGCAATCAGTCACTTCTTCCGTAACTGGACTACCTCGCTCGGCGCCGTCATCACGATCTTCCTTTCGCTGTTTATCATCGGCCTGTTCATCATGGGCTCCGCGATGCTGAACTCCGTGATCGGCACCGTCGAGGATCAGGTCGTCATCAACGCCTTTATTAGCGATGACGCCGACCAGGCAGATGTTCAGGCCTTTGAGGCTGAGCTCAAGACGTGGAGCAACGTCAAGTCCGTGACGTACAAGGACAAGGACGACGCGCTGGCCGAGTATACGAGCAAGATGTCGGGCAACGCCGACGCCACCATGAGCGCGCTCGATGGCCAGAACCCGCTGCCGGCTTCGTTTGCAATTGAGATGGACGATCCGTCCAAGGTCGAGAGCACGGCCCAGAAGCTCAAGAAGAACGCCGACTTCCAGAAGATCGCGGATGACGGCGACGTCAACGCGAGCGTGCTGTACGGCCAGGAGGAAGTGAGCCGCCTGTTCCAGGTGACCAACTACATCCGCATCGCCGCCGTGGTGCTCGTTGGCCTTTTGACCTTTATCGCATTCATCTTCATCAACAACACGATTCGCCTGTCCATCACGGCGCGTCGTCGTGAGATTGCGATTATGCGTCTGGTCGGCGCCAGCAACGGCTTCATTCGCGGCCCGTTTATCACCGAGGGCGTACTGCAGGCCATTTTGGGCTCGCTGCTTTCCATCGGCGTTCTGGAGCTGCTGCGCAATCTGATGATTCCGCGTTTGCAGGAGAGCATCGGCTGGATGTCGTTTGCCCTGCCGATGCAGTACTACCTGGTGACCTATGCTGCGCTGATTCTGGTCGGCGTGATTATCGGTCTCTTTGGTTCTGCCATCGCCATGCGCCGCTACCTGCGCGTGTAGGCATGCCTGGAATTCATCCCTTCCAACGGGTCGTCTCTTGCGGGGCGGCCCGTTTTTTGATCCCTAGGGGACGGCAGGAAAACGGATCATTTGGGTAGACTCTTTGGAGTTCGCAATCGATAGTTAGGAGGCGCCATGGGGCGCAATAACAAGCATAAGCGTGGAGCTCGCAATAAGCGCGGGCCGGTGCGCAGCGAACGCCGTCCGAGCCTGACCGGGCGCGTGCAGCTCCATGAGCATAGCGCCTACGTTGTAACCGAAAACGGCGACTACAAGGTCATGGGCCGCGGTAAGCGCGAGATCATGGATGGCGATACCGTAGCCGTGAGCATTAAGAACAGCCCGCACGGTGAGCGGCGCGCCGTGATCGAAGGCGTGGTTGAGCGCGCAGCCATAAGCGTGGTGGGTACGTACCAGACCGCTGGTCCGCTCGGTGTGATCGAGCCACTCGATTCGCGCCTGAAGGCCGACTTCTTCATTCTGCCCGAGGATACCTCGGCGGATCGTCTGGGCGTTCACCCGGGTGATGCCGTTGTTGCGCGCATTTTGACCTACCCGACGCGCCTGGAATCGGGCACCGTGACGATCGAACGCCGCATTGGCGGAGATGACGCGCCCGATTTGGGCGTTCAATACGTGATGGCGCGTTACGGCTATACCGATAGCTATCCCGAGGCCGCGCTGGACGAGGCCGAGGGGCTTTCGCTCGATGTGTCCGCGGCGCTTAAGGACCCGCTCCGCCGCGATCTGCGCGACCGCTTTGTTATCACGATCGACCCGGTCGACGCGCGCGACTTTGACGATGCCATTTCGCTTGAGCGCACGCCCGAGGGTGGCTACAAGCTGGGTGTGCATATCGCTGACGTTTCTCACTATGTGGCTTGGGACGGGCATATCGATCTTGAGGCTCGCCATCGTACGACATCGGTGTATCTGGCCGATCGCGTGCTTCCCATGCTGCCCGAACGCCTGTCCTGTGACCTGTGTTCGCTTCGCCCTGACGAGGACCGTCTTGCGTTTACCGTTGACATTGAACTCGATGCGCAGGGTCGCGTGCGGCATTACGATCCGTACCCCAGCGTGATTCGCTCGCGTGTGCGTATGGACTATGACGGCGCCGAGGCGCTGCTGGTGCGTGCCGGCGCGGTGGAGTATGGGGTGCTGGAGGGTGCGGCCGAGGATGTTGCGGCTGCTGAGGCCTCGCGCGAGGAGGCGCTTGAGCGCGGTCTTGCGTGCGAGGAAACTGCTCGCGGCTATAACGTCGACCTCGGCGATTTTCTTGTCGCCGCCAACGAACTCGCCGAACTTCGCCGTCGTATTCGTCGTGCCCGCGGCTCAGTCGATTTTGACACGGCCGAGATTCGCGCTCTATTGGATGAGGACGGAGTACCCGTGCAGATTGTGGCGCGCGAGCGTTCGTGTGCCACGTCGCTTATCGAGGAAGCCATGCTGCTCGCCAACGAGTGCGTTGCAGGGTGGCTGGCAGACCGTGATATCGAGGCCTGCTATCGCGTGCATGAGGATCCGAGCCCCGATAGCCTGCACGGTGCCGCCGTTGCGCTGGCGCAGCTGGGCATCATCGACGATCGCCGTGCTGCCGGTATCGCCCTGGGGAGTCCCGATGAGCTACAGGCTGCAGTTGATGCTGCCGCCGGTACGGCCAACGCACCGCTCGTCAACACGCTGCTTCTGCGCAGCATGCAGCGCGCACTGTACAAGCCGCGCAACGAGGGCCACTTTGCGCTCGCCGCGCCGTGCTACTGTCACTTTACGAGTCCCATCCGTCGCTACCCCGATCTGGTGGTGCACCGCGTGCTCAAACTGCAGTTGGCCTATGAGCAGCTCGGCGGCAAGGACGCCCTGGTCCGTACACCGCGGCTGATCGGCAAGGGGCGCGAGTCGCTGCCGCGCATTCTGCCGCAGATCTGCCGCGCATGCAGCGATGCCGAGCGCGCGGCAGATGCCGCTAGCCATGCGACGCAAAAGATCAAGATTGCCCAGTACTATGAGGATCGCCTGGGCGAGCGCTATGCCGGAACGGTCTCATGGGTCAGCAGCATGGGCCTCTTTGTGCGCTTGGACCTGACGCAGGTCGAAGGCTTGGTTTCGATCAAGAGCCTGGGCAACGAGTGGTTCGAGTTCGACGAGGATGCGCTCACGCTCACAGGTGCCGACACGGGGACTCGCTATGAACTGGGTCAGCGCGTGATTATCGAGGTCTCGCGCGTCAATACCACGCGTGGGCACTTGGACTTTAAGCTTATCCATTAGCCAAATCTCGACTCATGGCGGGAGAGCGGAGGGCGGTCTTTCGGGGCCGCCCTCCGCATTTGGATCATGGCTACCTTGCCGTCTGCTCGGCCGCCCGCTTACCTGCTATTCGAGAGGTAAAACCTACCAAAATAAACCTGTCCCTTTTTGGCAGGTTTACAAGAAAGCGGGGATGAGATGGCGACGGTGTATGGTTATGCGCGGGTGAGTTCGCGCGATCAGAATCTTAATCGGCAGCTGGATGCGCTGGGCGCCTATGGCGTGGGCTCGGCGAATATTTATGCCGACCATGCGAGCGGCAAGGACTTCGATCGACCGCGCTATCGCGAGCTGCTGCACGTCCTGGGAGACGGGGACGTGCTGGTGGTGCTTTCTATCGACCGACTTGGTCGTAATTACTCCGAGATTCTTGAGGAATGGCGTCGCATTACCAAGGAGCTCGGGGTTGCCATTGTGGTGTTGGACATGCCATTGCTTGACACGCGCGCCAGGGCAAGCGGCACGCCGGATGTGACTAATACCCTGATTGCCGATATTGTGCTGCAACTGCTGAGCTACGTGGCGCAGGTGGAGCGCGAGAATATCCATCGGCGCCAAGCGGAGGGAATTGCAGCGGCGCGGGCGCGAGGGGTCCGTTTCGGTCGACCTCGCAAGCCGTGCCCTCCTCAGTTTGATCTGGTACGCGATAGCTATGAGGCGGGCAATATTACCCGCAGCCAGGCAGCAAAGTGCCTGGGCGTGTGCGTGGGGACGTTCGATCGCTGGATGCGCGAGGCGGGGTAGGGGTTTGCGCCGCTTTGGCGCTTCCTGTTGCGATTCAAATTTTGATACGGTGACGATGCCATTTGGGGCTACACTCGCTGATATTCAAAAAAGGAGGTAGGCCCTTGGCGCGCGTAAAACAAATAATCGGATGGACCGCGATCGTTCTGTTTACTGCAACGCTGGCGGGCATCTGGGTGCTGACGGAGCAAAATGCGGTGGAGACGTCGTTGCTGAGCGAGTCCACCGCGCGTGTGGTGGAGGGTCAAGCTACGGGCGTACAGGCTGCCGATGTCGCGGGTGAAGCTCAGACCGAGAACGGGATGACCGGGGGCACCGATTCGGCTGCTTCGAATGTCCGGTCTGGCCGACTTGCTTCCATTCGCATGTGGGTGGGCACGAACGTCCGTCGCGTTGCCCATACCGTAGAGTTTTTCTTCGTCGGATTGTTCGCCTCGGTGGTCGTGGTTTGCTTTTCCAGGCGTCCGTGGAGCGTATGCTCCCGTTGCGTGCCCGTGTTGCTCTTTTGCGCCGTCTGCTCCGTTGGCGATCAGGTACATAAGATCTTTGTTCCCGGCAGGCATTTCGACGTTATCGATTTAGGATTCGATGCTGCGGGCTATGTTACCGCGATGCTGCTGGTATTGCTGGCAGCGGCGTTGGTGCACTATGCGACTCGGCCGATTGGCGCCCATGCGAGGCGCTAGCCGGTAACAAGCCCGTTTTTGATAATGCGACCTTGTTGAATTATTTTGTGTCGCGCGTATTTCCGAGCGGTCGGATTTGAGGGGCGAGCGGTAGAACGCTCGCCCCTTGTGCGCCACGATGCGGCACAATGTACCGTAAAAGCTGTTTGTATCCGGTACGAATCGTTCGTTGGTCTTTAATTCTTCTCAACGGAGGTGTTTGAGATGGCAAACGGATTGCTTTTGCGGCTTCGCGAGCGTGAGCTCAGTGCGAGCCCGGCGGAACGCAATGTCATCGCATATGTAAGCGCTCATCCGCACGAGGTAGTCGGGCTGTCCGTCCGCGGTCTTGCCGATGTCACGTTCTCCTCGCCCTCGAGCATTTTGCGCTTTTGCAAGCGCTTGGGTTTTGCGGGCTACAAGGAGTTCCAGCGCGAACTGATTGCCGAGCTGGCGCTCTTGGGTGACAAGAAAGACGTTGCCCTCGAGGACATCTCCATGGATGACAGCGTCGAACGTATCGTGGGGAAGGTGATGAAAAGCAACGTGCGCACGATCGAAGCGACGGCGCGAACGCTCGATTACACCGTCTTGGAGCGATGTGCGGCCTATCTTAAGCGGGCACGTGCGGTCAATCTGTTCGGTATCGGTGCCTCTCGTTTGGTCGCGCACGATCTGGCGCAAAAGCTCATGCGTGTCGACAAAGAGTGCTATCTGTACGACGACTGGCATGATCAGCTCTTGTGTGCCAAGAACATGCATGAGGGCGATATGGCAATCGCCTTTAGCTACTCGGGCTTGACGCAAGAGGTGCTGGACTGCGCCGCCGAGGCCCAACGTCACAACTGTCCCGTTGTGGCCGTGACCAAAGTAGATGGATCATCCAAGCTTGCCACCATGGCCGATGCCGTGCTCGGCGTCGCTGCGAGTGAGCCCTTGGTCCGCAGCGGTGCCATGGCTTCGCGTATGGCCCAGCTTATGGTTGTCGATGCCCTGTACGCTGCTTACGTTGCCAGCGACTACGAACGAGCGACGCATGTCATTAAGCAAAACTACATCGAGAAACAGGAAAGATGAGGTGAATGAAATGCTCGATTTAACAAAATTCACGACCGAACAGCGTAATCAAAGGTCAATGAACCTCGATACGATGACATCGCTGCAGATCGTCACGACGATGAACGATGAGGATCTTCGTGCCGTCCAGTCGGTCACAAAAGTGCTGCCCCAGGTTGCCACAGCAATCGACTGGGCTGCTGAGGCACTCGAGCGCGGCGGGCGCGTCTTTTACATGGGCGCAGGCACCAGCGGTCGTCTGGGCGTACTCGACGCTTCGGAGTGTCCGCCCACGTTTGGCGTGTCACCCGATCTGATTGTCGGGCTCATTGCCGGAGGCGAGACGGCGTTTATCAAGGCTGTCGAAGGTGCCGAAGACAGCGAGGAGCTTGGCGCGAGCGACCTGCGGGGGCGTGGACTCTCGGACAAGGATCTTGTCGTTGGCCTGGCGGCAAGCGGTCGTACTCCCTATGTGGTGGGCGGCCTTGTGTACGCCAAGGCAACTGGGTGCAAGACCATTGCAATTGCCTGCAACCAAGGGTCGAAGATCGGGGAGAGCGCAGATCTTGCCATTGAACCCGTGCCCGGTCCCGAGGTACTGACCGGCTCAACGAGGCTCAAGGCGGGAACGGTTCAAAAGCTCATTCTCAACATGATTTCGACCGGTGCCATGGTCATGATCGGCAAGGTATACCAAAACCTGATGGTCGATGTGCAGCAGACGAACGAGAAGTTGGTGGTGCGCGGCCAGAACATCGTGATGGAGGCGACCGGCTGCACGCGCGAGTGCGCTATTCAGGCGCTTGCAGATGCCGGCGGCCACGTAAAAACCGCTATTGTCTCGGTACTGCTGGACTGCGATGCCGAGCAGGCTGCGGTAGCTCTTGAGCGAGCGAGAGGCCATGTCCGTGCTGCGGTGAGTGGCCATGAGAAGAGCAATGCCGACGCCCAATAGGTGCGCGGCGTGAGCTGATATGACATCCAGACGAGATACCCAATACAAGGAGGAGTTATGACGAACAAAGAGCTGGCTCAAAAGCTGCTGGACCTTTTGGGCGGTAAAGACAACGTGCTCGCAAACGCGGCGTGCATGACGCGCCTGCGCGTGACCGTCAAAGACGCGGGCAACGTCGACACGGAGGGCATTAAGGCACTCGACGGCGTGATGGGCCTGGTCGAGGACGACACGATGCAGATCGTGCTGGGTCCGGGCAAGGTGAATAAGGTGCTCGAGGAGTTCTCCAAGCTCACCGGCCTTGCGAAAGGCGTTGCTGACGAGAGCGTGGTTGACGCTGCGGCCACAAACAAGGCCGCGCAGAAGGCCAAGTACGAGTCCAAGCCGGTTCAGGCCTTCCTCAAGAAGATTTCCAATGTCTTCGTCGCCCTGCTTCCCGGCATCATTGCGGCTGGCCTCATCAACGGTATCTGCAACGTCATTAACGTCTCGACGGCAGGCGCGCTTGCAGGCGAGTGGTGGTACCAGGGCATTCGCTCCATGGGCTGGGCCCTGTTTGCCTATCTGCCAATCTTGGTGGGCTATAACGCGGCACGTGAGTTTGGCGGCTCCGCTGCGCTGGGCGGCATCGCCGGCATGATGTGTATTGCCAACAGTGCCATGCCCCTGCTTGCGCCTGGCGCGGCCGATCCTGCCACTGCCATCTTGCTGCCGCTCACCAATGCGCAGTACAACCCCGCAGCGGGCGGCATGATCGCGGCTCTTATCGCTGGCGCATTTTTTGCCTGGATGGAGCGTCAGATTCGCAAGGTTATGCCCAACGCGCTCGACACGTTCTTGTCCCCGCTGCTGGTGCTCATCATCGGCGCCTTTGCTCTGATGCTCGTCATCCAGCCGGTTGGCGCATGGCTGACGACTGCCATCTTTAGCGTTTTGACCTTTATCTTCGAGAAGCTGGGCGTCCTGGGTGGCTATATCCTGTCGGCAGGCTTCTTGCCGCTGGTTTCCGTCGGCCTGCATCAGGCGCTCACGCCGATCCACGCTATGCTCAACGATCCCGACGGCGCTACCAAGGGTATCAATTACCTGCTTCCCATCCTTATGATGGCTGGCGGCGGCCAGGTCGGTGCCGGTTTGGCGCTGTACTTTAAGACCAAGAACGCCAAGCTCAAGAAGTACGTTGCAGAGTCCATTCCCGTTGGAATCCTGGGTGTGGGCGAGCCTCTGATGTATGCCGTTACGCTGCCGCTCGTTCGTCCGTTTGTGACGGCCTGCCTAGGTGCCGGATTTGGCGGCGCGCTCGCGGCGCTGCTTCACATCGGCACGGTTTCTCAGGGCGTTTCCGGTCTGTTTGGCCTGCTGATCGTCGTTCCTGGCCAGCAGCTCGGCTACGTTGCCGCTATGCTGCTTGCCTATGCCGCCGGCTTTGTCCTGACGTGGTTCTTTGGCGTCGACGAGCAGAAGATCAACGAGTTCTTTGGCGAATAGTTTGATATCGCGAGCCGTGTTGCTCAGGGCTCGCGGCGCGCGGCAGATTTCTTGATGCTATGGTTGTGCCGGCGGGGCTAACTGCTCCGCCGGCCTTTTTTAAAGGAGTGTTGAAGCGTGAAAACGGGTTTTTCGATTTATCTTTCCAGCCCTCTGCAGGATATTGAGCGGACAATTGAGCGTGGTGCCGCGGCGGGCGCGCGCTATGCGTTCACCTCGCTGCATATTCCCGAGGATGGGGGAGCGGCGTATACCGATAAGGTCCGTCATGTGCTGTCGCTGCTTTCCGCGCACGGCATTGCGCTCATTGCCGATGTGGGGCCGCGCACGTGCGATTTGCTCGGGCTTGAGCGCATCGAGGACCTGCGCGACCTGGGGTTGGAATACCTTCGTTTGGACTATGGCTTTAGCGCCCGGCGGGTCGCGGAGCTGTCCGGTGTATTTCGCATTGTGGTCAATGCATCGACGGTGAGTTCTGATGAAATCGCATCGTGGCGTGAGGCCGGTGCCGATGTGACTCGTTTTGCCGCCTGCCACAATTTTTACCCCAAGCCTTATACCGGTTTAGCTCTGGAGGACATTGCTCGGGTGAATCTTCGTCTTGCGGCGCTTGGATTCGAAATCATGGCTTTTGTGCCGGGTGATGCTAACGTTCGCGGGCCGGTATTCGAGGGACTGCCGACGGTCGAGGCGCAGCGCGGTCGCGCGTCAAAGGTTGCTCTCAATATGCTTGAGCTTGCACATGGCGCCGGTTGCGACATTGTGTTGGTCGGCGACCCCGATCTTTCCGATGCGGGCTGGACGCAGTTTGCTCATGTTTCCGCCGGATACGTGGACCTGCAATGCGAGCTGGAGCCCGGTTATGCCTATGTACGTGGGCAGATTCATCACGACCGACCCGATTCGAGCACCCTCATCTTTAGGTCTCAGGAGTCGCGTACGACTCTTAAGCCGGATTCCGTGCCGATGGATGCCGGTGCCGGCCTGCCGCGAAAGACGGGGTCGATCGCTGTGAGCAATAGCGGCTATGGGCGCTACGAAGGCGAGCTTGAGATTGCGCGGGTCGATCTTCCCGGTGACGAGCGCATGAACGTTGCGGGTCATATCACGCCCGAGGCAATGGAACTGCTGCCGTTCATCAAACGCGGATTCGGGGTACGGTTCGTTTAGCGTGTGACCCGTGGGCTACAATTGGCCCATCATGCGAAGGCGCCTCGTGTGGCGTGTGTCTGCGTTGGCCGATCTATATTCGGAGGATTTCCATGACCGTACTGTTTGTTGAATATCCCAAGTGCTCGACCTGTAAGAAGGCCAAGGCATGGCTGGACGAACACGGGGTAGAGTATATCGACCGCGATATCGTTTTGGACAATCCCACGGCTGATGAGCTTGCGACCTGGATTGCTCGTTCGGGACTGCCGGTGCGGCGCTTCTTTAATTCGTCGGGCATGAAATATCGAGAGCTGGGCCTGAAGGCGCGTCTAGATGCGGGCATGACGGATCGGGAGTGCTACGAGCTGCTGGCGACCGACGGCATGCTGGTCAAGCGTCCGCTGTTGGTGGGCGACGACTTTGCGATTCCCGGCTTTAGGGAATCGGCTTGGG
>UQPI01000039.1 GCA_900542945.1 uncultured Collinsella sp.
TTTGCCGGAAGCCGTTGATGCCGTCAGAAGCACATTGTCTTGCGTGTTAAAGATGGCATCTGCTGCCGCAACCTGGATAGAGCGCAGACTCTCCCAATCGTGGGAGTAGATGAAGTCTTGGATAAACGGGGCGTAGCGGTCAAAGGCGTTCACGGGGCCTCCCCTCAAATACGAACATCTCAACGCGGCTGGCAATGGTTTGCAGCATTGCTGCCTCAACGTTTTTGCAGATATAACCTGCCAAAATAAACCTGTCCCTTTTTGGCAGGTTAGATGGTGAATTCGGCGAAGTTGCGGTCGCCGCTTGCGGTGCCGGTGTCGCCTGTTGCTGCTGCCGGCGCCAGCGCGTCGCCGCCGACGCTTTGCAGCAACTCGGCCACGTTAGCATCGGGGTTTTGACACAGGATATCGAGCAGCTCGATAAAGTCGCGGATGACCTCGCGGGGCGTCAGATGCGTGTCGGCCCCCACGCGGCCAAACTCGATCTTGAGGAAATCCACCAAGTCGTTCTCGGTAAGTGTGGGCGTCCAGCCAAAGTAGCCGGCGTGAATTTGCATGAGTTTTTCGATCAGCACCAGCAACTCCTCGTAGGTGAGTGGCTGCAGACGGATGATGGGCGCGAGCATGTCCTTAAGGTCCTCGCGCGCAAAGCGACCCTGAGCGAGTCGGCTGCGCAGGGCCTCGTAGGAGAACACGCCGCGGCGGCGGTCCTCGATAGAGGTCGGCGTGCCGCCCATGATCACGCCCAGGTACTGCGCCTTGCCCTGAAGTGTGTCGTTGTACATGGTCAGGATCTTCTCGTAGTTGTACTGGCGCGTGATGGCATTGGGAATCTTATACAGATTCACGAGCTCGTCGATGAGTACCAGCATGCCCTTGTAGCCGCTGCAGACCAAAAAGCGCGCAATGAGCTTAACGTAGTCGTACCAGTCGTCGTCGCTGATGATGGTCGAGGAGCCCAGCTCGGCGCGTGCCTCGCTCTTGGTGCGGTACTCGCCGCGGATCCATTTGGTCACGCGGCTCATGGCCTCTTCGTCGCCCTCGGATACGGCCGTGCGATAGCGGCGGAGCATGCGGGTGAAGTCGAAGCCGTGGACCATCTCCTCAATCGGGGCCAGTTGGGCATTGACGGCAGACTCGTCGACGTCGGCACACGAGGCGACCCAGCGATCCAGAATAAGGTTGAGCGCACCGCCCTCGGGGCGCGTCTTGGTCGATATATTGCGGATGAGCTCGCGATAGGTGGCGAGGCCCTGGCCCTGGCCGCCCTGTAGGCGGCGCTCGGGGGAAAGGTCGGCATCGGCGACCACGAAGCCCTCGCCCATGGCATGCGTTCGGATGGTCTGGAGCAAAAAGCTCTTGCCGGCGCCGTAGCGACCGACTAGGAAACGGAAGCTTGCGCCGCCGTCGGCGATGAGACTCAGGTCGGTGAGCAGGGCGCGGATCTCGACCTCGCGTCCTACGGTGATGTAGGGAAGGCCAATGCGCGGGACAACGCCGCCCTTGAGCGAGTTGAGAATGACGGCGGCGACGCGCTTGGGCACACGGGGTGCTGCGGATGCGGTATCACTCATGGTCTAAGTATCCTCTCACGTCTGCTTCGTAATCCTCGATAATCTGCGGTCCTGCCGCTCCAAACTCGATAACGGTGTCACCCACCAGGTCAAAGAGTGCCTCATTGATGCTGTCGACGAGCATATCCTCGCTCTGGCCCGACCTCTCCACTGCCGATGTCGCTTGCGCTGCGTTTTGCTCGAGGAGGGCGCGCAGATACGCGGTTGCGGCAGGCGCGAGTTTGTTCGCAGCTTCGGTGGACGCGGGCGTAACGGGTGCGGGCACAGACATGAGGAGCGGTGCCACGACGCCAAACTCTTCGGTTGAGACAGTCGGCTCGCCGGGTTCGTCTTGCTGTATGGTTATCTCGCCAGGTTCGGCAGCCATGCCGGGTGCAGGCTCGGTGCTCGGTTGCTCGATAAGCGTCGCTTCGGCTTCCACAGGTGCGTCGTCCTCGCGCTCCTCATCGATCAAAAGCGCCTCACGTGTTTGTGCGGCGGTGCTCCGAATGTGCCCCAGCTGGCTCAGGTCGATATCGATCTTGACGGGCTGGTGCGCAGCATCCCACGAAAGCCATGCCACAATCTCGTCATCGATAATCTTGGCCAGATATTTGGGGACCTTTTCTTCCTTAAGGGGATGGGCGGGGTCCAGCGCCAGGCGTAGGCGTTGGTCGCAGGCGCGCATCATTTCACCGAGCTTGCTGCTCTTTTGCCTGCTGCCGTGGATACGCATGCATTCCCAAAAGCCGTTTTGGCAACGGTAGATATGGATAGGATTCAGGCGGTATTCGCAGTCCTCGTGGCGCTCGGGCGCAAAGAATACGGCCGAGGCAAACATGGTGTAGGGCATGGCCGTCTCCTCCCCAAATAAACTCGCCACGATGCCGGTCTTTCGGTGCGTGTCATAGTAGCGCGCCATGCGGACATACACGGCGCATGCCACGTGGCGCAGATCGCAGTGGTGGCTGCGGTCGAGCCGCGAGTTACTTAGGTTGTACGTGGAGAGGGCGTTGATGGCGGCCATGAGTCGTTCCTCGCGCACCTCATCGGGCGGAAGGGGGAGCGTGGGCTCGGAGATTTTGCGACGCTTAGGGGTCTGGCCGGACGGTGCCGGTGCTGGTACAAGGTCTCGTGCCGCGCGCCGCAGCTCGACAAGGGCGTTATCGAACATGACGGTTTTAGAGTCGCGAAGCAGCTTGGGGTCGAGCCCGTGGAACACGGCGTAATCCTGCAGCCACACGCGCGCAAACCGGTCGATGCCGGGCTCGAAGGCGCGATAGACATCCCAAAAGGCCTTGATCTTGTTAAAACCATCGAGCGGATTATCTACGCCAATGCCGCAGATCAGCTCATAGAGATACAGAAAGGCAAAGGACGTAGACGTTTCCTCGACGGTTCCGCGGCGCACTTGGGCACGCCAGGTAAAGTAGCCGCGCAACTGTCGATCGCTCATGGCATTGTAGGTGGGAAAGTACGACTTAAAGGTGCCGTTGTAGGGGCAGTCGTCCTCAAAGTCGGCCATCAGCAGGCCTTGGCGGTAGAAAAGCTCGGCTTCCGAAAGCCAACGACCCGCGCCGCCCTTGGGGTCATCCTGCCAGCGCGATATCTCGCGCATTTTGCGGTACTGGTCGGGGAGGAAATTCTGCATCTGTCGGCCGGTTTTGAGAATCGGCTCGTCTGCGTAGATTTCGTTTGAGAAGCGGGCGGACTGATGGGTCCGGGCCTCGGCCATAATGCGCTCGATGAGCATCTTGATGTCCTGGTCGGCCACCGCTTCTCCTCTCCTAACGCAGCTTCGGTGACCTCATATCATAGCACAGCATCAAACAGGTGTTCGAGATACTGCTGCGTAGATAGATTTAGAACAGGAGGGCGTAGATGACGGCGATGACGACGGAGGGGAGCATATTGGCCGTGCGGAAGGTCTGAGGACGGATGAGGTTGACGCCGACGCAGAAGATGAGCATGGAGCCTACGAGCGAAAGGCTGTCGAGGGCTGCCGTGGTCATGATGGGGGAGAGTGCGCCGGCAAACAGCGTGATCGTCCCCTGGAACACGGCGACGGGCAGGGCGGAGAAGATGCAGCCGCGGCCAAGCGAGGCCGTCATGGTGCAGACGATGATGCAGTCCAGTGCGCCCTTGAGGGCAAGCGTTGACCAGTCGCCGAGCAGGCCGTCCTGGATCGATCCCACAATGGCCATGGCGCCGATGCACACGGTGAGTGAAGTCGAGACAAAAGCGTTGGTGAACTCGTTATCGCCCTCACTGCCAGTCTTGCGCTTGAGCCATTCGCCAAGGTTTTCAATGGCGGCTTCCAAGTTGACGGCCTCGCCGATGAGCGAACCGAGCGCAAATGAGACGATGAGCATGGTGGTACCGGTGGTCGACAGCGCCTTTCCATCGATGACGAGCATCTTTTGCATGGTGCCGCCCAGGCCGATAAACAGGACGCACAGCCCCGATGCTTTCATGAGCGTGTCTTGGATGCACGGTGTAATGAAGCGGCCGCCCGCTAATCCCAAAAGACCGCCCGCAACTAAAAGCACAACGTTGATGACTGTTCCCAAGCCCGGCATGAGCCCTCCTGTATTGATGCCAACGTGGCAATCGTAGCAGAACGAAATGCGAGGCACATCGCGACTCATCTAATACGTTATATAAGTGGTGTTAGGAATGATGCGCAGCATTTAAGCCTCAGGTGGTTGTCGGGACATAGGGATAGTAGTCAAAGCGCAGTGTCATAAGCCGCTGTGGGGATTCAATAGCCGCGGCGATGATATTGGCATCGCGGGCGCGATCAAACCCTTCGAGTTCGATCTGATACGAGACGTCTTGCATAATGTCCAGACGTCGCCAGGCTAGGAGTGTGTCACCATCGAATTCCAAGGTTTTGCCTCCGTCTGGGGCAACGGCGTATAGACGCAGTTTAGCGGTGGTTGCAGGGTCGACAACCGTGACCTTTTTAATTTCGTTTCGAGTATTCTTGGCGCCCAACAGGGTGAGCAGTGTTGGGGCCACGACCTCGCCCGATGGCAAAAAGACGACTTCGATGGACTCGGGAAATGCGATGATTGCCGACTTGCGGACGGGCTGATTGGCGGCGGCAACTTCGATGTTCGCAGCGTCGATGACCTCCGTGTGGTCGAGCGCGGCAAGCACGCAGCAGTTACCTTCATCGATCTCCTGAGGATCAGCAAGCCCCAGACTGTCCGCGAGCTCGGGATCGTTTGGATCGGTAGCGGGCTCATTCGGTGCTTCGAAAGAAGCTGGGACGCTGTTTGTCAGCGACGGCGTGTCGCCCGCACCTGCTTCTTTGTCCGCGCTCTCTTCTTGTATGGTTGCGTTGATGGGTTCGTCGTTTGAGGGGAGCGTCTTGGCGTCAAGCGCGGAGGGGAGAATTCCGATGGCTCCGGATCCGCTCCACTCCATTTCGAGAAGCGCCGGGTCGGCAAGAATGCGTTGCCTGCTTTGCGCGTGGGCATCGATTTCAATAGGACCTGCCTCCGTCCCACGCGTAATGCTGAGCGATCCGGCCGACTTCTCGAAATGAATGTCTGTGTCTTCGGTGCTGGCGGCGTAGAACAGCAGGGATGCTTCTCCTGCCGCGATGGCATCGGTGCCGGCTTTGGTCAGCCGCAACGATGCCGTGAATGAGAGAGTGGGCTGCACATCGTCTGCATTCGCGGCGGCGCAGCCCAGACATATACCGCCTCCTTTCTCGAAAAACGTACCGTCGAAGGCGACCTTCGCTCCGTTCGCCGAGTCATCGACCGAAGCGATGTCGATGCGCAACTCCAAATCGCACGGATCGCCATCTGCATCGAGCACAACCGAGCGCCACGTGCAGACGGCGCACCCCGCCTGGGAGCCGTTTGCCTTGTTCGAACGATTGATATCCACGACTATCGAGCCGTCCGTATTACGACGAAGGCATCCCGAGGTTGAGATTGCGGCCTGTGCGAACGAAAAACGCTTGCACGCAATGGCGCTCGACGGATTTGGTGCGGAGCTTAGGGCTGCTGGTAAGGAGTCTGCCATGACGGGAGTCGCCCAAGCGGCGACAGGCGTTCCGGTTGCGAGCGCGCCGCAGAGTGCGACGACGGGCAAAAGGTTCTTCGATGCCATGGGGTCTCCTTAGCTAATTTAGTGCGGCCTGTCCGTGTTTCGTTTCTGGCTGCGTTTGATGTGCAGACCGAGGCCGGCGGTTCCCGCGCCTGCTGCCGTGGCGCCTGCTGCCAAGAGCCATCGTCTGTCGTCTGTCTGTGCCAACGGTTCCTTGCAGTTGCCACGGTCGAGCTCCGAGAGGTCGACCGTCACTTGCGTGGCGGCCTGCGCCTGTTCTTGCTGGGCAAAGGCCATGGCTGGCCCAAACGCTAGGATACTGACGGCGGCGGCCAGGGCGACGGCCTTATGCCGTGTGCGCACCGGGCTCGACCGTCCAGGTGATCGTTGCAACCTGATCGCCTTCGCCGGTTACGCGGAAGATGTCGCGCGTGACGCGGGCGACGTTTCCGCTTGTCTTGAGCTTAATTTTGTCCGTGCCGCCGGCAATGCCCTGGTAGCCCATGTCGAAGGCTGCATTCTTGGAAAGATCGAGGCCCGTCTCCTGCATTGCGGCGCTGGCGTTCTGGAGTGCGCCGTCGGGGCCGACCTTAAAGTCGATGGAATTCTGCGCGGTTCCGGCCTTGGCGTCGGCGGCAATGGTCCAGGTGTTCATGGCGTCGATCTTCATGTTGGTGACATGGATGCCGTAGGCCGAATGATTGTCGATGGTGGTCGCGTCTTCTGAGGGGCCCTGAAGCGTGCCGTCGGCCTTGGCGACGAAGGGAATAACCGTTGGAACTTTGAACTCTACGTTGTCGATCTCGGTCCTGACCATTACTTTCGTGGTTCCAACGCGCCCGGCTGCCAGAGCTGGCGTCGGGGCGGCGCCCATTGCGAGCGCGAGCGCGAGCCCTGCGCCCACGACGAGCGCTCTGGCTCCGTTCATGTTCCTGGTGATGTCCATGGTCGTTCCTTTCTATTCGCCGCGGGCCGTCCCCGCGATGATTGGACGAATGCTGGTGAATTGCGTGCGGTGCCGCGTCGGCCGAAAAAGCTAGTTCTCGGCTTGCTCAACCCGTACCTTGACACGTGTCGGATTGCCGTGGCTGTCGAGGGTCTTGGCATCGAGTGCCTGGATCTCGATGTATGCCTCGCCTTCTTTGATGTCGCCGGCGGGGCACGTCTCGATTGTCTTGCCGGTCTCGACCACACCGGATTCGTACATGGTCTCGTCGTTTTGGATGACGCAGAATCGCTGGGGAAATTTATTGTCTTGGACGTTTTGCACGTTGACGCGCAGCTTGCCGTCCTCCTGTAGCTGAGCGACCGGCGCGACCGAAATCGTCATCATGTTGTCGCGGACGATGGCATCGAGCTCATCTTGGATTTCTTGTCGCGATTTACCCTCTGCCGTCGTGACTGAGGCGCCCGCTTCGGGCACGGGCTGCGACTGCCAGGCGTATAGCCCTACGGCGATGAGGGCGCAGACGATAGCCAGACAGACAACGACGAGTTTCTTGCGACGCCCCAGTCCTGCGAGGCGGGGCGGCTTCTTCGCACTCATGCGGCGTCCTTGGTGGTGTAGACACGTGCGAACGTGGACGGGTCCGCTCCAAAGAGCATGTGAAGCATCAGGCGGCGTGAGTAGATGAGCTCGTCAAAGTCGTGAGGGAGCTCGATGTCGTGGATACGCGCGATGTGGTGGGCGAGCGCCGAGAACGACTCGGGGTCGCAGATAACATCGGTGGTGACGTGGTAGACCGCCGTATCGGGGAACGCCTCTTCGTCGAAAGGCAGGAGATAGGGATCGTCGTCGACCTCGATGGCGACGCCGTACTGGGGCCAGTAATATGCCATGGGAACCTCCCTGCTTCTGGGGCCAAAACTTCTATCGGTTTTGGCTGTCGACGCCGACCGTATCAGCCGCTACTTGACCAATTTCTGACCAAATGCTTGACGGATTGACATCTCCGCAGGTAAAAGGTGGAAAAAATTACTTCAACTTTTTTCGAGCGACAATCGAGCGGTCGGCGACGGCGGGGCGATATGTGTCAAAAGCATCGTCTGCCGAGGAAGCCTTGCCGTTCGCCGAATTGCACAAACGTAAAAATCGCCAATTATGGAGACGGTCTCGAACACGTCGACGAAACGATGCGGTAACATCTCCCTGCAAACACTGTAGTTAGCTAAAGGGGGAGTTCGCGTGTCTGCAACCATTAAACCCTTCACCGATGAGTTCGAAGAGTATGGCCGCGATGAATCTCGTGCATCGGGCGAAGCATCGAGCATCTCGTTTCCGACAACGGAAGACGAGGTCCGTGCCATTTTGGAAACGCTCCATGCCGAGCGTGTCCCGGTAACGGTTCAGGGCGCCCGAACCGGCCTTGCCGCCGGTGCCGTGCCCCACGGTGGGCATATCCTCAATACTTCCCGTATGAATCGCTACTTGGGCCTTCGCCGCGATGAACAAGGCCAATTTCTGCTGCGCGTGGAGCCGGGCGTTGTGCTCTCGGAGCTGCGTAAGCAGCTGAGCAAGAAGGTACTGCCGACCGCTGGTTGGGACCAGGCATCGCTTGAGGCCTACGAGGAGTTCCAAGAGTCCCCCGAGCAGTTCTTTCCCACCGATCCCACCGAGGCATCTGCCTGTCTGGGTGGCATGGCGGCATGCAACGCCTCCGGCGCCCGCAGCTATGCTTACGGCCCCATGCGCCCACATATCACGGGACTCCACGTCGCACTGGCTGATGGCGATTTGCTTGAGCTTCAGCGCGGCGAGGCTTTTACCCAGGGCCGCCACCTGTCGCTCGTGACGGCAGCGGGCCGTACGCTCGAGCTCGATCTTCCCGGCTATACCATGCCCGAGACAAAAAATGCCTCAGGCTATTTCGTTGCGGACGATATGGACGCCATCGACCTCTTTATCGGCGCGTGCGGCACGCTCGGCGTTATCACCGAGCTCGAGATTGCCCTGCAGGCGGCGCCTGCGGTCGTTTGGGGTGTGAGTTGCTTTTTCGATAGCGAGGACAAGGCGGTGTCCTTTACCGATTCCGTGCGCCCTGTCCTGTCCCATGCGGCTGCCATCGAGTACTTCGATGCTGGCGCCCTGGATATCCTGCGTCGCCAGCGCGAGCAGTCGACGGCGTTTGCCTCGCTGCCGGCGCTCGACGACGAGGCAAAGGTCTGTGTCTACGTGGAGCTCGACTGCGATGACGAGGCGCAGGCGACCGAGGAGCTGTACCACCTGGGATGGGTGCTGGAGTTTGCGGGCGGCCGCGACGATGCGACATGGGTCGCCCGCACCGAAGTCGATCGCGAGTGCCAGCGGTTCTTCCGCCACGCGGTGCCCGAGAGCGTCAACATGCTCATTGACGAGCGTCGCCGCACCGACCCCACCATTACCAAGCTGGGATCGGATATGTCGGTGCCCAATGCACGCCTTGCCGATGTCGTGGCCCTCTATCGCCGCACACTGGCCGAAAGCGGGCTTGAATCTGCCGCCTGGGGTCACATCGGCAACAACCATCTGCATGTGAACATCCTTCCGCGCGATGCGCAAGACTACCGTCGCGGTGGAGAACTCTTTGCCCAGTGGGCTTCCGAGGTCACGGCCATGGGCGGTGCCGTTTCTGCCGAGCATGGCGTCGGCAAGATCAAGGCGGGCTTCTTGGAGACGATGTACGGTCACGAGGCCATGGTCGAGTCGGCGCGGCTCAAGCTCCAGCTCGATCCTGCCGGGCAGCTGGGTCGCGGCAACCTGTTTGCGGAGAAGCTCTTGGATGAGCTCGTCCAGAAGGGGGGCGCGTGAAGATGAGCGATTTCCATATGGTGGTGTGCGTCAAGGCCGTGCCGGGCAGCACCGAGGTCAAGATGGACCCCAAGACCAATACCATCGTGCGCGATGGCAAGCAGGCGGTCATTAATCCCTTTGATGCGAGCGCTTTGGAATGTGCGCTGGCGCTGAAGGACGACTTTATCGGCTTTGGCATGGATGTGCGCGTGACGGTGGTGTCGATGGGCATCCCCGCGACCGAGTCGCTGCTGCGCGACTGCATCGCTCGAGGCGCCGACGACGCGCTGCTGCTGACCGATCGCGCCTTTGCAGGTGCCGATACCCTGGCGACCACCTATGCTCTCAAATGCGGCATCGAGGCGCTTGACGAGGACTTCGACCTGCTCATCTGCGGCAAGATGGCGGTGGATGGCGATACGGCCCAGATTGGCCCCGAGCTGGCCGGTGCCTTTGAGATTCCCTGCGTGACCGACGTGAGCTGCGTGCAAAGCGCGGGCTTTACGACGTGTGGCTCGCTGGCGCTCGTCCACGGCTGCGATGCCGGCGAGGAGACGGTGCGCCTGGAGATGCCGTGCGCGATGACGACTGCCAAGGAGATTGGCCAGTTGCGTATGCCGAGTATTGCCGGTATTCGCGCGGCGGAGGAGACGGACGTGCGCGTGGTCAGTGCCGCCGACGTGAACGCCGACCCCGCGCGTTGCGGTCTTGCCGGGTCGCCGACACAGGTCGTGCGCTCGTTTGTGCCCGACCGTGACCAAACGTGCAAGGCCGTTGAGGGGACGGCGTCCGAGCAGGCGGTAGAACTTGCCAAGATTATCGAGGGGATGGCATAGATGAGCGGACTGATTATCGATAGCGAAGCCTGTATCGGCTGCGGTCGCTGCGTTCGCGCCTGTGCCTCGGGCGGCATCGTAGTGGAAGGCGAGCGACCCAACCGATGCGCCCACGTAACCGACGGCTGCATCCTATGCGGTGGGTGCGTCGACGCCTGCCCTGTCAACGCTATCTCGATCGAGCGTGACGAGGCCGCTGGTGCGGTGGACCTTGATGCATATCGAGACATTTGGGTATTCGTGCAGACCGACGAGCACGATACGGTGACTCCCGTTGCCTATGAGCTTATGGGCAAGGGCCGCGAGCTTGCCGATGCTCGCGGCTGCCGTCTGGTGGCACTGGTCGGTATGGCCCCCGAGGGTTCTCTCGGTGACCTGGAGCATCTGGTTTGCGCAGGCGCCGACGAAGTCCTGGCCTGTCGCGACGAGCGCCTGCGCCAAAACGATGCGGAGGTCTACGCCCGCTTGATCTGCGATTTGGTAGCCGAACGCAAACCCGAGGCCATCCTATACGGTGCGACCGCTTTTGGCCGCGAACTGGCACCCGGCGTTGCCGTGCGCTTGCAGACGGGCCTTACGGCTGACTGCACCGTACTTTCGATGGATACGGAGACGGGACTGCTGCAACAGACGCGTCCGGCGTTTGGCGGCAACCTGATGGCCACCATCGTCTGCCCCAATCATCGTCCCCAGATGGCAACGGTTCGTCCCGGCATCTTTAAGGCGCCCGACTTTGACTACGGCCGCTCCGGCACGATCACCCAGATATCGCTTGCGGATGATGCTAAGGCTCGTGTCGAGATTTCGATTCCCGCCGAGGAGTGGGGGCAGCAGGCCTCGATCGCCGATGCCGAGCGCCTGGTCGTGGTGGGTCGCGGCATTGGTTCCAAGAAAAACCTGCCGCTGATGCGAAGGCTCGCCGAGGCTCTGGGAGCCGAGCTTGGTTGCACGCGACCTGTCGTGGAGGCCGGCTGGTTGGAGTATCGCCATCAGATTGGCCAGACCGGCGTATCGGTTTCGCCCAAGCTTCTCGTGAGTATCGGTGTTTCGGGCGCCATCCAGCATCTTGCCGGCATCGGTGGGGCGGAGTGCGTTATCGCCATCAACGAGGACCCGGATGCCCCCATTTTTGGTGCTGCCCAGTACAAGGTTGTTGGGGACGCCGTCGAGGTCGTCGAGGAGCTGCTGGCCCAGCTTGAGCGCTAGGCGCGCGCCAGCCAGTCGCGCATCTCGTCCTTTAGGCGGCTCCAGGTTGCCTGCGTGGCAGGGTCGGTAAAGGGCCGTGTAATGCCAAAGGGCGCGTCGAGCAGGCGGTGGACATCGCCCCGTTCACGCGCCAGCGCGCGGCTTGCTGGATAGACGAGCTCAAACATAAAGCAGATGAGTCCCACCAGGTAGTCCGCCGGCTCGTTGCGCTCGTCGCGCGCGACGCACCGATGCTCGTCAAAGGCGGCAAGCGTCGGTACCGAGAAGCGACTGGCTAGAAACGCGTCCTCATCCACCTTGAGGATGGTGTCGACGGTGCTGTCGGCGATGGTGCGCATAATGTCGATCTTGTCACCATCGCGCACGATATCGCAGAAGCTCCGCGTGCGCACGTCGAGCTGCGCGGGTAGACGGAAATCGCTGTGATAGGCAATGCTCGCTCGGATGAGCTCATCTTCTGCCGGGTCATCGATAAAGTCGCGGATGCTTGTTACGGCGGGTGCATCGGCGGGATTCTCGCCAAAGAGGACCTCGATGCCCAGCGCCGCATGGCTCATGCTCTCGGCGTCCTTAAAGGTGTCCCAGCGTCGCAGCTGCTCAAAGCGGCCCATATCGTGTAGCAGGCCGCAAAGCCATGCCAGGTCAATATCTTCTGACGACCAGCCCTGCTCGCGCGCTACGGCATCGCATGCCTCGGCCACGTGGTACGTATGCTCGATTTTGAGCGCGATGCGTGGGTTGGTGGCGTCGTAGGCATCGGTGTAGCTTTTGAAGGCCGCGCGCGCCCGGTCTCGATCGATAGCTGTCATAATGACTTCCTAAAAAGTTGTGTCTTTCGATCCGGTGGCAATTGTAGGTGAACTCGGTTGCTGTCGGATGATGATTCTGCCGTGTCGCTACATGCGGCTCGGAGACCTTGTCAGGATGAGAAGCGTATGGTGCTCAAAATCGTTAGAACCGTCTGGCCAGTGATGCTTACCTATGTTGCAATAGGCGCGCCGTGCGGAATGATCATGGGGCAGACGGGAATGGAACCCTGGATGGTCTTTGCCCTGAGCAGCACGTTTGTGACGGGCAGCGGCCAGTTTATGATCTGCAACCTGTGGCTGGCGGGCGTGCCTGCACCTTCGATTATCGCGAGCGTTGCCGCCATCTCCTCGCGTTTTGCGCTTTACTCGGCATCGATCGCGCCGCATCTGACGGGTGCCTCGAAGCGTCAGACGCTGGCCGTCGCCGCGACACTTACCGAGGAGGCATATGGCATCTCGCTTGCCAAGTTGGTTGAAGGGGAGGATTGGGGCCCGCGCGAGTCCTTTGTGCTCAACGTGATCCTCATCGCAACATGGGGCGTTTCGTGTACGATGGGCGCCATCGTCGGCGCCGTTGTCGATGTTCCTACCGCCATTGCAGCTTTTGTCTGCACCTCGCTCTTTATCTGCCTGCTCTTTTCGCAGCGGCTGTCGCGCGGCAACGTTGTCGCGGCGGTTTCGGGCGCGGTGTCCGTCGCCGTATGCAAGTTCTTGGGCCTCACGAATATTGCCGTGCCGGCAAGCGTCGTGGCCGGCATGGCCATTGCGTTGGCGTGCGATGCTGTATTTGACGGAAGAGGTGCCCGCGATGCCCGTTAACGAGTTCTTGGTTCTGTGGCTGTCGTCGTGGGCTGCTATCGCGTTCTTTCGCATCGCGCCGGCGTTCGCCTTGCGCGGGCGGACCCTGTCGCCCCGCATTACCGAGGCCCTGGGCTATATCCCGCCCGCCGCCTTTGCCGCGCTGGTCGCCAACGACTTGGTGAGCCCCGGCGCGTTCGACGCGGGACTCTGGCCTGCCTTGGTTCCCTGGATTGCGGCCGCCGGCGTCGTGGTCGTGGCGGTCAAGACAAAATCGATGCTGTGGTGCTGCGTCTCGGGCATCGTACTCTATATTGTCTTGAGCCTTATATAGGGGTGGCGTCGCGGGCGCCGAATCTCGTTCCATCCCAACTCGTCGGATTTTTCACCGAGCTGGTCTATTTCTTCTGGTACCATGGTCAAACTTTACTGTAGCAAAGCGTGACGTGGGCTTTTGTACCCCGTCAGCGGAAATGGGGGTTTCATGGCACAGGAAGCAACCGCCAACGAGCAAAAGAAATTCAAGGTCCCGCGCATCCCGGGCGACATCATGATCTATCCGATGATCGTCGGTCTTTTGCTCAACACCTTCTGCCCGCAGGTTTTTGAGATCGGCGGCTTCTTTACGGCTGCCTGCCGCGGTGGCTCCAATACCATCGTCGCCGCGATCCTGCTGTTTGTGGGCGCCGGCATCAGCTTTAAGTCCACGCCGGGTGCCATCAAGACCGGTATCGTCGTGCTGATCCCCAAGCTGGTCGTCGCAGCGGCTCTCGGCCTGGGCGTGGCATATTTCTTTAACGACAACTTCCTGGGTCTGAGCTCCGTGTCTATCATCGGCGGCATCACGTTTTGCAACATGGCGCTCTATACGGGCATCATGGGCGAGTTCGGCGATGAGTCCGAGCAGGGCGCCGTCGGTATCCTGTTCTTTACGGCTGGCCCCGCCGTCACGATGATCATCCTCGGTGTTTCCGGCCTCGCCAACATTCCAATTGGCACCATTATCGGCTCCATCTTGCCACTCGTTATTGGCATGGTTCTGGGCAACCTGTTCCCGTTTATCAAGAACCTGCTGGTTCCCGGTGCCAATCCCGCGATTGCCGTCATCGGATTTCAGCTCGGTGCGTCCATGAGCCTGTCGAGCTTTATCACCGGCGGTATTTCCGGCATCTTGCTGGGCCTTGTCACGCTGTTTGTCGTCGGTCCCATCACCTTTGCGTTCGAGCGTCTGTGCGGCGGCAATGGCAAGGCCGCTGTGGCTTGCTCCACCATTGCCGGCACGGCTATGACCACACCGGTTGCCCTCGCCGAGGTCGCACCGCGCTACGCCGAGCTTGCGCCCACCGCGTACGCTCAGATCGCCACCGCCGTTATCATCACGGCGATCATGGCTCCGATTCTGACTGGCTGGGTCGACAAGAAGTTCTGCCAAGGCAAGGAGGATCTGTCGCTCGCCGGTGTCGAGGCCATCGAGGAGGCTGTCGCGACTGACATCGATGGCGAGTAGCAATCGATACCCATCAATGATGCCGGCGTGTGCAATTCGCGCCGTATGGGCGCCCGAACAGAAACTGTTTTGCAGTGATGTTCGGGCGCTCTGCTATTATCCCCTTTACCCCTGCGGAGTAAAGGGGTGTTTATTGCCCTGATTCGAATTGGGCGATTCTGACCACTTGGGTATTGAAGGGATGGCGCTAGTGGTTAAGGCACTCAAGATTGAGATATTCGTGCTATGCATGATTGTTCTTATCGGGCTTGCCGTGCGAAGTCGTCGCTCCTTGTTCTCGAGCACCCAGCAGCTATTGTTTAGCATGCTTGGCTACACCTCTGCCGCGTACATATTATTCGATATGATCTGGACGCTTTCGGACGGTGTGGACGGCACGTTGGGCATTGCTGCCAACTGGATTTCCAACGCGGTTTCGTTTTCGCTCTTTGCTATCGCGTGTCTCATTTGGTTTATCTATTCCGAGACGGTGCAGGGCTCTCGCCTTTTGACCTCGCGCTATAGGGTGGTGCTTGTAGCGTTGCCTACGGCTCTGGTGGTCGTGCTGGCGTTTACCAGTTACTGGACGCACGCCCTGTTCTATATCGATTCGCAGGGCGTGTATCGTCGCGGCTTTGCCTATATGATCCAGCCCATCGTCAGCTACTGTTACGTTATACATACGTCCCTGCATGCATTTGTGCAATCTCGCAGGGTCGAGAGCCTGCAGACGAAGGCCATCTATCGAACCTTGGCATTTTTCGCCATTCCGGCCCTGGTGGGCGGTACCTTTCAGGTCGTATACTCGCTGCCCGGCCTTTGTGTCGGCATAATGATTAGCATGTTGCTGCTCTACATCATCTACCAGGAGCAGCTCATCTCGACCGACCCGTTGACTGGACTTAACAATCGCAACCGTTTTGAGACCTATATGCTGTCGCTCTTCTCAAATGTGGATCAGGCCGAAGATGTATATCTGCTTATGATGGACGCCGACGGCTTTAAGCAGATTAACGATCGCTATGGGCATGTGGAGGGCGACCACGCTCTTCAGGTCATATCCGCTGCGCTCAAAGAAGTCTGCTCGGCGTCTGGCGGCTTTATCGCACGTTATGGTGGCGATGAGTTCGTGGTGCTCCAAAAGGCAGTGGCGGAACAGGATATCATGCATCTGTGCGCGACAATCAACGATGAGCTCGCGCGCGCCGAGGTTCCGTATCTGTTGCGGATGTCCATCGGCTACGCACGGGTCGGTGACGGTGTCGATACCTGGCAAGACTTGCTTCGCGCTGCCGATGCGGAGCTCTACCGCGTCAAGGCCGAGAAAAAGAAAGCCGGCGTCCAGATACGCTAGAAAAAGGGGCGCACGCTTGCGTGCGTGGCGGCCCTCAGCTCACCGATGTACTCCATTAAACTAAAGTATGTGAATCTCTCTGCTAAATACGGGCAGTTCGCTAGGCTTTTTTGGGTTTGTTGACGATGATGATGCCGCCGCAGACCAAGAGCAGGGCAACGATGACGGTAACGGGGCTCGTGCCAGCACCCTCGCCGAGCAGCAACGCGCTCAGCGCTACGCCAAAGACCGGGTTCATAAAGCCAAAGACCGAAACGCGGCTGACGGGGTTGACGGCGAGCAGGCGGGACCACAGCGAGTACGCGACGGCAGAAATAAGTGCCATATAAATGATGAGTGCGATAGCGGGGGCGATTGCGGTGGGGGATAACGTGCCGCCCATTAAAAACCCGATGGCGGTAAGGACCAGGCCACCGACTAAAAACTGCCAGCCGGCGAGCAGGACGCCGTCATGCTCGCGCGAGAAGATGCCGATCAGGCAGGTCGACAGGGCACCCGCGACGGTGGAGGCCAGGATAAAGCCCTCGCCGTCGAGCGTAAAGCCAAAGGTGCCGTCCGCGCCCGAAAGGTTGACGAGCGCGACGCCGGCAAAGCCCAGTACACAGCCGAGCACCTTGGCCGCATCGAGCTTTTCGGTGCGAAACGCCAGGGCGGCAAAGAGGATTGCGAGGAAGTTGGCGCTGGCCTCGATGATGGAGCTCGACATAGCACTTGCACGGGAGAGACCAAGGTAGAAAAAGAAGTACTGCCCGATCGTCTGGAAAAGCGACAAGATACAGATGGGCTTGATATCGCGCACCTGCGGAACGAGCGGTCGGCGCTGGGCCACGCTCATGCCAACAATGACCAGCATGCCGGCAAGGGTGAAGCGCAGACCCGCGAAGAGCAGCTGCGAGGCGCTGTCGTGCGCGGGAATGCCAAAGAGGCCGTAGCCAATCTTGATGCAGGGGAAGGCGGAGCCCCAGAGCGCGCAGCAAACGAGGCAGCCCAGGATGAGTCCGGGCAGGGTGGCGAGACACGGCTTGCGGCTTTCCATGATGTCCTTCCTACATGCGCGAAGCAAAAAAGAACCCGCCACCGGATGTGTCGGTGGCGGGTGTTGTTACCCGAGGGGATTGTACCCGATGGGAAAGGTTTAGGCGAAGTAGGCTACGCCGCTCTCAAAGATCGGCATGAACTTGTCGCCGGGGACATGCTCGGGCACGTTGCGGTACAGGTTGTCGCCGCGACGCTCGGCATGGCCCATCTTGCCCAGGACGCGGCCGTCGGGGCTCGTGATGCCCTCGATGGCGAGTGCGGAGCCGTTGGGGTTGACGGAAAGGTCCATGCTGGGCTTGCCGTCCTCGCCCACGTACTGCGTGGCGACCTGGCCGTTGGCGATCAGCTGGGCGAGCACCTCGTCGTTGGCGACAAAGCGGCCCTCGCCGTGGCTGATGGCGACGGTGTAGGGGTCGTCCAGGCTGCACTGCGACAGCCACGGGGACAGGTTGGACGAGATGCGGGTGCGCACCAGGCGGCTCTGATGGCGACCGATGGTGTTGAACGTCAGCGTGGGCGCATCGGGCGTGGCGTCGACGATATCGCCGTAGGGCACCAGGCCGAGCTTGACCAGGGCCTGGAAGCCGTTGCAGATGCCCAGCATCAGGCCGTCGCGGGCCTTGAGCAGGTCGCGAACTGCCTCAGCGACCTCGGGGGCGCGGAAGAACGCCGTGATGAACTTGGCGGAGCCGTCGGGCTCGTCGCCGCCCGAGAAGCCGCCGGGGATCATGACGATCTGGCTTTGGCGGATGCGACGGGCAAGCTCGTGGGTGCTTTCGGCAACAGCCTCGGGCGTGAGGTTGTTGATCACGAAAGTGTCGGCCTCGGCACCGGCGGCGCGGAAGGCGCGAGCGCTGTCGTACTCGCAGTTGTTGCCGGGGAACACCGGGATAATCACGCGCGGGCGGGCGATCTTGGCGCCGCCGTACACGTGGATATCCTTGGTGCGATAGTCGATGGTCTCGACCTCGGGCTGCTCGCCGGTGCTGCGGTAGGCAAAGACACCCTCGATGCCGCTCTCCCAGGCCTCTTGGAGCTCGGAGAGCTCGATGACCTCGGAGCCGGTGTCGATGACATAGCCCTCGACGGTGGTGCCCAGGGGCTCGACGACAACGCCGTCGGCGACCTCGGGCAGCTCGGCATTCTCGGCGAGCTCGACGATAAAGCTGCCGTAGAGCGGGGTGAAGAGGCTCTCCACGTCCACGTCCTCGGCAAGCTCGATGCCGATCTGGTTGCCGACGCACATCTTAAAGAGGCTCTCGGCGCCGCAGCCGTAGCCGGGCGTGGAGACGGCCAGGGCGTCGCCGGTAGCAGTGAGCGCCTCGACGGCGTCAAACGCGGCGAGCAGCTGCTGAGCGTCGGGGCGGTAGTCCTCGCCGTAGGTGGCGGGGGCGATGCGGACGACGCGGTGCGTCAGGCCCTTGAACTCGGGCGAGACGGCGCGGGCGGCCTTGCCCACGGCCACGGCGAAGCTGATGAGGGTCGGCGGAACGTTGAGCTCGCCGGCCTCGTCCTCAAAGGAGCCGCTCATGGAATCCTTGCCGCCGATGGCGCCGGCGCCCAGGTCGACCTGGGCCATAAGGGCGCCCAGGACGGCTGCCATGGGCTTGCCCCAGCGCTCGGCCTCGGTGCGCAGGCGCTCAAAGTATTCCTGGAAGGAGAGATAGGCGCGCTTGTGCTCAAAGCCGGCGGCCACGAGCTTGGCGATTGACTCAACCACGGACAGGTAGGCGCCCGCAAACTGGTCGGCCTCCATCAGGTAGGGGTTGAAGCCCCATGCCATGGCGCTCGCCGTGGTGGTCTCGCCGTCCACGGGGAACTTGGCGACCATGGCAGAGCTCGGGGTGAGCTGCGTCTTGCCGCCAAAGGGCATGAGCACGGTCGCGGCACCGATGGTGGAGTCGAAGCGCTCGGAAAGGCCCTTGTTGGAGGCGACGTTGAGATCGGTGACGAGCGAGGTCATGCGCTCGGCAAGCGTGGTGCCGGCCCAGCTGGGCTGCCACACGCTACGGGCGCAGACGTGGGCGACCTGGTGCTTGGGTGCACCGTTGGAGTTGAGGAACTCGCGGGACAGGTCGACGATGGCGACGCCGTTCCAGGCCATGCGCATGCGCGGCTCGGCGGTAACCTCGGCGATTACGGTCGCCTCCAGGTTCTCCTCGGCGGCGTAGCCCATGAACTCCTCGACGTCACCGTCGGCGACGGCGCAGGCCATACGCTCCTGGGACTCGGAGATGGCAAGCTCGGTGCCGTCCAGGCCGTCGTACTTCTTGGTCACGGTGTCCAGGTCGACATACAGGCCGTCGGCAAGTTCGCCCACGGCGACCGAGACGCCGCCGGCGCCAAAGTCGTTGCAGCGCTTGATCAGGCGGCAGGCGTCGCCGCGGCGGAACAGACGCTGCAGCTTGCGCTCGACCGGGGCGTTGCCCTTCTGGACCTCGGCGCCCGAGGTCTCGATGGACTCGGTGTTCTGGGTCTTGGAGGAGCCGGTGGCACCGCCGATGCCGTCACGGCCGGTGCGGCCGCCCAGCAGGATGATCTTGTCGGTGGGGGCGGGGCACTCGCGACGCACGTGGTTTGCCGGGGTGGCGCCCACGACGGCGCCGACCTCCATGCGCTTGGCCACGTAGCCGGGGTGATAGAGCTCGTTGACCTGGCCGGTGGCAAGGCCGATCTGGTTGCCGTAGCTGGAGTAGCCGGCGGCGGCGGTGGTTACGAGCTTGCGCTGCGGCAGCTTGCCCTCGAGCGTCTCGGACACGGGGACGGTGGGGTCGCCGGCGCCGGTGACACGCATGGCCTGGTACACGTAGCTGCGGCCCGACAGCGGGTCGCGGATGGCACCGCCCACGCAGGTGGCGGCACCGCCGAAGGGCTCGATCTCGGTCGGG
>UQPI01000040.1 GCA_900542945.1 uncultured Collinsella sp.
GTTCGATTCCCGTCGCCCGCTCCATAAGAATTGTTTTAACGGCTTTGGTTTCCTTTGGGGATCAGAGCCGTTTTCGTTTACGCGCCGGGCGACGGGAATCGAACCCGCCAGGGTGCGGACCTGAGAAAATGCGTGAGCATTTTCCAGCGCAGCACGCAAGGGCCGAAGGCCCGCAGCGAAGCAAATCCTTGGACTTCCCGTCGCCCGCTCCAAGCTATATAATCGCAGGCCAATATGCTAATTTGGCTTGCGTTTATTTTTATACCGTCCGACCTCGCGGGGCAAATGAACCAGGAGCGTTTGCGCCATATCGTACGAAAGAAGTGGTTGCTATGGCACAGAGCAAGGCAGAATACCCCACCCCCGATTGCCTGGCACCTGCCGCGATCGAGGCCAAGACCGAGGCCGTCGGCGTTACCAAGGCCAACCTGCCGGTTGCGAAGACCTTTTTGCTCGCCATGTTCGCCGGCGGGTTCATCGCCTTCGGTGGCCTGTTCTTCACGGTCTTTCTGAGCGATGCGACCCTCGGTTGGGGCGTTCAGCGCTTAGTGGGTGGTCTTTGTTTTTGCCTGGGGCTGGTGCTCGTGCTCATTTGCGGCGCGGAGCTGTTTACCGGTAACTCGCTGATGGTCTGCGCGCTTAAGAGCAAAAAGATCGCGCTCGTCAAGGTGCTCAAGGCCTGGGCCATTGTGTGGATCGGCAACTTTGTCGGTGCCCTGTTCGTTGTCTTTTTGATTTACATGGCAACCATTTACAAGCTCAACGGCGAGGCGGTCGCCAACACCATGGTGAGCGTCGCCGCCGGTAAGGTCACGATCGACGCCGTCACCATCTTCTTCCGTGGCATTCTGTGCAACATCTTTGTGTGCCTGGCCGTATGGATCGGTACCGCCGGCAAGACCGTGGTCGACAAGGTCGTGGGCATTCTGCTGCCCATTGCCGCCTTTGTGGCCTGCGGTTTTGAGCACTGCGTCGCCAACATGTACTTTTTGCCCATGGGCATCTTGATGCACTCTTGCGGCTATGGAGCCGATGTCGCCGGCGCAGATGCTCTTAACGCGGCGGGCCTGGCGCTCAACCTTTCGGTCGCCACACTCGGCAATATTGTGGGCGGCGCCCTGATCGTGGCGCTGGGCTACTGGTTTATCTACGCCAACAGGGAAGACTAAGGCCCCAAGTCATAACCGACCAAAGAGGGACGGGTTTATTTTGGCAGGTTTTGGACGAGGCGCTGCGCCGCCTTGCCACGAGCTGCCATAATGGACCTGTCCCTTTTGCGTGCGCGTCGTCATTGTTTGGCAAATGACGACCATGGGGGACCTGCTTTTTATTGAATATGTCGAAAGGCTTTCCATGAGCGACTGCGAATCCATGCCCGCCGAGGTGCGCGACCGCCTGCGCTCCATTCCCGCCGTTCATGAGCTGCTGTCCGAGTGGCCGGTCATGAAGGCTGCCGGCGATGCGGGCGACACGATCGTGCGCGAGGCGATTGATGTTGAGCTCGATACCGAGCGCGCGGCGATTCGCTCCGGCGCCCCCGCAAGGAACAAGCGCGAGCTCGCCCTGGCCATCGAGCGGCGGTGCCACCGCTTGTCGCTGCCGACCCTGCGTCCCGTCGTCAACGCGACGGGCGTTGTGATCCACACCAATCTGGGTCGCGCTCCGCTCGCTCCCGCAGCGGTGCAGGCGGTGGCCGATGTCGCCCGCGGCTACAGCACACTCGAGTATGACGTCACGACCTGTGCTCGCGGGGGCCGCAAGGAGCATGCCGCGCGTCTGCTGCGCACACTCACGGGGGCGCAGGACGCTTTGGTTGTCAACAATAACGCCGCGGCGGTGCTGCTGGTGCTTGCCGCGCACGCGGCTGGCAAAGAGGTCATCGTGAGCCGCGGCGAGCTTGTCGAGGTGGGCGGCAGCTTCCGCATCCCCGACATCATGGCAGCCTCGGGTGCCAAGCTTGTCGAGGTGGGCTCCACCAACCGCACGCATCTGGATGATTATCGAAGCGCCATTACGCCCAACACGGCGATGATCCTGAAAGTTCATCCTTCAAACTACCGTATCGAGGGCTTCCACGAGGAGGTTTCGGCGGCGGAGCTTTCTGCGCTGGCGCATGAACACGGCCTTTTGCTTTACGAGGACCAAGGCTCGGGCGCTTTGCTGGCAGATGGGGTGCTCGCCGATGCGGGGGAGAGGCCCACGTCCGCCTCGCTTTGCGCCGGCGTCGACGTTGTCTCGTGCTCGGGGGACAAACTGCTCGGTGCTTCGCAGGCGGGCATTATCCTCGGCAGCGCCCAGGCGATCGCCGCCTGCGCCTCTCATCCGCTTATGCGCGCGCTTCGCCCCGGCAAGCTCACGCTCGCGGCGCTCGAGGCCACCCTGCGCTTGTATGTGGCCGGCTCCGATACGGCGCATCGGGAGATCCCGGTGCTCAACATGCTTTCCGGTGCGCTGGCTCCGCTCGAGCGTCAGGCCAAGCGCCTACACGACCGCATGCTGTGCAAGCTCCGCGAGTCTCAGTGCGAGGACGCGGTAGAGCTGCGGGTTGTCGAAGGCGCCTCTGCTCCGGGAGGCGGTTCGCTGCCGACCGTCGAGCTCCCAACTTTTTGCGTTGCCGTCTGCCCCGTCGATGGGCGCCTATCTGCCGATGGTCTGAAGCGCGCCATGGTTCAGGAACCCGACACGCCGGTTGTCACGCGCGTGCGGCACGAACAGGTGCTGTTTGACGTCCGCACGCTTTTGCACGATACCGACCTTGATCTGTGCGCGTCTGCGCTGGCCGATGCCGTGCGGGCGGGTCTGCGTCGATGACCGCGTGCGAGCTTGTCGAATGTCCCGTTGTCGTTGGAACGGCAGGGCACGTCGACCACGGAAAGTCGGCGCTCATCGAGGCGCTGACCGGCAAAAATCCCGACCGCCTGGAGGTCGAACGGCGCCGAGGCATGACCACTGAGCTCGGCTTTGGCGAGCTCGAGCTTCCCAGCGGCAAGCTTGTCGGCTTGGTCGACGTACCCGGGCATGCGCACTATCTGCGCGCCATGGTGCAGGGCGCCACCGGCGTGGACGTTGCGTTGCTGGCGGTTTCGGCCGTTGAGGGCGTGATGCCGCAGACCCGCGAGCACGTTCGGGTTCTGGAGCTGTTGGGTATGACGCGCATGGTCGTCGCACTCACGATGCGCGATTTGGCCGACCACGAGATTGCCGCGCTGGCGGAGCTCGATGTCGAGGCGTTTCTGGACGGGACCGTGTTTGCGGGTGCCTCTATAGTGCCGGTGTCCTCCAAGACGGGCGAGGGCCTGGACGAGCTGCTTACGACGCTCGATAACACGGTTTGTTCGTGCTGGTCGGAGCATCTGGAGGCGACCGCTGGCTCGGGCGCCGCGCCCCGTCTTCCCATCGACCGTTGCTTTAGCATCCGCGGCACCGGAACCGTCGTGACGGGCACGCTGCACGACGGTCCCGTTTCGGTTGGCGATGAGCTCGTTGCGCTGCCGTCGCAAACGCGCTGTCGCGTGCGCGGGGTGCAGGTTCACGGGGATACCCAGTGCGCGGTTCCCGGCCAGCGCGTCGCCCTGAACCTGGTGGGCGATGGCGTGGCGGGCCTCAAGCGCGGCGAGATGCTCGGCGTCGAGGGTCGCGTGGGCCAGACGCTGCGCTTTTTGATGCAACTGACATATGTGGGGCGCGATGGCGTGCGAGCCGGCGTTCTTGCTTCGGGTACACGCGTGCACGTTATGGCGGGCACGGCTGAGGTGCTCGGCCGCATTATGCTTTTAGACGACGAGCCGCCTATTGCGGTCGGCGAGACGCGTGTGGTGCAGGTGCGCCTGGAACGGCCGCTGCCGTTGCGCGCCGGCGATCATGCCGTCATTCTGTCGTATTCGCCGATTTCGCTGCTTGGCGGCGGACGCGTCCTGCTATCGCGCTGTCGCCGCGCGCGGGTCCTGTCGGCGGGGGGGCGCGCGTTGTATGCGGCGCTTGAGTCCGGAGATGTCGCGGACGGCGTACACGCGTGGCTGGCGCTGCAAACGCTGCCTGTTGCCGCTGCCGGTGTTGCCGCAGCGCTCGATCTTGTTACCGGCGAGGTCGAGATCGTTTTGCGTGGGCTTGTGGACCAGGCTGCCGTGTGCGAGCTTGCTGCGGGCGGTGCGGTGCTCTACGCAGATGCCTCGGCTCTCGATGCTGCAATGGATGTGCTGGCTGCGGCCTTGTCCTCCATGCACGCGGCGGCTCCCAAGGAGATCGGCTTTACGTCCGGTGCGGTCGCGCACGCGGCTTGGCCGGGCGCCGGTAACGATGTCGCGATGGCACTTATTGCCGAGGGCTGTGCACGTGGCGTGTGCGCCGTCGACGGTGCCGAGGTGTTCGACCCGCATTCCGCCGCCGCGGCGATACGCGTGGTGCGCGAGGCTGGCCAGCGTATCGTGGCCCTGCTGGACGAGGCGGGTCTCGATGCGCCGACGCTTTCCGAGGTGGGCGAGCAGCTGCACCTTGATCGCGACACCATGACGCGTGCCCTGCGCGAGCTTTCGCTCAACCGTTCGATCGTTAAGATCGAACGCGACGTTGCATTGTCTGCCGTTGCCGAGGCACATGCGCGTGAGGTCGTTACAGCGGCTATCGAGGCCGCCGGTGGCGCTGCCACTACGAGCGTACTGCGCGAGGCCCTGGGCGTGTCGCGCAAACGAGTCATTAGCATCTTGGAGCACCTGGATGCGGTGCGCTTTACGACGCTCGACAAGGATGCCGGCGGCCTAAGATCGCTGCGCTAGGGGCTTCCGTATTGCTGCTCGCCACGACGCCCTGCTAGTTTGGTAAAATACCGCCACGTTTGGGAGCGGATGGGCTCCGGTGGGCCCCGCGGTCCTCAAAACCGTTGCGAGGCGTGCAAAACGTCTTGGATGTGTTCGATTCACATACGTTCCCGCCAACGCTTCTCGCCAAAACCACCACAAAGGTGCCTGTCCCCTTTGTGGTGGTTTCGAAACGCGCGAGAAACAGCTTCGAAACACGCGATTTGTACGTCGGGTGCTCAAAAACGCTTCTACCTGCATCGTAATCAAAACGAAACATCTGCTCGTCGGCTTATGCGAAACTTTGCTGCAACAGTGCGATATTATCCATACTCGATAAAGCTCGCGGCGTATGAGGCGCCGCGAACGACACCTTTCTTTTCCATCAATTGGAGGAAGCATGAGCTACACGCAGAAAGTTCTCGACGAGCTCAAGGCCCGCTATCCCGAGCAGCCTGAGTTCATCCAGGCCGCGACCGAGATCCTCGGCACCATCCAGCCGGCGCTCGACGCCCATCCCGAGTACGAGGAGGCCGCCCTGCTTGAGCGCCTCGTCGAGCCCGAGCGCATCGTCATGTTCCGTGTCCCCTGGGTCGACGACCAGGGCAAGGTCCAGGTCAACCGCGGCTACCGCGTCGAGTTCAACTCTGCCATTGGGCCCTACAAGGGCGGCCTGCGCTTTAACCCCACGGTCACCCTGGGCATGCTCAAGTTCCTGGGCCTGGAGCAGATCCTCAAGAACAGCCTGACCACCCTTCCCATGGGCGGCGGCAAGGGCGGCTCCGACTTTGACCCCAAGGGCAAGTCCAACAATGAGATCATGCACTTCTGCCAGTCCTTCATGACCGAGCTCTATCGCCACATTGGCCCCAACACCGACGTTCCCGCCGGCGACCTGGGCGTTGGCGGCCGCGAGGTTGCCTACCTGTTCGGTCAGTACAAGCGCCTGACCAACGAGTGGACCGGCGTCCTTACCGGCAAGGGCCTCTCCTTTGGCGGCTCGCTCGCCCGTACCGAGGCCACCGGCTACGGTTTGGTCTACTTTGTGGACGAGTACCTCAAGAGCCGCGGCGACTCCTTCGAGGGCAAGAACGTCGTCGTTCACGGTTCCGGTAACGTCGCTATCTACGCGGTCCAGAAGGTCTCCCAGCTCGGCGGCAAGGTGCTGGCCTGCTCCGACACCCACGGTTGGGTCGAGGATCCCGACGGCATCGACTACACCGTGCTCGAGCATGTCTACAACAAGAAGCGCTCCGGCCACGACAAGGGCGTTACGCTCGCTATGTACGTCGACGAGAAGCCCAATGCCACGTGGCACGAGGGTGACGGCCGCGGCGTGTGGCAGCTGCCCTGCGACATCGCGCTGCCCTGCGCTCGCGAGAACACGCTGCTGCTCGAGGACGCCCAGGCGCTCGTCGCCAACGGCTGCAAGGTGGTCGGCGAGGGCGCGAACATGCCCACGACCATCGAGGCCACGACCTACTTCCAGGAGAACGGCGTCGCCTTTATGCCCGGTAAGGCTGCCAACGCCGGCGGCGTGCTCGTGTCCGGCCTGGAGATGAGCCAGAACGCCGAGCACCTGTCCTGGACCTTCGAGGAGGTCGACGGCAAGCTCGATCAGCTCATGCGCGGCATGTTCCACAACGTGGACGACACCGCCAAGGAGTACGGCGAGGAGGGCAACTTCGTCATGGGCGCCAACATCGCCGGCTTCCTGAAGGTCGCCGACGCCATGCTCGCTCAGGGCGTCTGCTAAATCTTCGCTCGTTATAGCATCGCAGACGGCTCCCGGCCATCATGGCTGGGAGCCTTTTTGATTCGCATGCGACAGAGGAAAACGGTTCATTTTGTCCCGACACGAGCTGTGCCCCCTCGTTTGGTACACTTAAAGGTACTGGACAAGTGAAGAGATGGGGGAGAACGTGCTCAAGTTCGGTACCTACGTCCGTGTTGGAAACGCGGCCGAAGCCTATGAGCTCTTGCAGAAAAACCGCAACAACAAGATTGTGGGCGGCGGCATCTGGATGCGCCTGGGTTCGCGTCGTGTGGCGACGGCGATTGACCTTTCGGCCTGCGGACTCGATCAGATCGAGGAGACCGAGACCGAGTTTCGCATCGGTGCCATGTGCACCCTGCGCCAGCTCGAGCGTCATGCCGGGCTCAACGCGCTTGTCAACAATGTCTTTGAGTTCGCCGTCCACGATATCGTGGGCGTGCAGCTGCGCAATACCGCCACGGTTGGCGGAAGCATCTACGGCCGCTTTGGCTTCTCGGACGTTCTCTCCGCCTTTCTCGCGCTCGATTCGTATGTCGAGCTGACGGGCGCCGGTCGCGTGCCGCTCGCCGAGTTCGTTGACATGGGCTACGTACGCGACGTGATCGAGCACGTCGTGGTCGTCAAGCACGATTACCGTGCGAGCTACGAGGCCGTGCGCAAGGCCGCGACCGATTTCCCCTCGCTGAACGTCACCGCCGCCTGGTGGGACGGATCCTGGCACGTTACCGTGGGCGCCCGCCCGCTGCGCGCAACCTTGCTGCAGGGCGAGGCGTGTGGCCTCACCAGCGAGCAGCCTTCCGAGGACGAGCTGCGCGCCCTGGCCGCGTCCGTACGCGCGCTGAGCTATGGCACCAACCTGTGGGGCTCGGCTGACTACCGCCGCCGCATCTCGGCCCCGCTGGCGATTCAGGCTGTGCGCCGCGCCGCCGGCATCGAGCTTTCGGCCGCGCTTGCCCACGAGCTCGAGGGCGTGCAGATTCCTAAGTTTGCCACGGACGAGTATTCCTGCCGCCGCGTGCCCGGCGTCGATTCTAGCGAGGTGCGCTAATGGCTGCCAAACTCATCGATCTTTCCTTTACGCTCAACGGCCGCAAGGTCAAGGTTCAGATTGCCCCCGACACCATGCTCTTTGCGCTGCTGCGCGAGCAGGGTTGCGCGTCGGTGCGCTGCGCCTGCGAAACCACCAACTGCGGTTTGTGCACGGTGTGGCTCGACGGCGACCCGGTGCTGAGCTGCTCGGTTCCCGCCGCCCGTGTTGAGGGCCACACCATCACCACGCTTGAGGGTCTCAAGGCCGAGTCCGAGGCACTGGCTCGCGCAATGGCTGCCGAAGGCGCCGAGCAGTGCGGTTTTTGCGCCCCCGGCCTCATCATGAACGTGCTGGCGCTTGCCCGCGCCGCCAAGGAGGACCCGAGCCTCGTCGCCACGCGCGAGGAGCTCTCGCGCCAGCTGGCTGGCAACCTCTGCCGCTGCAGCGGCTACGAGAGCCAGCTGCGTGCTATCGTTCGCTTCCTTAACGAGTCCGGCGTGCAGGTGGGCTTTGAGATGCCCGAGCTGCCGGTCAACGACACCAGCTGCGATGGCGTCTCGTACAAGCAGATTACTCACAAGCAGCCAAAGAAGGATTCGAAGGCGTTGCTCGAGGGCCGTCCCGTCTACACGGGCGACATGGTGCCCGCCGGCGCGCTTATCGTTAAACTCAAGCGCAGCCCGTATGCTCGCGCCAAGATCCGCTCCATCGATACGTCGCGCGCCCTGAAGGTGCCCGGCGTCGTGGGCGTCTACACCTACGAGGACGTGCCCAAGCGCCGCTTTACCATTGCCGGCCAGAGCTATCCGCAGCCGAGTCCCTACGACCGCCTGATTCTCGAGAACCTCGTCCGTTACCAAAACGAAGAGGTGGCGATCGTCGCCGCCGAGACCGAGGAGGCCGCCGACAAGGCACTCAAGCTCATCAAGGTCGACTACGAGGTGCTCGAGCCGCTGCTCGACTTTACCAAGGCACTCGATAACGACATCCTGGTCCACCCCGAGGGCGACGTGACCTTTATGTTCCCGCAGGGCGGCGACGTGCCCCGCAACCTGGTGTGCAGCGGTACCAGCGATTATGGCGACCTAGACGAGGCCTTCGCCCAGAGCGACATCGTCTTTGAGCGCACCTACACCAGCCAGGCCACGCAGACCGCGCCCATGGAGACCTTCCGCGCCTTCGCGACGACCGACGCGTTCGGGCGCATTTCGGTGACCACCTCCACACAGGTGCCCTTCCACGTGCGCCGCATGGTCGCGCAGTCGCTCGACATTCCGCAGTCGCAGGTGCAGGTTATTAAGCCGCGCATCGGCGGTGGCTTTGGCTCTAAGCAGACGGGCTGCTGCGAGATTTTCGTGGCGTTTGTGACGCAGCAGACCGGCCGTCCGAGCTACTGCTGCTACACCCGCGAGGAGACCATCACTGCGGGCAACTCGCGTCACCAGATGCAGATGACCGTTAAGCTGGGCGCCATGAACGACGGCACCATCACTGCCATCGACCTGCACACGCTGTCCAACGCCGGCGCGTATGGCGAGCACGCCACCACGACGATCGGCCTCTCGGGCCACAAGAGCCTGCCGATTTACAACCATGTGAAGGCGAGCCGATTTAGCTGGGACGCCGTCTACACCAACACCAACCGCGGCGGCGCGTATCGCGGCTACGGTGCCACCCAGGGCCAGTTTGCCGTGGAGAGCGCCGTCAACGAGCTCGCCGACATGCTGCACATGGACCCCGCCGATCTGCGCCTTAAGAACATCGTGCGCGAGGGCGAGATCATGCCGCAGTACTACAACGAGAAGCTCAACGCCTGCGCGCTCGACCGCTGCCTGCTGCGCGCGATGGATATGATCGGTTGGCGCGACAAGCCGCTGGCCGTCGACCTGGGCGACCGCGTGCGCGCCTTGGGTTGCGCCCTCACCATGCAGGGCTCGGGCATCTCCAACGTGGACATCGCCGGCATCGACATGCGCTTGGAAGAGGATGGCTTCATTACCATCGGCACCGGCGCCACCGATAACGGCATGGGCGTCGACACGATCCTGGCGCAGATTGCCGCCGAGGAGCTGGGCGTGGAGAGCTCGCTCATCGTGGTACGCGGCGTGGACACCGATGTGTCGCCGTTCGACGCTGGCTCGTACGCGAGCTCGGGTACGTACGTGACGGGCCTTGCCGCCAAGAACGCCGCGACCGAGCTGCGTGAGAAGATCTGCGCCAAGGCCGCCCAGATGTGGGACGTGGACGCCGTCGACGTGGTCTTCGACGGCCAGTACGTGCGCCTGTCCGACGAGCGTGCCGCGCGCGAGCAGAACCGCTACCTCACGCTGCGCGACTTTGCCAACCTGTGCGTCAAGAACATCGCGGGTGGCGACGCGCTGACCTCGCACGCCTCTGCCTGCCTGCCCGTATCGCCTCCGCCGTTTATGGCCGGTATTGCCGAGGTCGAGGTCGACAAGGCCACCGGCAAGGTGACTGTTGTGGACTACGCGGCTGCCGTCGACTGCGGCACCGTGATCAACGAGGCGCTCGCGCGCGTCCAGGCCGAGGGCGGCATTGCCCAGGGTATCGGCCACGCGCTCTACGAGATTGTCGAGCACGATGACCGCGGCCGCCTGCGCACCGGCAACTTTATGAGCTACAAGCTGCCCACGCGTCTGGATATCGGCAGCATCCGCGTGGCCTTTGAGCCGAGCTACGAGCCGACGGGCCCGTTTGGCGCCAAGTCGATCGGCGAGGTCGTCATCAACACGCCGCTCGCCGCCGTGGCCTCGGCCGTCGCACACGCCACGGGCCACCAGGTGCGCTCGCTGCCGATCACGCCCGAGAAGGCCCTGCTGGGGGAGTAGCGGGTCAGCGAACAAGTCGTAATGGGCGGGGCGGGGCAACTCGTTCCGCCTTTCGCACTCGTGGTGAGGTCGTGAGCCTGTAAAACGTGTGCGTGCGCTTGTCGTTCGTATCTGCTATCATTCCTAGTCTGTGCGCTCATGCGGGCGTGGCGGAATTGGTAGACGCGCCAGATTTAGGTTCTGGTGGGATTCCCGTGAAGGTTCGAGTCCTTTCGCCCGCACCAACGCATCTGCGTCGGCTTCGGCCGTCGCGACTCTTTGTTGCATAAAGGTACCAGCACCTCAGATAAGCTGGGCAGTATGAGGAGGAACGTGTTGAACATCACCGCTTCTGACGTCAAGGACGCCAAGCTCACCGCTACGGTCACCATCCCGGCCGCCGACGTCGACGCCGCGATCAAGAAGGCCTACAAGGACACCGCCAAGAAGTACCGCTTCCCGGGCTTCCGCGCCGGCAAGGCTCCCCGTCCGGTTATCGACTCCGCACTTGGCGCCGAGGCTACCCTCGCTCAGGCCACCAACGACCTGATCGCCGCCAACGAGCCCGCCGTCCTCAACGAGCTGGACATCGTCCCCACCAAGAACGGTGACTACAAGGAGCTCGACCTCGCTAAGGATCACGAGGACTACACCTACACCGTCGAGTTCTCCCTGCGTCCTGCTGCCGAGCTCTCCTCCTTCGACGCCGTCGAGATCGAGATGCCTCCCGCGGAGGTCACCGAGTCCGAGATCAACAACCAGGTCGAGATGCTCCTCAACTACCGTGCCACCTTCGAGGACGTCGAGGGCCGCGCCGTCGAGGCTGACGACTATGTGACCGTCGACCTCAAGGCCGTCGAGAACGCCGACAACTTCGCCGCCGAGGGCCGCATGCTCATCGCCGGTAGCGACAGTAACCCCAAGGAGTTCAACGAGGCCCTGATCGGCGCCAACGTTGACGACGTCAAGACCGTCACCTGGACCGACGAGGTCGAGGAGGGCGAGGAGGCCGAGACCCACACCGTCGAGGTCACCGTCAAGGGCATCAAGGTCCGCAACACTCCCGAGCTCACCGACGAGCTCGTCAAGTCCGACTTTGGCTTCGACAACATCGACGCCATGCGCGACGCCATCAAGATCGAGATCGAGCAGGACAAGGCTTCCCGCCTCCCGGCCGAGAAGGAGAACCGTTGCGTCTCCGCTCTCGCCGAGCGTCTGCAGCTCGAGGAGATGGACGCCGACTACGAGCAGTCCGTCTTTGAGGAGCTTGGCCAGAACTTCCTGTCCAACCTCGCTGCCCGCGGCATGACGCTGGACACCTGGCTGCCCGCTTCCGGTCTGACCATGGAGCAGTTCATCGGCGACCTGCACAAGCAGGCCAACGACGTTGCCCGCGAGTCCCTGGCTCTCGACGCTCTTGCCCGTGAGCTCAAGATCGAGGTCACCGAGGACGACATCAACGCCGAGTTCGAGAAGGCCGGCGTCAAGGACGTCGAGGCTTCCAAGGCCGAGTTTATCGCCGATGGTCGTATGCCTGCTGTCCGCGAGTCCATCCGTCGCTCCAAGGCCGTCGACCACCTGGTCGAGAACGCCAAGGTGACCGAGGTCGACGAGACCGCCAAGGACGCCGAGTAATTCTCGCCACCTTGCTCGCGAGCGCATGCATGTGCCCGTGATGGGGTAAAGTTATACACGGGTTATCCGGTTGCTTCGTACGGTGCCAGCCAATGCATAGCATGCGGGCACCGTACGTTTATCTAGAACCAATTTGGTCCGTAAGAGAAATGGAGATGCGTATGATCGCTAAGTTCGATTCCGCCCTCGTGCCATACGTTATCGAGCAGACGCCGCGCGGCGAGCGCAGCTACGATATCTATTCGCGCCTGCTCAACGACCGCATCATCTTCTTGGGCGAGGAGATCAACTCCGTTAGCGCCAACCTGGTCGTTGCCCAGCTGCTGCATCTTGAGAGCCAGGATGCCGAGAAGGATATCTCGCTCTACATCAATTCGCCCGGCGGCGAGGTTTACTCCGGCCTGGCGATTCTGGACACCATGAACTTCATCAAGCCGCAGGTCTCCACTATCTGCGTCGGTATGGCCGCGTCCATGGCCGCCGTGCTGCTTTCGGCCGGCGCCAAGGGCAAGCGCTTCTGCCTGCCGCACTCCAAGGTCATGATTCACCAGCCCAGCGGCGGTGCCCAGGGCCAGCAGACCGAGATCGAGATCGTGGCCGAGGAGATCAAGAAGACTCGCCGCGAGCTCAACCAGATCCTGTCCGATGCGTCGGGCCAGCCGATTGAGAAGGTCCAGGCCGATACCGAGCGCGACAACTATCTGACCGCTGCCGAGGCCCTCGACTACGGCTTGATCGACCGTATCGTCACCTCGCGCGACCTCGCCGCGAAGGACGCCTAGTATGGCAGGTAACATGCAGGACAACTTCGACGAGAACGGCAACCCTATCCGCTGCTCCTTCTGCGGAAAAGAGCAGGGGCAGGTTCGTCGCCTTGTAAAGGGTCCGACCAACATCTTTATCTGCGACGAGTGCGTTGCCGCCTGCTCCGAGATTCTTGAGGAGTCGCTGGCTTCGGACTTTATGGACGCCGCCCGCAACGGCAAGCTGCCGGGCTTCCTCAACGATCACGGCCAGACTGCCGGCCAGCTCGCTGTAGATCCCGAAGCCGAGGGCTTTGAGCTAGAGGACGACGCCCGCCAGGTCATTACGCACGTGCCGACGCCGCACGAGATCTATGCCGAGCTTTCGGCCTACGTCATGGGCCAGGAAGACGCCAAGCGCGCCATGTCGGTGGCCGTGTACAACCACTACCGCCGCGTGATCGAGGGCGGTGCTGCGCTTTCAGCCTTTGACGACGGCTTGGACTCGCAGCTCGACGACGATATGGACGAGGTGGAGCTCGCCAAGTCCAACATCTTGCTGCTCGGTCCCACCGGCACCGGCAAGACCCTGCTCGCCCAGACGCTCGCGCGCATCCTCGAGGTGCCGTTTGCCATCGCCGACGCCACCGCGCTCACCGAGGCCGGTTACGTGGGCGAGGACGTGGAGAACATCCTGCTCAAACTCATCAACGCCGCCGATGGCGATATTGAGCGCGCGCAGGTGGGCATCATCTATGTGGACGAGATCGACAAGATTGCCCGCAAGGCCGAGAACCTCTCCATCACCCGCGACGTCTCGGGCGAGGGCGTTCAGCAGGCACTGCTTAAGATCCTTGAGGGCACGGTGGCAAGCGTTCCGCCCACCGGCGGCCGCAAGCATCCCCAGCAGGAGCTGCTGCAGATCGACACGACCAACATCCTGTTCATCTGCGGCGGTGCCTTTGTGGGCCTGGATAAGATCATCGCCGACCGTGTTGGCAACAAGGGCGTGGGCTTTAACTCCGAGATCGCCGGCCCTACCTCGGTCGACGAGAACGATCTGCTGCGTCAGGTGCTCCCGCAGGACCTCAACGCCTTTGGCATGATCCCCGAGTTTGTGGGACGTACGCCTGTCGTCACCCAGACGCAGGCGCTCGACGAGGACGACCTGGTGTCGATCCTGACCGAGCCCAAGAACGCCGTGGTGCGTCAGTACCGCAAGATGTTCCAGCTCGAGGACGTTGAGCTTGAGTTTGAGGACGCCGCCCTGCACGAGATCGCCCGCATGGCGCTCGCCCGCAAGACCGGCGCCCGCGGCCTGCGCTCCATCTGCGAGGACGTGCTGCAGCAGACGATGTTCGACCTCCCCAGCGAGGAGGGCGTTTCCAAGGTCGTCGTGACCGAAGCCTCCGTAAAGGGCGAAGAGCAGCCTCAGCGCATCTACGGCTAAATAGCGTCCATTCAGGTCCCGCGGCAACCACCGCGGGACCTGCCATTTAGGGACAGGTTTATTTTGGTCGGTTTTATATGGGCAAATGTCGTTTCCCCTGATAAAACCTGCCAAAATAAACCTGTCCCTTTTCGGCAGGTATGCCTGTGCTATTCTGTGAGATTGTCAAGTTAGTACCTTCAGACTGAAGTAATCGATACCTAAGGCGTGTCCGCCTGCTTGGTTTTCGTAGATTCCGCACGAGCCGAAGAGCACTTAATGTGCTCTTCGTGCGAGCCAGGACCTGACCGAGCGAAAACCAAGCAGGCGGACACGCCGGCGGGACAGGGAGAGATATATGGAAGAGATGCCCAAGAACTACGATCCGTCGACCAATGAGCCGGCGATCCTGCAGAAGTGGCTCGACGGCGGCTACTACAAGCGCCGTGAGGGCGTGGGCGACTGCACCGTCACCATTCCGCCTCCCAACGTGACCGGCAAGCTCCACATGGGCCACGCCACCGATGACTCCATCCAGGATGCCATCATCCGTATGGCTCGCATGCGCGGTAAATCCACGCGCTGGGTGCTGGGCACCGACCACGCCGGTATCGCCACGCAGACCAAGGTCGACAAGAAGCTCAAGAGCGAGGGTATCAGCCGCCTGGAGATTGGACGCGACAAGTTTGTCGACGCCTGCTGGGACTGGACCCACGAGTACGGCGGCATCATCGTCGAGCAGATTAAGCGCATGGGCTGCTCCGTCGACTTCGACAACGAGCGCTTCACCATGGACGAGGACTATGCCCAGGCCGTGCGCAAGGTCTTCTGCGACTGGTACCACGACGGCCTGATCTATCGCGGCAAGCGCATCGTCAACTGGTGCCCCAACTGCACCACCGCCATCTCGGACGACGAGGCCGAGTACAAGGACGAGAAGGGCCACCTGTGGCACCTGCGCTACCCGCTGACCGAGCCGGTCAACGGCCAGGACTACATCGTCGTCGCCACCACCCGTCCCGAGACCATGCTCGGCGACACGGGCGTTGCCGTTTCCCCGAAGGACCCCGAGAAGGCCGCTTTTGTGGGTAAGACCGTCAAACTCCCCATTGTCGACCGCGAGATTCCCATCTTTGAGGATTGGCACGTCGACGCCAACTTTGGTTCCGGTTTCGTTAAGGTCACCCCGGCCCACGACCCCAACGACTACGCCATGGGTCAGGCCCACGACCTGCCGCAGATCAACATCTTCGACGAGCACGCGGTGGTCGTCGAGGGCTACGGCGAGTTCACCGGCATGAACCGCGACGAGTGCCGCGAGGCCGTCATCAAGTGGTTCGACGAGCACGGCCTGCTCGACCACGTCGACGAGCACGACCACTCCGTCATGCACTGCTACCGTTGCGACTCCGCCCTGGAGCCGTGGCTTTCTGAGCAGTGGTTCGTGGCCGTCGACAAGCTCAAGGGGCCGGCGCTCGACGCCGTCAACTCCGGCAAGGTCACCTTCCACCCCGCGCGCTGGACGCAGACCTACACCACCTGGATGGAGAACCTCAAGGACTGGTGCATCAGCCGCCAGCTGTGGTGGGGCCACCGCATCCCCGTGTTCTACTGCGAGGACTGCGGCTGGGAGGACGCCCTTACCGAGGACACCGACGTGTGCCCCAAGTGCGGCGGCCATCACGTCCATCAGGACGAGAACGTGCTGGACACCTGGTTCAGCTCGCAGCTGTGGACCTTCGCCACGCAGGGCTGGCCGCAAAAGCCGGAGCTGCTCGAGGGCCATCATCCCACGACGGCGCTCGTCACCGCACGCGACATCATCGCGCTGTGGGTCGCCCGCATGGTCATGAGCTCGCTGTACTTCCTGGACGAGGTGCCGTTTAAGGATGTCGTCATTTACCCGACGATCTTGGCCAAGGACGGCAGCCGCATGTCCAAGTCCAAGGGCAACGGCGTTGACCCCATGGACCTCATTGGCATGTATGGCGCCGACGCCATGCGCTACAACCTGCTGACGCTGTGCACCAACAACCAGGATGTCAAGTTCGACGCGAACATCGACAAGAAGACCAAGCAGCTCATCGACAGCCCGCGCACCGAGCAGGCCAAGTCGTTTGTGACCAAGATCTGGAACGCCAGCCGCTTCCTGCTCATGAACATGGAGGGCTACACGCCCGGCGAGCCCGTCGTGGAGACGCCCGCCGACGCCTGGATGTTCAGCCGCCTGGCCAAGGCCGTGAAGATGGTCACCGAGGGTATTGAGAACTACACCTTTGGCGACATGGCTCGCGGCGTGCAGCAGTTCTTCTGGAACGAGGTCTGCGACTGGTACGTCGAGGTCACCAAGTCCCGCCTGAAGGGCGAGGGCCGTTTGCAAGCTCAGCGCAATCTGATCTTTGTGCTCGACACCTCCATTCGTCTGATGCACCCGCTTATGCCGTTTGTCACCGAGGAAATATGGGACAACATGCCGGCGAGCGTGCTCGACCTGGACGCCGAGGGCAACGTGAACCGCGCCGAGGCGCTCATGATCGCCAAGTGGCCCGAGCCCGCCGACTACGCCAAGTATGTTGACGAGGACGCCGAGCGCGCGTTTGAGCTGTGCCGTACCGTCGTGTCTGCCGCTCGCGCCACGCGTTCGCGTTATCGCTTGAGCCCCAAGGCCGAGCTCGACGTGGTCGTGCGCGCCGGCGTCGAGGACATCGAGAAGCTCGAGAGCCTGCGTTCGACCATCGAGCCGCTGGCGAACACCGCTTCGCTGGTCATGGGTACCGACGTCGAGAAGCCGGCTGCGAGCATCGCCGTGGTCGATAGCGGTGTCGAGGTCTTTGTGGTGCTCGAGGGCAAGGTTGATCTTTCGGCCGAGAAGGCGCGCCTGGAGAAGGAGATCGCCGCTGCGCAGAAGGAGCTCGCCGGCTGCGAGAAGACCCTTGCTAACGAGGGCTTTGTGGCTAAGGCCGCGCCTGCGGTGGTCCAGAAGAAGAGGGACCGTGCAGCTGAGCTCAAGGAGATCCTGGCGGCGCTGACTGCTCAGGTTGCTGACTTCTCGTAGGCGTAACTGAGGGACGCGGTTTGGGGCATTGCTCGCTACTGCGAACACCTATTCCGCCGTTCTGACGAACGGCGGCTGACTCGACGCTGCAAACGCCTCTGATGGCCAATCTGCCGTTCAACTTCGGGCGCATGGGCATAAGCCCTATGCGCCCTTGTTTCACGGCACCTTGGCTCATCAGAGGCGTTTTCGCTGACTATCCTCAACCTATACTGTTTTATTTTTCTATGAATGGCGGTTCTAAAAATGCCTAAGCGTTCCGGCTTGTATACCGTTCCTTTTGAGTTTGATTTGCTTTCGTTTGATGAGGCTGTTGGGCTGGCTGCTGATACGGGGCGGATTTCCGGGGATGCTGGTCCTTTGCTCGAGACGGTTGTCGATATGCTTGATGAGCTGGGACGTCCGGATGAGTATTTTGATTGCATTCAGGTTGCCGGTACCAATGGCAAGACTTCGACTACGCGTTTTTCGGCTGCTATCCTTCGAGGCGAGGGGCTCAGGACCGCGCTGTATACGTCGCCGCAGCTGGTGCGCTATCCCGAGCGTATGGAGGTCGATGGGTGCGTCGTAAGCGACGAGGCGTTTGCCCGTGGTGTTTCTGCCGCTGTTGAGGCGGGACATCGCGTGAATGCCCGTCGTGTGGCGGCGGGGGAGCGTGCCTATACCATCACGCCGTTTGACCTGCTGACGGCCGCTGCGCTTGTGGTGTTTGCCGAGGCCGCGGTGGATGTTGCCGTGCTCGAGGTTGGCATGGGCGGTCGTTGGGACGCCACGAGCGCGACCGATCCCGTCGCCGTTGCCATTACGGGCATTGGACTCGACCACACACGTATTTTGGGCGATACGCTCGAGGCCATTGCGGGGGAGAAGGCTGCGGTCATTAAGCCCGGACGCCTGGTTGTGCTGGGCGAGGGCACGCACGAGGCGAGCGTTCAGCGCGTGATGGATGCACGTTGTCGCGAGTGCGGCATAGTGCCGCTGGTGGTGAACCATGCCACGACCAAGGTGCCGGCACATGTGGGCGACACGGTGGAGTTCAGCTGCACCACGCCGCGTGCCATCTATACGTCGAGCATGGTCAAGCCGGCATATCAGCCGCAGAATGCCGCGTGCGCGATTATGCTTTGCGAGGGGTATCTGGGTCGCGAGCTCGACCACGAGGCGCTGGATGAGTCGCTTATGGGCTGCCCCACGCCGGGTCGCTTTGATGCGCTGGGAACGGATCCCCTCAAGCTGATCGACGCCTGCCATAACCCTCAGAGCTGCGAGAACTTTGTGAGCGCGCTGGACGAGATCGATCCGTGCGTGGAGAATCGCCCCACGCTGCTGTGTGCCGCGCTGGCCGATAAGGACGTGGCGGGTATCGTTGACGTTCTGGTTCCGGCGTTCCCCCGCGTGGTCGTAACCCAGACCGATTCCGATCGCGCCTTGCCCGCACAGGAGCTTGCCTCCCTGGTGGACGCCGACAAGCTCGCGGTCGTGTACCCCAGCGTATCCGAGGCCCTCGCGGCTTTCGATGCCGCGGGCGAGCCTTTCGTAGCAGCCGGTACCATCACCCTAGCCGGCGAAGTAGCGGGGCTGCTCCGTTAACCCATCCCCTCATCAGTTGCGGTGAAATACGGACTGTTTTACAAGCCAGAAGCCTCAAACGGTCCGTATATCACCGCAATTCAAAAGCAGTCAATTTGGGACGGGGCTTTTTTGGCTGCCCTGCGCCTCGAGTTGACTTGCTCGCCACGAAATGGGCCTATTTACTACGTTTGACCGGTAACCCTCGACCATACCGAGAATTGCGAAATCAAAACCGCAGGTAAAGGGCTTGCCAGTTTTGCGAAAACACGGGTATGGTCGACCCACGCGGGCTAAATGTAGTAGATAGGCCGTTTTTGTGGCGGCATTCATGTGATGCGGCAAAGGGACAGCCCCTTTGCCGCATTG
>UQPI01000041.1 GCA_900542945.1 uncultured Collinsella sp.
GCCTTGTGGTTTGCACCGCCGGCACTCCCGCATCGAATCTGTTGTTCCCTATACTAGCGCACCTGCCAAAAAGGGACAGGTTTATTTTGGCAGGTAACAACTGGGGCTTTGCGTTTTCCCAGATAAAACCTGCCAATATAAACCTGTCTCTTTTTGGCAGGTCGGTACAATAGACGGGATTAAGAATGACCGAGGGGGCCTTATGATTAAACTTGTGCTGACCGATATGGACGATACGCTGATTCCAGCCGGGCATGACGGCGCCAGCGACTACGCCATCGAGGGCATTCATGCCATGCAGGCGGCGGGTCTGCACTTTGGCCCGGTTTCGGGTCGCCAGCCCTCCGCGATGGGCTGGATGTTCCGCAATCGCGCCGAGTGCTTCTCGACCGGCGCGTTCTGCAACGGCCAGGTCATGTTTGTGGACGGCGAGGTGGTAGCCTCGCATGCGACCGATAACGCCGCCCTTATGCGCTTGGCTGACTACTTGGAGTACGAGACCGACGATACGTATCTGAAGGTCTACAGCCTGGGCGATGACTTTTGGAATAACGATGCCTATTGTGTAACGAGCGACCCCGAGCGTGTGCGCCGCGCCATGGAGTCGGGCGGCAACGCATGGCTCAAGGGCGAAGAGGCCCCGTGCCGTCCTGTCGTCGATGACGCACCGGTGTTCAAGGCGAATATCTGGAGTGCTCGTTCGCGTGAGGAGCTCGCGGAGCTACGCAAGTGCGTTGCCGCCGAGGTGCCGGAACTCTCGCTCGTGTTTCCCAACAATCGTGTGCGCCTGTTCGACATTCTTCCAGCAGGTTGGGACAAGGGTTGCGCTGCGCTGGAGCTGGCGCGCGCTTTGGACCTGACGTCCGACGAGGTGGCCGTATTTGGCGATTCCGATAACGACCTGCCCATGATCGGTGCCGTCCCCAACTCCGTTGCAGTCGCCAATGCCAACGAGGCCGTCACGGCTGCCGCGCGCTGGCATATCGGCGCTGCGGCAGACGATGCGGTTGCCGGGGCTCTGCATCAGATTGCCGCCTGCGCCGCGACGGGGGAGATGCCGTCGTTTATGCGTCAGATGAGCACGACGGGTTTCGACGTCACGAACGTCTAGGGAGAAAGCCATGAAGCTTCAGCAGCTCAGGTATGTCGTCAAAGTTGCCGAATGCGGCAGCATCACCGAGGCCTCGCGCCGGCTCTTTGTGTCGCAGCCTTCGATTACCGCGTCGATTCGCGATCTCGAAAACGAGATGGGTGTGCACATCTTTGAGCGCACCAACAAGGGCGTCATTGTGTCCGAGGAAGGCGAGACCTTCTTAGGCTACGCGCGCCAGGTGCTCGACCAGGCCGACCTGCTCGAGGGCAAGTACAAGGGCACATCCGAGCAGGTGCCGCACTTTAGCGTGAGTTGCCAGCATTATTCCTTTGCCGTTAACGCGTTTGTCGATGTGATCCGTGAGTTCGATGCCGCGCGCTATGACTTTACCCTGCGCGAGGAGCAGACTCACGAGATTATCGAGGACGTCGCGCATATGAAAAGCGAACTGGGCATTCTGTATCTGTCGGAGCACAATCGCGAGGTCATCGAGCGCATGCTCGCTGCCAACGAGCTCGTATTCGAGGGGCTCTTCTGCGCCACGCCGCATGTCTTTGTATGCGCCGACCATCCACTGGCGGACCACGCCAGCGTGACGCTCGAAGACCTCGAGGACTACCCATTTTTGTCCTATGAGCAGGGCAGCTACAACTCGTTTTACTATTCCGAGGAACTGACCTCGACGTTTGAGCGCCGCAAGAACATTCGCGTGCGCGATCGTGCGACGCTGTTCAACCTGGTCATGGGCCTCAACGGCTACACGGTATGCTCAGGCGTGATCAGTCACGAGCTCAACGGCCCCGGCATTATCTCGATTCCGCTCGATGTGGATGAGTACATGGAGATCGGCATCATCACGCGCAAGAACACGACGCTTACGCGCTACGGTCAAGCCTATATCGACGCGATCCGTCAGCATATCTAGACTGCTGCGTCCTACACAGGTCAAATCTCTTCATGGCAGTCCCAACTGATATAGGAAGCATCTATATCAAACTGTTATAAACGTATATTTTACGATGGCTATATGAGCGCTCATACTCTGTCCCAGTAAAGCAACCAATGCAAAGGGAGATATCTATGAGCACTTCAATTCAACCGAACGCGCCGTTTCGCGCTGATATCGTCGGCAGCTTTCTTCGTCCGCAGGCCGTAAAGGATGCCCGCGCTGCCTATGCGGCAGGCACACTTGATGCCGAGGGGCTTAAGGCCGTCGAGGATGAGGCTATTCGCGACCTGGTGGACAAGCAAAAGGCCGCCGGCCTGCAGGTGATTACCGATGGCGAGTTTCGTCGCAGTTACTGGCACCTCGACTTTATGTGGGGGCTCAACGGCATTGAACGCCGCACCTCGCGTACGGGCTATATGTTCCACGACGAGGAGACCACGGCTGACACCGCCGTGGTGACCTGCCCCATCAGCGGCGAGAACCACCCCTTCGTCGAGCACTTTAAGTTTGTCAAGGCACTCGAGGGGGAGGGTCAGGTTGCGCGCCAGACCATTCCGGCGCCGATCCAGACGTTCTCGGAGGTTACGCTCGACCGCTGCGATGGCCAGCAGGAGAGCCTGCGCGCCGTCTATAAGACCGATGAGGAACTTGCCGATGCCATCGCCGCAGCATACCGCACCGTGATTGCCGACCTGTATGCCGCAGGCTGCCGCAACATTCAATTTGATGACTGCACCTGGGGCATCTATTGCGATACCGACTTTGTGTCCAAGACCGGTATGAGTCCGGTTGACCTGCAAAAGGTGAGCGAGCTGGGCGTGGCGCTCAACAACGCCGCCATCGAGGACAAGCCCGACGACCTCGTCATTAACACGCACGTGTGCCGCGGCAACTACCACTCTACCTATGCTTTCGAGGGCGGCTATGACCCCATCGCGCCGTACCTGTTTGCACATGAGGATGTCGACGCATTCTACCTGGAGTTCGATACGCCGCGCGCCGGCGGCTTTGAGCCGCTCAGCTACGTTGCCCCGGGCAAGAAGGTCGTGCTGGGCTTGGTGACCACCAAGGCCGCAGAGCTCGAGAACGAGGATGTTATCGTCGAGCGCATCCGCGAAGCCGCAAAGTACGTGCCGCTCGAGAACCTGTACCTGTCGCCCCAGTGTGGCTTTGCCAGCTGCGAGATCGGCAACAAGCTGACCGAGGACGAACAGTGGGCAAAGATTGCGCTGGTTAGGCGCATTGCCGAGCGTGTCTGGAAGTAGTGCTGCCGTTCGCAGGGGCGGCGTGGTCGGGGCGGCATGCATCGCGTACAATGGTTCGGATCGTATCGTTCGGGCAGGTAATCCGATATGCCCGGGCGCCCTTCCATTATGAAAGGACATCCATGTCCCAATCCTCGACGCCCGCCGTCGCCGATGCCATCTACGATGCGTCGTCGCTCGGTCGCCCGCGCATGTTCTTGCTCGGCCTGCAGCACCTGTTTGCCATGTTTGGCGCCACGGTGTTGGTGCCCGTGCTCACCGGCCTTTCGGTTTCGGCAACGCTTTTATTTGCCGGCCTGGGCACGCTGCTCTTCCACTTCCTATCGCGCGGCAAGGTGCCAGCGTTTTTGGGATCTTCGTTTGCCTTTATTGCCGGTTATGCCGCAATCGCGCCCAACGGCGAGGCCGAGCTTTTGCCCTACGCCTGCCTGGGCGTTGCCTGTGCCGGCCTGCTCTATCCGGTGCTGGCGGCCCTGTTTCGCGCGTTTGGTGCCAAGCGCGTTATGCGCTTCTTCCCGCCGGTAGTGACTGGCCCCATCGTCATTTCCATCGGCCTGATCTTGGCAAGCTCTGCCATCGCCAACTGCCAGACCAATTGGCTTGTTGCCGTTGTCGCTGTGGCGGCGATCGTCATCTGCAACATCTGGGGCCGTGGCATGGTCAAGATCGTGCCGATTCTGCTGGGCGTTGTGGTGAGCTATGCCGTTGCGACTGCGCTCGGCGAGGTTGATTTCTCGGGCGTCGCAGCCGCTCCCTGGGTTGGCTTGCCCGTCGTGTGGGATAACACCGTGTTTGCACTCTTTGGGCCGCAGTTCGATAGCGGTCTTGCCACGACGGCCATCATCACCATTATGCCGCTGGCATTTGCGACCATGATCGAGCATATCGGTGATATCTCGGCTATCGGCTCCACTTGCGAGCGTAACTACATCGCCGATCCCGGTCTGCATCGCACGCTGCTCGGCGACGGCCTTGCCACGATCCTGGCTTCGCTCTTTGGCGCTCCGGCCAACACCACCTATGGCGAGAACACCGGCGTGCTCGCCCTGACGCGCGTGTTCGACCCGCGCGTGATTCGCATTGCCGCGTGTTGCGCCATCGTGCTTTCGTTCTGCCCCAAGTTCGCGGCTGTCATTGCGGCCATGCCGGCGTGCGTAATCGGCGGTGTGTCGCTCGTGCTCTATGGCATGATCAGCGCCGTGGGCGTTCGCAACCTCATCGAGAACCAGGTCGATTTCCAAAATAACCGCAACGTGCTGGTGGCCGCCCTGGTGCTCGTGCTTTCGCTCGGCATTGCGTACAGCACCGCCGGCGCCATCGTGCTGGAGCTGGGCGGCGTGACGATTTCGCTTTCCGGTCTTGCCGTGGGCTCGCTGGTGGGCATTGTGCTCAACGCCATCCTGCCGGGTAACGACTTTGAGTTTGATGTCTCCGAGCTTGAGGAGGCTGCTGAGTAACAACTGCGTCCAGCTGAATCAAAAAATGGCGCCCATGCGTACGCGCGGGCGCCATTTTTAATGCGTCAATATCCAGTGGATGCCGCGGGCCATGCGCAAGTCGGTTTGGGCAAAGTGATTGCCGGGGTTGAGCTCCAGCGTTGTTGGAATGCCGCGCGCGATGAGCAACGCTTCCGTCGCGCGCGTGTCGTCGAGCACATGCCGCATCATGCGGTTGGGCGTCTTGGTCTCTTTTTTGCCGAGCGACAGATAGACGGCTTGCGGGCTGCCGGCAAAAGGGGCCGTGCTGGCACGGTCGACAAAGTCGGGAAACCATAGCGACCCCGATGCGCTCGCGGCGCGGTCAAAGGCGTCGGTTTGCCAGAGGGACCAGAGTGCGAAGAGGCCCGCGAGCGAGTAACCGGCAATGCCGCGCCAGGTGGGCGGCTGAGGAAGCGACGACTCGACCTGGGGGATTATCTGATTCAGCAGCTCATCAAGAAAATCGGCAGCTTGACCGCCAAAGGGCTCGGCATCGCGCACGGTTCCGTCGCATCCCCAGGGGCTCAGCTCGCGATTCCAGTTGAGGCTGCCAATGCCGACAAGCGTGAAGGGCGGGCAGTTGAGCTCTCGGCAACACTTATAAACCTCGCTGCCGTCGCCCACGACCACAGGAAGGTAGATGACAGGCGCGCTTTCCGTATGATTCGAATAAACGGTTATCTGCTTTTGATGCGCTTCCATGACGGGCTTCTCTCGGCGTTGTGATATCGACGGCCCCCATTGTCGCACGCCGGCTCATGCAGGTTGGGCTAGACCAAAGACAATCTCGTGCATACCCTGCGGACGCATATGGAAAACGCCACCGCCGGAGGGGGCTCGGCGGTGGCGTTGCTAAACGGTGCTCGGGCTAGGCGCTTTCATGGGTGCCGTCCCGTGCATCAAAAGCGTCTATGAGCGCTTGCGGCTCGCCACGGCGCCCGCGGCGATAGCGGCCGTTCCCGCAAGGACGGTTGCCACGATGGCCGCACCCGAGGTGTCGCCGGTTGCCGCGAGCACGCCGGTAGTCTTGGCTTTCGTGGTTGAAGCCGCAACGGCCTTGGTCGGCTTTGAGCCCTCAGGCTTGGGGTTCTGCTTGGTCTCGTCGGGCTTGGGGTCTTCCGGCTTGGCTACCTCGGGAGGTGCGATGGTCGTGCTTTTGGCGACTGCTTTGATATAGAGGGAGTCGACCGTGGCGTCGCCCGTGCCGATGGCTTGACCTGCCTCGTAGATGCCGTCACGGAGCTTGCGATAGTCAATGACCTTGCCGCCTTTGGGCGTCTGGATGGCGGCGTTCTCAATCTTGATGGTGCCGATTGTCTTGCCGTCAGCGCTCATGGCACGGGCAAAGATTGCCGCTGTATCTCCTTCGGCCGTTACCTTGCTGCGGATGATCGAGATGACTGCGGGTGTGACGCCCTCGCTGGTCTGGGCGATGATGCCGATGTTCTCGCCTTGGGGTTCGCGCCTCGTCTCGCCATCTTGGTTTTCGCTGTAGGGGATGGGGCCGTCGCCGTTCTCGACATAGCGGGCTATGGCCTTGACAACGGAGTCGCTGATGTAGATGTGGCCACCCTTCTCGTTGGGTCGATCGTTTCTGGTGGAGAATGCAGCCGAAACCTCGCCTTCCGCAAACGCGTCCACGGTGGAGCCGTTCTTGACGACGATGTCGTCCTGGTAGGTGAAGAGGGCGATGGCGCCACCGTATCTGCCTTTACCTGCACGGACCGTCACGTTTGCATGATCGAGGGTGATGCCCTTGTGGGCATAGACGCCATATTCAACACCGTTTACGTTGAGGGAGGCGTTTGTGGCTGCGAGGCTGCCCTTGGCCTCGACGGCAGCGTCTTTCTCGGAGCTTGCCTCGACCTGGCTGCCGTCCGAGATGTTGATATTGCCGCCGCTCCAAAGGGCCTCACCATCGGCTGAGCTTGCCTCGACCGTCCCGCCACCCTTGATGGTGAGGTTCTTGTCGGTTCCGATACCCTTGTCCTTGGTAGCCCTGGCGGTGACGGCTCCGCTGTCGTCAATCGTGATATTGCCGTTTGCCCTGATGCCATCCGATGCACCCGTGGCGTTGACGTTGCCCGAACCTTTGATAGCGAGATCACCCCCGGCATTGATGGCATCAAACCCAGTGCTCGTGGCGTTGACGGATCCGGCTCCGTCGATGTTGATATTACCCGTGGAGAGGATAGCGTCCTCAGTAGATGTCACGCTGAGCGTGCCGCCCTCGTCGCCTTGGATATTGAGCTCGGCATTCTCGTTAGTGCCATGAGAAACGTTGATGCTTTCGATCCATTCGGCAGTGACGATGTTGGTTCCCGAGTAATTCACGTTGAGCTTGCCTGCGGCCTGGATCTCACCGCCGTTATAGTTGTTGAGCTTCAAGTCGTCGGCGCCGTCCCACGACCAGGTACCGGCCTCGTCGCTCGCCGCGGTGTTGTACTTGTTGCCGCCGACCTTGACCCATTCCGCTGCGAGCGAGACGCTCGGCATGAGCAGCGAGCTCACCGTGAGCGCGCACACGGCGCCCGCGACGATGCGGTGCGTCACGCGGCGCCAGCTGCCGTGCGCGAGTCCTATGCGACGGCGAACGTCGGGTTCGGCAACATGGGTTCCGGCGGTAGCGTCATTGCGTTTGGGGGTCGTGAACAAGGCTGCCATGGTTGCTCCCGTTCTCATAGGGCCTATACGACTAGATTCAGCGTATCTGCTGGATGTTGCCGGCGGTAGTGCCGTTTGGAGGGCAAAATGGCCAAAATGGGGGAGAAATAGGTCGCACGCCGGCGCAGGGACCGGCGCTAAAAGAAAAGCGCGGGGCCGCATGGCGACTCCGCGCTTTATTGTTCAGCTTTTGCAGCCTTGCCCTTACGCTACGAAGAAGTAGACGAGGAAGGCAAGGGCCGCGATCCACTCGTCCTGTGCGAAAAAGTGTTTACGAGCGCTTGCGGCTCGCCAGGGCGCCTGTGACGATGGTGGCCGTTCCTGCAAGGGCGGTCGCTATGATGGCCGCGCTCGAGGTGTCGCCGGTTGCGGCGAGGATGCCGGTGGTTTTGGCTCCCGTGGCTGCAACTGCAACGGTCTTGGTCGTCTTCGTGCCCTCGGACTTGGAACCCTCGGGCTTGGTCTCGCCGGACTTTTCCTCGGGTTTGATCTCCTCGGGAGGTACGGTGAGCGTGCTCTTGGCGACAGCGGCGTCATAGGGGGAGTCGATCGTGGCGTCGCCCGTGCCGATGGTTTGACCTGCCTCGTAGGAGATGCTGGGGCCATACTCTTCCTCGTAGCGATAGTTAATGATCTTGCCGCCTGCGGGCGTCTGGATGGGAGCGCCTTCGATCTCGATGGTGCCGATCGCCTTGCCGTCCTCGCTTATGGCAAGAGCGAAGATTGCCGCCGTGTCTCCCTCGGCCGTGACCTTGCTGCGGACGATCGAGATACTCGCAGGCGTGATGCCCTCGTAGGTCTGGGCGAAGATACCGATGTTCAGACCCCTAGGCTCAGGAATGACCCCGCCGCTTTGGTCGTTGCTGTAGTGATCGGGGCCATCGCCACCGGTCTCGATATAGCGGGCTATAGCCTTAACAACGGAGTCGCTGATGTAGATGTGGCCGCCAGCGACGTTTGGCTGGTGGTTTCTGGTAGAGATTGCAACCGAGAATTTGCCTTCCGCGAACGCGTCCACGATGGAACCATTCTTGATGACGATGTCGTCCCCGTCAGTGATGAGGGCGATGGCCTGGCCGCCGCTCGCGCTTGTACGGACCGTCACGGTCGCGTGATCGAGCGTAACGCCCTTGTAGGCATAGACACCATATTCAACACCGCTTGCGTCAAGGGAGGCGTTCGTGACCGCGAGACTACCCTCAGCGTCGACGGCAAGATCTCCCTGGGAGCTTGCCTTGACCTGGCTGCCGCCCGAGATGTCGATGTTGCCGTCAGCCCAAATCGCCGCTTCTTCTATCGAGCTTGCTTCTACCTTGCCACCGCCTTTGATGATCAGGTCACTGCCCGCGGCGACGCCGTAACCTTCGCCTCCTTTAGCGATCACTGTGCCAGAGGAATCGATGGTGGTCTTGCCCTTGGATTGGATGCCTTCGGTACCGCCCGTTGCATTCACAGTGCCCGAGCCTGTGATAGAGAGGTCGCCCTTTGCCTCAATTCCGTCGGAAGAGGTGCTTGTGGTGTTCACAGTGCCTGGGCCAGAAATGGAGAGGTCGCCTGTGGACTTAATTGCATCGGCCTCGGCTGTCACATTGAGCTCATCCGTGCTATTCGAGCTCGTTATGTTCAACTCTGCTTTCTGGCTAGTGCCATCCTGCGCCTTGATGGCCGCTCCGGTGTAATCGGGCTCGGTTTTCACGGTGTTCCTGCCCTCGTAGGCAATGTTGAGCTTGCCTGCGGCCTGGATCGCACCGCCGTCATAGCCGTTGAGCTTCATATCGTCGGCGCCGTCCCAGCTCCAGGTGCCGGCGGCGTCTCCCGTGGGTCCCGCGGCCGCTTCGTGGCGGACGCCGCCAACGTCCACCCACTCGGCCGCGAGCGAGACGCTCGGCATGAGCAGCGAGCTCACCGTAAGCGCGCATACGGCGCCCACGACGATGCGGCGTGTCACGCGGCGCCAGCTGCCGTGTGCGAGCAGCGTGCGACGGCGCACGTCGGGCTCGACAAAATGGGCTCCAGAGGCTTTGTCAGTGCGCTTGGGGGTCGTGAACAAGGCGGCCATGGTTACTCCCATCCTCATAGGGCCTATGCGATTACGCTCAGCATATCTGCAGGATGTAGCCGGCGGTAGTGCCGTTTGGAGGGCAAAATGTCCAAAAATTCGGGGAGCAATACATCGCGCGCCCGTGTGTTGCCTGGCTTTAAAAGAAAAGCGCGGAGCCGCTCGATGCGACTCCGCGCTTTGGTGTTTTGCTTTAGCAGACTATGCCGTTACGCCACGAAGAAGTAGACGAGGAAGGCGAGGGCTGCGATCCACATGAGCGGCTTGATCTTGGAGGCCTCGCCCTTAAAGAGCGCGACGACCACGTAGGCGATAAAGCCCAGACCGATGCCGGCAGAGATGGAGTAGGTGAAGGGCACGCCGGCGACAATCATGAACGCCGGGAAACCCTGCGACACGTCGGACCAGTCGATCTCGGAGGCCTCGCTCATCATGAGGTAGCCGACGTAGACCAGGGCACCGCAAGTGGCGGCGCTGGAAACGATGGAGACGACGGGGGAGAAAAACGCGGCGAGGATAAACAGCACGCCGGTTGTGACGGAGGTGAGACCCGTGCGGCCACCGTCGGCAGCGCCAGAGGTGGACTCGACGAAGGTGGTGATGGAGGAGACGCCCATGAAACCGCCCACGGCAGCGGCGGCGGAGTCGACGATCAAGATCTCCTTGATGTTCTCGACGTTGCCGTCGTCGGTGAGGAACTCGCCCTGCTTGGCCACGGCCATCGCGGTGCCCATGGTGTCGAAGAAGTCACTCATGAGCAGCGAGAACGAGATGACGAGGAGCGCGGGGTCGGTAAGGACCTTGACGATGGCGGGCACGCCGCCGGCGTCGGCGATGGGGCCGCCGATGCTCGAGAAGTCGAGCGGGGCGATGATACCGGTCGGAGCCTGGGTCACACCCAGGGGGATGCCGGCGATAACGGCGACGATGATGCCGATGAGAAGCGAGCCCGGCACGTTGCGGGAAGCCAGGGCAACCGTCACGATGATGGAGATAATGCCGACGATAAAGGTGGGGGAGGTGATGTCGCCCAGGCCGACAAGCGTGCCAGCACCGGCGGTGATGATACCGGCGTCGCACAGGCCGATCATGGCGATGAACAGGCCCAAGCCAACCGAGATGGCGTGGCGCAGGACAACCGGGATGGCGTCCATGATGGCCTCGCGCAGGCCGCACAGGACGAGCAGCAAGATGACGACGCCCTCAAGGAAGATGACGCTCATGGCCACGTGCCAGTCACCGCCGCAGACGGTGGTGGTGATTCCAGCGATCATCGCGTTGACGCCTAAGCCCGACGCGCAGGCGAGCGGTCGGTTGGCGAAGATGCCCATGCAGATGGTCATGATGCCGGCGCCCAGGCAGGTGGCGCAGGCGAGCGCTCCCGCATCGATGCCGGCGCCCGAGAGCACCGCGGGGTTGACGGCGATGATGTAGGCCATCGCCAGGAATGTTGTCAGTCCAGCGCGAAGTTCGGTCCCGATTGTGGACTTGCGCTCACTGACGTGAAAAAGTTCGTCCATGCATACCCTTTCCTTGTTCGGCCCCGAGTTTAGGCCGATTGACACGAACTCTCCCACTATAGCCCCTTTGCGACGCTGTTGTTCCTCGCATGTTGATGTTCGGCGCTTTGTAGCAGACGGACGGTATTTTTCGCATGAAAATGTATGGGTACCGTATACTTAAGCGGTTACAACGACCCCTATGGAGGAACGTATGATTAAAGAGCTTTGCCACGACGAGGCTATCCTGTCCCAGCGTTGCGAGGTTGCGACCGTCGAGGACGAGTCGGTCGCTCAGGACCTGATCGATACCATCAAGTCGCTCGACGATGCCGGCTGCCTTGCCGCTAACCAGATTGGCGTTACCAAGAAGGTCTGCGTCTACCTGGACGACGCCGGCGAGCCCCACGTGCTCTACAACCCCCGTCTGGTGTTTGGCCTGGGTGCCAGCAAGATGGAGGAGAGCTGCCTGACACACGAGGAGGTCACCAAGTCCACGCGCTACATCAAGTGCAAGGTTGCCTTTGACCAGATCGTCGACGGCAAGATGCGCGAGCGCAAGCAGGACTTCGTGGGCTTCGAGGCACAAATGATCCAGCATATGATCGACCACTGTCTTGGAAAGTTGGTCTAAGGGGACCAAAGCACCGCACTTCGTCGTTTTTGTCCCGGGCGTGACATTGTTGTCATGTCCGGGCTTTTGTGTTTAGCGCCTTTTTGTTTGGTGACAATAACCTTAGCAAGAACGTAAAGCTAGGAGGCGCTATGTGTACGAGCATTCGATTTACCGATAATTCTGGCCACATGTATCTGGGCCGCAACCTCGACTGGAGCTTTGACTACGGCCAACAGGTTCGCGTGATGCCGCGCGGGTTTCACATTCCGTATTCGTTTATCGACGATGCGTCGGCGGCACACGCGGTAATCGGCATGTGCATCGATTACAAGAACTATCCCATGTTTTTCGACTGTGGTAACGATGCGGGTCTGGCTGTGGCGGGGCTCAACTTTCCCGGCTATGCCGAGTATGCCGAGGGCCCTGTCGACGGCAAGAACAATATCGCGGCCTATGAGTTTCCCCTGTGGGTGGCAGCGACGTTCTCGACGGTCGATGAGGTCGAGGCCGCGCTGCGCGACACGGTGATTGTCGCCAAATCTGCCGGAGAGGGGCTGGGCGTGTCGCTGCTCCATTGGATTATCGGCGACAGCCAGCGCAGCATCGTGGTCGAGATGATGGCTGACGGCCTGCATGTATACGACAATCCGGTCGACACCCTTGCCAACCAGCCGACCTTCCCGTGGCACATGGAAAACCTGCGCACCTATATCACCGCCACAAGCGATTTTCCGCAGACGGCGACATGGCGTGGCGCCGAGCTTAAGCCCTATGGAGCCGGTGCCGGCATGCGCGGCATTCCGGGCGATTGCTATTCGCCGAGCCGTTTTGTAAAGGCGGCGTACCTCAACGCCAATTACCCGCAAAAAGACAGCGAGGCCGAAAACGTCGTCCGCATGTTCCGCTCGCTCGAAGGCGTGGCGATGATCGAGGGAGCGTCCAAGATGGGCGATGGCAAGTTCGAGAAGACCATCTACACCGGATGCTTTAGCGCGCGCACGGGCAATTATTACTACGCGACCTACGATGACCCGTCGATTCGCTATGTGAGCCTGATAGATGCCGAGGGTGCGAGCCCCGATAGGCTCGTGGTTCCTGAGCTGCGTCGCTCGTAGCCGATAGCTTCACTGCAATGCAAAGCGGCCCTGCATCTCCCGTGAGGTGCAGGGCCGCTGTCGTTGATATGCGACGTCGCTAGAAGTTGGCGTCGTTAAGTTGTTCGCTCTCGAGGCCGTCGAGCTGTTGCTGTTCGGGCGTATCTGCGACGCTCTCGAGCAGCTCGGTGGGGTCGACGTTCATGTTCCTGCCGGCTTCGTTGCCGTTGACCAGGTCGTCCGAGAAGATGTCGACTTCCATTTCCTCGGCTTCCTCGATCTGGACCTCGAGCGGCACATGGGTGCGTACGAGTTTGACCGCCGGGCGCATGCGGGCAAAGAGGGGCACGTACTCGATGATGATGGCCGAGTTCTCGAGACCGTACCAGCGTGCCGGGCTTCCGCAGGCGCGGCGGACGGCGTACTTGATGGCCATGACGCGGTGGTCATTGCGGTTGATGTCCGTTTCGGGGGCAAGCATCTTGCGCAGCATGCAAAAACGGAAGTCGCCCACGTTGCCACGTGTCTCGTAGATGGAGTAGGTGTGATGCTGTGGCGGCAGCTCACCCGAGGCCATCAGGTCGCCGACGATCTGACGCAGATAGGCGTTGACGCGCTGGTTGACCTTAAAGCCCAGGTCCAGGCGCACGCGGAACAAAAAGTCCGTGCCAAAGGTCTCGACGGAATACTCGTGCGTATAGGGTTCGTCGGTAACGTGCACGTTGATGAACCAATATGCCTTGGCGCGCTTGGGGTGCTTGTCCAGGATGGAATAGAGCACGTCGCGGTCGAGTGTGAGCGGGTCGGGGCTGTTGGTGAGAAATACCAGATTGTCGGCGAGCACGGGATAGGTCTCGTCATTGCGCAGGCGATTGAGCTGGTCGATGTACTTGGAGACGGGCAGCAGGATCGTCTGCGTGCGCTCGATGGCGGTGCCGCGACGCCACACATACATAAGGCCAAACAGCAGTGCGGCCAAGAAGATCATCACATAGCCGCCGTCAAAGAACATGGTGAGGCACGAGGCGAAAAAGCACAGCTCAATGGCGCCGAAGAGCAGGGCGAAGACGCAGGCGCCCAGCTTGTGCTTGAGAATGCCGGCGATATAGCTCGTCAAAAGCGTGGTGGTCATAAGCATGGTCACGGTAATGGCGAGGCCGTAGGCACTCTCCATGCGCTCGGAGTTTTGGAACAGCAGCACGATGAAGATGCAGCCGACCCACATGATGTTATTGACGAGCGGAATATAGAGCTGGCCCTTGGTGTCGCTGGGGTAGTGGATGCGCAGGTGCGGCATAAGGTTGAGGCGCGTTGCCTCGGATACCAGCGAGAACGAGCCGGTGATGAGCGCCTGTGAGGCGATGATGGCCGCCACGGCCGAAAGCACGATGGCAAAGGGGCGTAGGGGCTCGGGGAGCATCATATAGAACGGGTTGACGATATCCATCGCGAGCATCTGGGGGTTGGAGTTATTGGCGAGTAGCCAAGCTCCCTGACCCAGATAGTTGAGGATAAGGGCCGCCTTAACAAATGGCCAGGATGCATAGATGTTTGCCTTGCCCACGTGGCCCATGTCCGAGTAGAGTGCCTCGGCACCGGTTGTCGACAGGAAGACAAAGCCGAGCACCATAATGCCCGAATGGTTGATGGGCGAGAACAGGAACATAATGCCGCGGATGGGGTTGAGCGCGCGCAAGATGGACAGGTTGCCGAGCATGTTGAACAGACCGGCGCCTGCCAGGAACAGGAACCACAGCGTCATGAGCGGGCCGAAGAGCTTGCCGATTGACGAGGTACCGGCGCGCTGCATGGCAAATAGGCCGCAGATAATGATGATGGTGATGATGATGACGTTGGTCTGGCCGTCGCCCAGCAGCGCATGGCCCCATTCGATGGTGCGCAGACCCTCGATGGCTGTGGTGACCGTGACGGCGGGGGTGAGGATGCCGTCGGCAAGCAGTGCCGCACCGCCGATCATGGCGGGCAGAATCAGCCATGGTGCCACCTTGCGTACGAGGCTGAACAGGGCGAAGATGCCGCCTTCGTTGTGGTTGTCGGCCTTCATGGCGATTACCACGTACTTGACCGTGGTCACGAGCGTCATGGTCCAGATGACGAGCGAAAGCGCGCCCAGGATCATGTCCTCGCTGACGGTACCGATGCCGCCGTTGTTGGCGACGATTGATTTCATGGTGTACATGGGGCTCGTGCCGATGTCTCCGTAGACGACGCCGAGCGTTACGAGCAGCATTCCAGCGGAAAGGGGGATGGCTCCATGCCCGCCCTGCCCGTGCTGGCCTTGGAGGCTTGCCTCCAGCTTGTTGTGTGCCACGTGGACTCCCTTAGACATCTGGCCTCTGCAAAGAGCAGTGGACCTTTATGCCATCTTTATACATATAAGAGCAGTTTGGCACATCGGGGTGTTTTAGACAATAATCCCCATCTGGGGATTATTCATGTACGCAGGTAGCATTTCAAAACAGGGGCTTTTAAGCGCGTACTGTCTGGGCGATACCGGCCTTGGCGCTTGCGCGCTTGCCAGCGAGTTCGCAAAAAATCGCGCCGCCGATGATAAGCGCGGCGCCCATCAGGCGGACCGGTGTTATGGCTTCGCCTAAAAGGACGGCCGAGAACACGACGGCCGAAAGCGGCTCGAGGTAGCCGACGACCGCGACGGTCTGGACGGGCAGCTTGGCGACAGCGCTAAAGTAGAGCAGGCAACCGATGCCGGTGTTGACGACGCCGAGCATGACGACGGCGCGCCAATCAATACTGGCGGCGACGCCGGCGGACAGGAATGAGGGAGCGCCCTGCGTGATGAGCGTGAGGACCAGCGCGGTCACAAAGGCGGCGCTCACCTGGAGCGTGGAGTCCTCGAGGCCTTCGATGTGTGGCGCACCCTTGCTAGCGATGACCATCAGCGCATAGCAAAATGCCGAGGCGATACCGCAGACGATACCCGCAATGGGCATATTGCCGCCTAGACCTTGCGCTGCAATGAGAAAAGCACCACAAGCAACGGCGACAAAGCCGGCGATTTTGCCGCCGGTCAGCTTTTCGCCAAAGATGAGCGGGGAGAGCGCCATGACAATGATGGGGCCGCAGTAGTACAGCAGCGAGGATACGCCGACGCCGATCGTCTGGTAGGCGCGGAACAGAAAAATCCAGCTGGCGCCCAGCGCAGCTCCCGAGAGGAGGAGAGCCGCGGCTTCGCGGGGACGAGATGGCGCCTGCAACTTATGGTGTTGGGTAGTGGCGAGGATGGTTACAAGCGAGAGGGCTCCCAAAAACGTGCGCAGCAGCACGATATCGGAGCTCGGCAGCGCGATGGCAGCGGCGATGATGCCGTTGGAGCCAAACAATAGCAATGCTGCTAAGTACGTAAACAGTCCGTTGTTCATGCGCTGACATCCCCTCTATATCCGAACATGTTCACTATGGGTGAACTGGCTTTAGAAGAAAAGCGAATATAATGCATGGAAAACATGACAAAAACTCATGCAAGGGTGGGGGCGTGCCGTGGAGACCAATATCAAAAAGATGCAAGTGCTGCTCGAAACGGTGCGTGCCGGCAGCTTTACGCGTGCTGCAGAGCGGTTGAGCTATTCGCAGTCGGGCGTGAGCCGCATGGTGGGCGACCTTGAGGCAGACTGGGGTTTTAAGGTGCTTGATCGCAGCCGCGAGGGCGTGGTGCTTTCTGCCGACGGGCGGCAGGTCATGCCGGCAGTCGAGGCGTTATGCGAGGAATTCATTCGCTTGCAGCGGCGTGTGGATGAGATGCGAGGGCTCATGCGCGGCAAAATCTGCATCGGTACGTTTTCGAGCGTGGCGACCCATGTGCTGCCGCCGGTGATCGCGCGTTTTCGCGCCGATTATCCAGACGTCGATTACGAGTTGCTGATGGGCGACTATTCAGAGATTGAACAATGGGTGGCGCAGGGCCGCTGCGATCTGGGCTTTATCCCGCATGAGCCCCGAGAAAATGGCATGACATCGCGATCTTTGGTGCGCGACGAGTTGATGGCGGTGGTGCCGACAGACTCCCTGCTTGCTAGTGAGGGGGCCGTCTCGCTTGCCGACTTGGCCAACGAGCAGTTTATTCTGCTGGAACGCGGCACCGATGACGAGATTACGCCGCTGTTCCGTCGGGCGGGGCTGGCAGTGCGCTCAAAACTGTCGACCTGGGATGACTATGCGATTATGGCTATGGTCGAGGACGGCTTGGGCGTGAGCATCCTTCCGGCGCTCATCTTGCGGCGCTGCCAGTTCAATGTCGCCATTCGTCCGCTCGAGGGACGTCCCCATCGGCAGATTAACGCCATATATCGAACGGCCGACGTTTCGCTTGCTGCTGCTCGATTCCTTGAATACCTCTAAACGCGTGCACGTCATTGTCCGCTTTGGGCAAATCTCGGAGTTCGGTACGTTTTCTTATGAAATTGAACTTTCGAATGAGGTACGGCGCTATACTGCTTGCTAAATTGAACTACGGTTCAATTCGTGTTCTATAAATTGAACTTTGCCAGCAAGGAGGTTCCTGTGGCCCAAGAGACGTTTAGCGATCGCCTGCGACAGACTATGTCCGATCGCGACGTTCGCCAGTCGGACGTGATCCGCGCATCGGAGATGCTCGGCAAAAAACTCGGCAAGAGTCAGATGAGCCAATATGTGAGCGGCAAGACGATTCCGCGGCGCGATGTGGCTGAGCTGCTCGCCCGTATTTTGGAGGTCGATGTTACCTGGCTGCTTGCCGGCGACGCCGATCAAGACGAGGCATCATCACCCCGCAACGATTCCAAGCCCGAACCCCATCCCTCAGCTCAAATTGCAAGGAGCACCACCATGCGTACTTTTTCTAAATCCACCAAGCTCGATAACGTCCTGTATGACGTGCGCGGTCCCGTCGTCGACGAGGCTGCCCGTATGGAGGACGAGGGCGAGCGCATCCTCAAGCTCAATATCGGCAACCCGGCGCCCTTCGGTTTCCGCACGCCCGATGAGGTCATCAAGGACATGCGCCAGCAGCTGCCCGACTGCGAAGGCTATTCCAACTCGCGTGGCCTGTTCTCCGCGCGCAAGGCGATCATGCAGTATTCGCAGATCAAGGGCCTGCCCAACGTTCAGATGGAGCATATCTACACGGGCAACGGCGTGTCCGAGCTCATTCAGCTTTCGATGAACGCGCTGCTCGACAATGGCGACGAGATTCTGATCCCCAGCCCCGACTATCCGCTCTGGACGGCGTGCGCAACCCTTGCCGGCGGTCATCCGGTGCACTATCTGTGCGATGAGCAGGCGGATTGGTATCCCGACCTGGAGGATATGGAGTCCAAGATCACGAGCGCGACCAAAGCCCTCGTTATCATCAACCCCAACAACCCCACGGGCTCGGTCTACCCGCGCGAGGTGCTCGAGGGCATCGTCGAGGTTGCACGCAGGCATCAGCTGATGATCTTTGCCGATGAGATCTACGACCGCCTGTGCATGGACGGTTACGAGCACGTCTCGATTGCCTCGCTCGCTCCTGATCTGCCCTGCGTCACCTTTAGCGGTCTGTCCAAGTCGCACATGATCGCGGGCTATCGTATTGGCTGGATGGTGCTTTCGGGCAACCAGCGCTGCATGAGCGACTTCATCATGGGCATCAACATGCTCTCCAACATGCGCCTGTGCTCCAACGTGCCGGCTCAGTCGATCGTTCAGACGGCGCTCGGTGGCCATCAGTCCGTCAACGACTACATCCGCCCCGGCGGCCGTGTCTACGAGCAGCGCAACTTTGTGTATGAGGCGCTCAACAAGATTGACGGCATCTCGGTGGTTAAGCCGCGTGCGGCGTTCTACATCTTCCCCAAGATGGATGTGAAGAAGTTCAACATTACCGATGACGAGCAGTTCGCCCTTGACCTGCTGCACGAGAAGAAGATTCTGATCACGCGCGGCGGCGGCTTCAACTGGGCTGAGCCCGACCACTTCCGTATCGTGTACCTGCCGCGCATGGAAGTGCTCAAAGAGTCCCTCGAAGATCTCGCCGACTTCTTCGATCATTACCGCCAGTCGTAACGACAAAGGTAGCCTG